>DASPKS010000175.1:0-33898 GCA_035628035.1 Rubricoccaceae bacterium
TTGTGGTTTCTCGGAGGGGGCCCTCCCGCCGCCTAGCCCGCCCTCCGGTGTTCAACCCGTTCTCCACCGACGTCGCGATCGACCTCGGCACCGCGAACACCCTCGTCTACGTCCGCGACAAGGGGATCGTCCTCAACGAGCCGTCCATCGTGGCCCTCCGCCGCTCGACCGGGAAGGTCGAGGCCGTCGGGATGGAGGCGCTCCAGATGCACGAGCGGACGCACAAGGACATCGAGACGGTCCGCCCCCTCAACGACGGGGTCATCGCCGACTTCCAGGTGGCCGAGCACCTCATCAAGGAGCTCATCCGGAAGGTGAAGCCGTCCTGGTTCACGGGCATCCGGCGGATGGTGATCGGGGTCCCCTCGGGGATCACGGAGGTCGAGAAGCGGGCCGTCCGCGACTCGGCCACCTACGCCGGGGCGAAGGAGGTCAAGCTCATCGACGAGCCGATGGCGGCGGCCATCGGGATCGGGCTGAAGGTGAACGAGCCCGTCGGCAACATGATCGTGGACATCGGGGGCGGCACCACCGAGATCGCCGTCATCGCGCTCTCGGGGCTCGTCGTGGACGAGTCCATCCGCATCGGCGGCAACGAGCTCGACGCCGCCATCGTGCAGTACTTCAAGAAGCACCACAACCTCCTCATCGGGGAGCGGACGGCCGAGCGGATCAAGTGCGAGATCGGGAGCGCGACGAAGCTCGACCCCGAGCTGGAGCTCTCCGTGAAAGGGCGCGACCTCGTCTCGGGCGTCCCTAAGGTCCGCGTGGTCTCCTCCGAGGACGTGCGCGAGGCGCTCCGCGCGCCGATCAACCAGATCGCCGCGGCCGTCGTGCGCGCGCTCGAGGGTACCCCGCCCGAGCTCGGCGGCGACGTGCTGGAGCGCGGGATCATGCTCACCGGCGGCGGCGCCCTCCTCAAGGGGCTCGACGAGTACCTCCGCGAGCGGACCGAGCTGCCCGTGTTCGTCTCCGAGGACCCGCTGACGGCCGTCGTCCGCGGCACGGGGTACGTCCTGGAGGACATGGACGCCTACATGCGCGTGCTCTCGAACTAGCGCAGGCGAACTAGTCGGCCGGTCGGGGGTAGGTTCGCCCGCCCCTCACCGCACCCGCTGCCGATGGCCCTCACCGCCGCCAAACTCTGGGAGAAGAGCCGCGACTGGGTCGTGTTCGGCGTGTGCCTCCTCGTGGCCCTCGCCGTGCTCCTCACGCGGAACGCGCCCGTGCTCCGGGCGGCCCGCGCGGGGAGCCTCGCCGTGACGGCCCGCGTGGAGGGCGCCTTCTCGGGGGTCGGCCGGTACACCCGGGCGCTCTCGGAGAATGACCGCCTCCGGACGCAGGCGCTGGAGCTCTCGGCCGAGGTGGCGCGGCTCCGCGAAGCGCGCATCGAGAACGAGCGGCTCCGCGCGCTCCTCGGCTTCGCCGATACCCTCAGCGTCCCCCATGTCCTCGCTCGCGTCGTCGGGAAGGACATCACGCAGCAGGAGAACCTCCTCACCATCAATGCCGGGGCGTCGGACAGCATCGAGGTGGGGATGCCCGTGATCGACGAGCGGGGGATCGTGGGGAAGGTGGTCCTCGTGGGGCGGAGCCATTCGCTCGTGATGCCGCACCAGAACACGCGGTTCTCCGTCCCGGCCCGGCTCGACCGCCTCCAGCAGGACGGGATCGTCCGCTGGGACGGCCGGCTCTACGACCGCCTCCTCATGGAGTACGTCGTGAAGACGGAGCCCGTGCGCCGGGGCGACCTCGTGACGACGAGCGGGTACTCCGACGTCTTCCCGCCCGGCCTCCCCATCGGCGTCGTCGACTCGGTGTTCGCCGCCCGGGGGCGGAACGACCTCGTGATCTACCTCCGCCCGGCCGCCCCCGTCTCGCGGGTCAACTACGTGTACGTGCTCCTGGCCAAGCCCGACCCGGCCCAGGCCGCCCTCGAGGCGCAGGCCGCCGCCGCCGCCGAGGGCGCCCCGCCCGTGGACCCGAACCGGGACCGCGTCGAGCCGGACTCGCTCTAGCCCACGGCCGCCCGGGTTAGTACGGCCGCGCGGCCGGCCGATACCTCGGCGGACGCGAACGCGGCCGGGAAGTACGTTCCTCCCCCGCCTGACGACACCTCCCCTTCCCGATGCGCCTGCCGGCCCTCTCCCTCCTCGTCCTCCTCACCGCGGCCACGGCCGTCGCCCAGCCCGTCCGCAGCGCGGGCGCGCTGGAGCGGCGGCTCGATGAGCTGTTCGACGCCGAGGCCTTCGAAGACGCCGACTGGGGCGCCCTCGTGGTGGACATCGAGACGGGGGAGACGCTCTACGGCCGCCGCGCCAACGGGCGGTTCGTCCCGGCGTCCACGCAGAAGGTCCTCGTCACCGCCGCCGCGCTCGACGCGCTCGGCCCGGGGTTCCGCTACGAGACCCGCCTGTACCTCGACGGCGACGTCCAGGACGGCACGCTCTACGGCGACCTCATCGTGCGCGGGGCGGGCGACCCCACCCTCGGCGGGCGCACGCTCGGCAACGCCCGCGAGCCCTTCCGTGCGTGGGCCCGCGCCCTCTACGCCTACGGCATCACCCGCGTCACCGGCGACGTCGTCGGCGACGACGACATCTTCGACGACATCACGTGGGGCGAGGGGTGGGACCCCGAGGACCGCCCCTACTACTACGCCGCCGAGGTGAGCGGGCTCTCCTACGCCGAGGGCGTCGTGGAGGTGGTCGTGCGCGGCACGCGGCCCGGCGCCCGCGCCGACGTCTCGTGGACCCCTCGGTTCTCCGACTACGTCGAGATCGTCAACCAGAGCACGACGCGCCCGCGAGGGGGCTCCATCGCCGAGGGGTACGCCCGCGACGACGGCTCGAACGTGATCCTCGTCACCACCGAGGTGCCGGTGGCCCGCGCCGACACCGAGCACGTGACGGTCTACAACCCGACGCGGTACTTCGTCCGCGCGCTCCGCGGCGCCCTCCGCGACGCCGGCATCCGCGTCGACGGCGAGGCCCTCGACGGGGACGAGCGCCCCGTTCCGCCCGACTACGCCACCCTCACCGAGGTGGCCGTCCACCGCTCGCCGACGCTGTCCGAGATCGTGACGGTGACGAACACCGAGAGCCACAACCTCTTCGCCGAGCACCTCCTCCGCACGCTCGGCGCGTACCGCTACGCGGGCGGCTACGCCCCCCCCGGCTCCGTCCAGGCCGGCGTCGACGTGCTCTACGAGACCCTCGACCGCTGGGACGTCGACACCGACGGCCTCTACACCGTTGACGGCTCGGGGCTCTCCCCGCTCAACCGCGTGACGCCGCGCGCGCTCGTGGGCGTCCTCCGCGCCATGCGCGCCCACGACGATCCTGACGTCCGCCGCGCGTTCTACCAGTCGCTCGCCGTCGGGGGGCGGACGGGCACGCTGGAGCGGCGGTTCCAGAGCGGCGCCGCGCACGGGAACGTCCGCGCCAAGACCGGCTTCATCAGCGGGGTGCGGACGCTGGCCGGGTACGTCACGTCCACCTCCGGCCGCCGGCTGGCCTTCGCGTTCCTCTGCAACAACTACTCGGTGTCGACGAGCCGCGTGACCCAGGCGCAGGACGCCGCCGTCGAGGTGCTGGCCCAGATGGTGTGGTGAGATAGGACCGGGCGGCCGGGGCATGTATATTCCCCCCGGCGGCAGAGAGCGCCGCCGGCTGATGCGTTGCTGGGTTTACCATTGAAGAAGCGTTCATCCCGGGCTGAGCCGGCCCGCCTTCGTTCCACGACCGTCCTCGGGGTGCTGCACAACGGCCGCGTAGCCCTAGGCTCCGACGGCCAGGCCACCCTCAAGGACACCGTGCTCAAGCACCGCGTCCAGAAGGTGCGCCGCCTCCACGACGGGCGGGTGCTGGCGGGGTTCGCCGGGGCGACCGCCGACGCCTTCACGCTGTTCGAGCGGTTCGAGGGGAAGCTCCAGCAGTACGGCGGCAACCTCACGCGGGCCGCCGTGGAGCTGGCGAAGGACTGGCGGACCGACCGCTACCTCCGCCGCCTCGAGGCGCTCCTCGCCGTGGCCGCCGCCGACCGCCTCCTCCTCGTCTCCGGCACCGGCGACGTCATCGAGCCCGACGACCCCATCGTTGCCATCGGCTCGGGCGGGGCGTACGCGCTCGCGGCGGCGCGGGCCCTCCTCAAGCACAGCCCCCACCTCTCCGCGCGCGAGGTCGTCGAGGAGGCCCTCCACATCGCCGCCGACATCTGCATCTACACCAACCACAACCTCACCGTGCTCGAGCTCGACGGGCAGCAGACGCCCGCCTCGAAGGCCGAGCCCTCATTGATCACGAAAGCATGAGCGACGCTACGACCCCGGCGACGCCCGCCCACTGCGCGGCCGTCCTCGTCGACTACCAGAACCTCTACCACTTCCTGAAGAACCGCCTGGCCCACCCCGCCTCGCCGGGCGACCAGGCCGCGGCCATGGTAGAGGCCCTTCGGCAGCGGCTCGCCAGCGAGGGCGTCCGCATCGCGCGGGGGTACGCCTACGCCGACTTCGGCGGGCTCGACGAGCACGTCCGCCACGTCCAGCGCGCGCTCTACCTCCACGGCATCCAGCCGGTGTACGTCCCCAGCACGATGCACCGGAACACGACCGACCTCCAGCTCGCCCTCGACGCCGTCGAGATCCGCGACCGCCACCCGGAGGTGGACACCTTCGTCCTCTTCTCGGGCGACCGCGACTACGTCCCCGTCGTGCAGGCGCTCCAGGCCGCCGGCCGCCGCGTCGTCATGGTGGCCTTCCGCGACCACCTCTCCGCCCACCTCCTCGACTTCACGCAGGCCGGCTACTTCCTCCCCGCCGAGGACCTCCTGCCCGAGGAGGCCCGCGGCGCGATGGCCGAGGACGGGGCGAGCCCCTCGGCTCCGGCCGTCCACGACCCCGCCCGGTTCAACACGGTCAAGGAGCTCCCCGATGACCGCGACTACGACGCCCTCGAAGTCATCGAGCGGTTCTTCGGGCAGTACGAGGAGGTGTACCTCACGCCGCTCCTCCGCAAGCTCTCCGAGGAGCTCGGCGACTTCGACGACACCGACCCCAAGACGCTCATCGGCGAGCTCGAAGAGGCCGGGGCCGTCCGCCTGGAGCGGCGGCGCGGGATGCCCTACGACTACACCGTGCTCATCCTGAACCCGGCGCACCCGGCCGTGCAGGAGATCCGCGAGGAGGTGCGCGGCGCCCACGCCTCCGGCGACGGCCTCGCCGAGGAGGCCTACGACTTCGTGGACGACGAGGACGAGGAATTCGAGGGGGCCGACGCGGAGTACGACGACGACTTCGACGAGGACGAGGCCGTCGAGGAGGAGGGGGATTTCGAGGAGGACGAGGAAGACGAGGCGGCCTGAGCCCTTCACCGAATCCTTCACGGCGGTTTCGGGAGGCGCGGCGGCAACCCCGACCGCGCCTCCCTCGTCTACCGGCCTCCCCTTCCGAGCCTCCCGTGCAGATGATCCCCGCGCCGCAGCCCGTCCCCGACGCCGTCCCCACCCCTTCCCCCGACGACGCGATGCGCGCGCTCACGCCGCGCCGCATCGTCGAGGAGCTCGACCGCTACGTCGTCGGGCAGGACGAGGCGAAGAAGAGCGTCGCCATCGCGCTACGGAACCGCTGGCGGCGGCTCCACGCGCCCGAGGGCATGCGCGACGAGATCATGCCCAACAACATCGTCATGATCGGGCCGACGGGCGTGGGCAAAACGGAGATCGCGCGGCGCCTGGCCCGCCTCACCGGCGCCCCGTTCATCAAAGTGGAGGCGACGAAGTTCACCGAGGTCGGCTACGTCGGCCGCGACGTGGAGGCGATGATCCGCGACCTCGTGGAGCTCGCCGTCACGCAGGCGAAAGAGGAGCAGGCCGAGCGCGTCCACGGGAAGGCGGCCGTCCGCGCCGAGGAGCGGCTGCTCGACCTCCTCCTCCCGACGGAGCGCCGCAAGAGCGGGTTCGCCGGCCCGATGCCCGGGTTCAGCCCGGAGGTGTCGGCCGACGAGGACGGCGCCGGCCGCACCCGTGAGCGGTTCCGCGGGATGCTCCGCGCCGGCACCCTCGACGACCGCGAGGTGGAGGTGGACGTGACGCTCGACCGGAACCCCACGCTCCAGATGTTCGGCCCGATGGGGATGGAGGAGATGGGGATCAACCTCCAGGAGCTGTTCGGCAACCTCGGCCGCCAGCGGAAGAAGCGCCGCGTGAAGGTGCCCGAGGCGCTCGAGCTCCTCACGCAGGAGGAGGCGCAGAAGCTCGTCGACGTGGACGCCGCCACGACGGAAGCCCTCCGCCGGGTTGAGCAGGCCGGCATCGTGTTCATCGACGAGATCGACAAGGTGGCCGGGCGCGGCGGTGCCGAGGGGCGCGGCGGGCCCGACGTCTCGCGCGAAGGCGTCCAGCGCGATCTCCTCCCCATCGTCGAAGGCTCGACGGTGATGACGAAGTACGGCGCCGTCAAGACCGACCACATCCTGTTCATCGCCTCCGGCGCGTTCCACGTCTCGAAGCCGAGCGACCTCATCCCCGAGTTGCAGGGCCGCTTCCCCATCCGCGTGGAGCTGCACAGCCTGACGGAGGGCGACTTCGTCCGCATCCTGACCGTCCCCCAGAACGCGCTCCTCAAGCAGTACGCCGCGCTGTTCGCCTCCGAGGGCGTGGCGCTCACGTTCACCGACGAGGCCGTCCACGAGATCGCCCGGCTGGCGGCGCAGGTCAACGCGGAGGTCGAGAACATTGGCGCGCGGCGGCTCCACACCATCCTGACGACGCTGCTGGAGGAGCACCTCTTCGCGCTCCCCGACGGCGCCACGAGCGAAACCATCACGGTGGACGCCGACGACGTGCGCACGCGGCTGGCCCCCATCGCGCAGAACCGCGACCTCAGCCAGTACATCCTGTAGAGTTTGGAGATTGCGGCCGGCGGTGAGCAGTTTGGCGGGGTCTCTATCTCTTGACCTCTGGAAGCGACCCTCACCCTGCTCGATGACGCCGACGCCCGGCGGCGGTACGCGGCGCTGGAGCGAAAAAGCCCGCAGCGGAACCCGTTCTCGGCGCTCCCCTTCGTCGACGCGGCGTGTGCGGCGTACGGGCTACGCGGGCGGCTCCTCCTCGTCGGCGACGACGACGTTCCGGACGCGGGGGTGGTCCTCCTCGAACGGAAGCGCGGGCCCTTCCGTGCGGCTGTGCTCCCCCTCTCGGTCGAGTACGTGACGCCACTGGTCGCACCGACCCCGGAAGGGGCTACCGCGCTGGAAGGCCTGATGAGCCGCGTCGGCCGGAGCGTACACCAGGCCACGTTCGTCCTCCACCCCACGCTCGCCGACCCGGCCCCGTTCGAGCGGGCGGGGTTCGGCGTCACGCAGGAATGGATCGCGGAGATGCCGATCCCTGCGGAGGGACCCGTCGAGGCGGGGTGGCGGCGCTCCGCGCAGAAGCTCGTGCGGAGGCACGGCGAGGCCTACCGCATCGAGGACGACCCCCGCCACGCCGAGGCAGCCGTGGCGCTGGCCGGCTTCGCCCTCGACCGCAAGGGGCTCGGCCCCCTCCCCCACGCACCCCTCCGCGCGATGGCGGCCCGGCTGGTGGCCTCCGGCGAGGTGAGCGCGCTCGCCGCGCTCGCTCCGGGGAGCGAGGCGCCCGAGGGGGCCGTGCTCTACGTTCCCGGCGCCCCGACGGCGCACCTCTGGCTGATGGGGAGCCGCCCCGGCCCCGCCATGACGGTGCTGCTCGCGGTGCTCGCCGCACGGCTGCGCGAGGAGGGTACGCAGCGGCTCTACCTCGGCGGCGCGAACGTGCCGGAGGTCGCGGCCTTCAAGCTCGGCTTCGGCGGTGCGCGCATCGCCCGGCTGCGCGCGCGGTGGGTGGGGCACCCGCTGCTCCGCGCGCTCGGCCGCCTGCGCCGCTGAGGGCGCCGCGTATCTTGCGGCCCCGTCCGCTGCCTGTCCGTGGAGGTCTCGACCGCACCCGCCCCCCAGCCCGCCCCGGCCTCGGCCCCCATGCCGGAGGTCTCGCTCGTGCTGCCGGCGTTCAACGAGGCAGGGAACCTCGAAGAGGCCGTCGCGCAGGCGGTGCCGCCGCTCGAAAGCATTACCCGCGCGTGGGAGATCGTCGTCGTGAACGACGCCTCTACCGACGGGACGGGTGCGCTGGCCGACCGCCTCGCTGCCGCGCACCCCGGCCGCGTGCGGCCCATCCACCACGAAACCAACAAGGGGCTTGGCGGGGCGATCCGCTCGGGCTTCGCCGCCGCGCGCGGGCGCGTGGTCATCTACACCGACGCCGACCTCCCTTTCGATATGCGCGCGCTCGCCGACGCCTACCGCCACTTCGAGGCGTCGGGCGCCGACGTGCTGGCCGGCTACCGCGAGGGCCGCGACGACGGCCTCCGCCGCCGCCTCTACTCGTCGGTCTACAACGGGCTGATCCGCCTCGCCCTCGGCATCCCGGTGCGCGACGTGAACTTCGCGCTCAAGATGGTCCGCCGCGATGTGCTCCAGCGGCTCGCGCTAGAGAGCGACGGCTCGTTCATCGACGCGGAGCTGCTGGCGCGGGCGCGGCGCGCGGGGTTCCGGTTCACGGAGTACGGCGTGCGCTACACCCCGCGCACGCGTGGGACCTCTACCCTCTCGCGGCCGTCGGTCATCCTCCGCATCCTGGCCGACCTCGTGCGGTTTCGCATGCGAACGTTTCGGCTTCGCCCGGGCCGCCGCGTGGAGCCGCGCCCGTGAGTCGGCCTCCGAAGGCGCGGACGCCCTGGGGTGCGCTCGTCCTCGTCGCCGTCGCGTTCTACTGGCGGTGGGGCTACGCCTTCGGGACCGGCGACCACGACGAGATGATCCCGCAGCTCCTGCGAATGCTCGACGACGACCTGTTCTCGCGGGACTGGTACGTGATGGGCGAGGCCGGCCGGATGACGGTGCGCCTCCCCTTCCTCCTCCTCCTCCGCGCCCTGTGCGTCGTGCTCCCACTGGAAGCGGCCGTGTTCATGCTCTGGGCAGCCACCCTGCTCGCCCTCGCGTGGGGCCTCTGCCGGCTTTTCCTCACCTGCTTCGCCGACGACCAAGCCGCTGCCGTGCTCGGCGCCTTCGCCGCGCTCGTGGTCACGACGGACTGGCCGCTGGGGAAGAACGCCCTGGCGGCGCCGCTCATCGCACCGGAGCCGATCGCGTGGGCGCTGGCGCTCCCGGCGCTCGTACTCTTCGCTGAAGGGCGGAGGAAACCGGCGGCGCTCCTTCTCGGGGTGGCGGCGTGGGTGCAGCTCCTCGTCGGATTGCTGACGGCCTTCGCACTGGGGCTGCTGATGCTGTGGGAGGTGTTCGACGCGCGCGAGAAGAAGCGCGGGGCGCACGAGGCCCTCGTCTTCGGTCTGCTCTTCTTCCTCGCAGCGTCACCTGTGTTCGTGCCCACTGTGATCGCCCAGACGGGCGGCCCGCCCGTCCCCGACGATGGGCTATCGACGTGGTATGTGATCGCAGCGCTCCGCCAGCCGCACCACTACCTCTTCTTCTCGTTCGGCCCTCGCGCGTGGGCCCAGGCAGCGCTGCTGGCGACGTCGGGCACCGCGGCGCTTCTCCTGCTCCAGCGGCGTGGCGGCCCGCTCAAGGAGGGGCGGTTCGTCGGGCGCTCGCTCCTCGTCATCGCGGGACTCTGCGGGGTGTACCTCCTCTTTACGGAGGGTCTCCCCTCGCTGACCATCGCCAAGCTCCAGTTCTACAAGCTGACCGTGCCCGCGCAGGTGCTCCTCACGTTCGCCGTGGTCTCCCTCGCGTGGGCGTGGTTGCCGCCGCGCTGGGCCGCACGGGCGAACGCGTGGCTAGATCGGCGGGGGCTTGTGGGGGCGGTGGGGTTCACCGCGCTAGCGGCAACGGTCGGGCTCACGGTGGGAGGCGTCGGCCGGCCGGCGGCGCTATGGCAGCCCGCCCGGCACCGCGCCTCCGCCCTGTACGCCGTCGAGCGCTGGGCACAGGATTCAACGGCAACGGATGCGCTCTTCCTGATCCCACCCTCCGAGACGACCTTCCGCACGTGGGCGCGGCGGAGCGTCGTCATCAACGAGAAGCCGACGCCGTTCCGGGATGCGGCCATGCACGAGCGGCTGGCCCGCCTCCGCGCCGTCGCCCCGGCGCCGCTCCCCCGCCGCGGCATCGGCTTCACGGAGGCGATGGATGACGCCTACTACCGGAACACCCCGGCCGACTGGCAGCGCCTCGGCCGGCAGTTCGGCACAGACTACGCGCTCGTGGACACTACACGACTCGTTGCGCCGCCCTCCCCTGAGCGCGCGTTCGCGGCGGGACGCTGGGCCGTCTACCGGCTGCGCCGATGAGGCCGATGGGGGGGCTCCTCCGGCCCGTGCTCACGCTCCTGGGCGGGACGGCCACGGCGCAGGTGCTCGTCTTCGTCGCCCGGCCCATCCTCACGCGGCTGTTCCCCCCAGAGGCGTTCGGTGTGCTGACGGTGTTCGTAACGCTGGCAGCCGTTGCCGTCACAGTGGCCGCCGGCCAATACGACAGCGCCGCGCTCCTCCCCGAGCGGGACGACGAAGCCGCGAGCCTCCTCGTGCTTGGCCTCTTCGGGGGAGTTGTCACGGCCCTCCTCACCGGGCTAGCCGTCGTCTTTAGGAATGACCTCGCCGCGCTCGCGCGGGATGAAGCCGTCTCGCCGGCGTTGCTCGCGTTGCCGCCCGCCGTGTTGTTCCTCGCGTGGGGGCAGTCGTTTGAGCTGTGGCACACGCGGCGACACCGGTTCAGGCTGATCGCGAGCGCGCGGCTCGCGCAAGGGCTCACCATCGTGGGTGGGCAGATGGCCGCCGGTCTGGCAGCCCTCGGCGCGACGGGGCTGGTGGGACCCTCGCTTGCTGGCTTCGGGGTGGCTGCGCTCGCTCTGGGTCTCGTCGTACTCCTGCGGGATGGCCCTGCGCTACGCGCCGTCCGGTGGGACCTGACGCGACGGATGGCCGCGCGTTTTTCTCGCTTCCCGTACTTCTCAGCCCCAGCGGCCTTCCTCAACGTGCTGGGGACGCGGCTCCCTGTCTTCCTCCTCGCCGCCTTCTTTTCAACCGGGGTCGTCGGCCAGTTCGGTGTCGCGTGGGGCACGATGGTGCTCCCGCTCGTGCTCGTGACGGGCGCTGTCGGGCAGGTGTACCACGTCCGTGCCGCCGAGGCCCATCGTACCGGCGCCTTGGCTCCGCTCACGCGGCAGGTGCTGCGGGGGATGCTCGTCGTAGCGGCCTACCCCACGCTGGCCGTGCTCGCCGCCGGACCCACGCTCTTCGCGTTCGTCTTCGGCGAAGGCTGGGGTACGTCCGGGGAGTACGCGCGGGCGATGGCGGGGTGGACGCTGTTCACCTCGGTGGCTTCCCCCCTCACGCGGATCTTCGACGTGACCGAGCGGCAACGGGTCGACCTCGTCTCCTCACTGGGGATGTTCGCCACGATGGCCGTCGTGCTCCTCGCGGCGGGGCAGACGGGGTCGGCGTTGGGGGCCGTCATCGCGGCGGGCGCTGCGGGGGCGCTGCTGCGCATAGGCCACCTCGGCTGGATGCTCCACTTGGCGGGAGTACCCCTGCCCTCGGCCGCCGCCGATACCGCACGCGTGCTTGGCCTCGCGCTCCCCTTCGCCCTCGCCGTCTTCCTCGCGGATGCGCTCGGCGGCACTGGCTCGGTCGTGACCGGCGTGGCCGTGCTTGCGGGGCTGGCCTACCTCGCGGTGGCCCACCGCGTCTACGGCATGGGCGCGCCGTAGCGCGCTCAGAGGATCGAGCGGAAGGTAGGCGGGAGGTCGTTGGGGACAGCAGGGGTCCCCTCCATCCCCTCCACGGACGGACGCTCCGGGCTGCCGGCGCTCATAGCATCCGTCCCGCAGTACCGCTCGAAGGCCGCCGCGAGGTCGGCCGCGATGGCCGACGCGCTCCGCCCCTCGATGTGGCGGCGCTCGAGCGCGAACACCGGCTCCCCATCCTTGAGGAGGAACATGGAGGGCGAGGACGGCGGGATGCCGGCGAGGTAGTCCCGGAAGCGCGCCGTCGCTTCGAGGTCCTGCCCGGCGAAGACCGTGACGTAGCGGTCGGGCTGCGGCGCGGCGCGGCG
Organism: Rubricoccaceae bacterium; assembly: GCA_035628035.1. GTDB lineage: Bacteria > Bacteroidota > Rhodothermia > Rhodothermales > Rubricoccaceae > DASPKS01. The sequence continues at coordinate 12,087 of DASPKS010000175.1, forward strand.
CGCAAGGGCCACGGCCGGACGTGCCATCGCGGCGGCGCACCCGCAGACGGAGTTGATGACGGCGAGGGTGGTGCCCGCCTGCGCTTCCTGCATCGCCCGATCCACCTCGGCGGCCGTGGTGAGCTCCTCCACGCCCAGGCGGGTGAGCTCCTCGCGCATGGGTCGGACGAGCGGTTCGGGGTAGGGCATATGCGACGGGGTGTGAAACGGGTGCCCACACGCCCACCCTATCCCCCACGTTCCGTCAAGAAGCGGCGAGGATGGCCGGGACCCTTATATGGAGATTCCGTGAAGTCTCATGTTGGTTTCTGTAGGAGGGACGCCGACGGGCGCCGGGATCGCCTTCCTACAGGGGGATGTCCGTTGCCGGCCGACCTACCCGGGCCGCGGGCCGGTTTTTGCGTGCCCCGTCCCGGTAGCTTCCTACCCCCGCCACGTGTTCCTTTTCCGCATGCTACCGGCTACAAACGACCTTTCCGCCCGGCCGTTTGCCCCCGCCCTCGTTGCCGCCCTCGCTACGTCGCTTGTGCTGTCTGGGTGCGCCACGACCGGGGTGAACACGGGGTCGCACGGCGGGTGGGTCATCGCCACCGCCCGCGCGCAGTCGGCCCCCGAGGCCGACCGCTCCGCGACCGCCGCGCCAGCGCCCCGACGCGCCCGCGCCACGGCCGCCGATGCCGCCCGCGACGCCCGCCTCGCCCACACCCTCCGCCGCGCCGCCGAGGACTGGACCGGAACCCCCTATCGCTTCGGCGGCACCTCCCGCAGCGGGATCGATTGCTCCGCGTTCACGCAGCGCGTTTTCAACGAGGCCCTCGGCATCGAGCTGCCGCGGAACACCGCGCTCCAAGTCGAGCGCGGCCACGCCGTCAGCCGCGACGAACTGAGGCCCGGCGACCTCGTGTTCTTCCGCCGCCGTGGCACCCGCCACGTGGGCGTCTACCTCGGCGACGACGAATTCGCCCACGCCTCCACGAGCCGGGGCGTCATCGTCTCCCGCCTCGACGAGGACTACTACGCGCGCCACTACTGGACGGCCCGCCGCGTCCTCGACGGGGCAGAAGAGATCCCGGAAGGGGGCCTCTCGCTCGTCCGCCCCACCGCCGCGGCGGAACCCCGCGGCGACAGCGCCACGGCCCGCCGTTCCGCGAGCCCGCCCGTCCGCATCGAGCCCGCCCGGCCCGATGGGGTCCGCCCCGGCGGCCGTCGGAGCGACCCCCGCAACGGGTGGTGATGTTCGCCTGAATCCGGCGCCCGCCTCGTACCGCCGTATATTTCGTGCGTCGAACCCCGCGTCCCGGCCCCGGCCGGGACGTGGCTTTTTTAGGGCCGCGCCCCTCCGAGTCCGATGAGCCAGACCGTTTACCTCACCGCCGAAGGCCTCCAGAAGCTGAAGGACGAGCTGCAGCACGCGCGCACCGTCGAGCGGCAGCGCATCGCGCAGGCCATCGCCGAGGCCCGCGCGCAGGGCGACCTCTCCGAGAACGCCGAGTACGACGCGGCGAAGGAGGCGCAGGGCCACCTCGAAGCGCGCATCGCCAAGCTCGAAGAGGCCGTCTCGAACGCCCGCCTGGTGGATGAGAGCGCGCTCGACAACTCCAGCGTGCGCATCCTCTCGACGGTCCGCGTGCGCAACCGGCAGACGAAGAAGGAGTCGCTCTATACGCTCGTCTCCGCGCAGGAGGCCGACTTCGCGCAGAACAAGATCTCGGTAGGGAGCCCCATCGGGAAGGCCCTCCTCGGGAAAGCCGTGGGCGACACCGTCGAGGTGAAGGTGCCGGCGGGGCTGGTGAAGCTGGAGATCCTCGACATCACCCGCTGACCGATCCCTCGGCCGCCCATGCGCGAGCGAGCGAAGGCCCCGCGAGCGAAGCCGGCGCGGCGCGGCCCGCGGCAGGTGCTCTGGCGGCTGGTGAAGCTCCTCGTCGGGATCGCCGTCGGGTACCTCGTGCTCTGCACGGTGCTCCTCGCGTTCTACCGGTTCGTGGACCCGCCCTTCACGATGGTCCACCTCCAGCGCCGCGTGGAGTCGCTGTTCACGGACGAGCCGCTGGCGTACCGCTACGAGCCGGTGCCGGCCTCAGCCATGGCGCCAGCGGTCCGCCACGCCGTCGTGGCCTCGGAGGACTCGCGGTTCTACACACACAAGGGGTTCGACCTCATCGAGCTGCGCGCGGCGCGGGAGCAGGCCCGCCGCACGGGCCGCCCCATGCGCGGCGCCTCCACCATCACGCAGCAGCTCGTCAAGAACCTCTTCTTCACCACGCACCGCCTGCTCATCCGGAAGGCGTTCGAGGTGCCGCTGACGTTCATCGCCGAGCTGATCCTCCCGAAAGAGCGCATCCTCACGCTCTACCTCAACGTGGTCGAGTGGGGCCCGGGGATCTACGGCATCGAGGCCGCGGCCGACCACCACTACGGGCGGAACGCAAGCGGGCTCTCGCGCAACCAGGCGGCGCGGCTCGCGGCGATCCTGCCGAACCCACGCGAGCGCTCGCCCGGCCGGTGGGGCGGCGCGGCCCGCCGCATCGAGCGCCGGATGCGCCAGATGGGCTGGTGACGCCGATGATCGTTGACCTGCGATCCGATACCGTCACGAAGCCGACGCTGGCAATGCGCCGCGCGATGGCCGAGGCCGAGGTGGGCGACGACGTCTTCGGCGAGGACCCGACCGCCCGCCGGCTGGAGGAGCGGGTGGCCGAGGTGCTGGGGAAAGAGGCCGCGCTGTTCGTCCCCTCCGGGGTGATGGGCAACCAGATCGCCATCAAGCTCCACACCCGCCCCGGCGACGAGGTAGTGCTCGCCGAGCGGAGCCACATCTTCCACTACGAGTCGGGCGCTCCGGGGCTGCTTTCGGGCGTGCAGCTCCGCCCGCTCGGCGGGCCCGACGGCCGCTTCGACGCGGCCGACCTGGAGGCCGTCGTGCGGGGCGCGCACGACTGGGAGCCGCGCACGCGGCTCGTGTGCGTCGAGAACACGATCAACAAGGCGGGCGGCGCGATCTTCCCGCAGGCCCTCGCCGAGGAGGTGGCGGCGGCCGCCCGCCGGCGCGGCCTCGCCCTCCACCTCGATGGCGCGCGGCTGTGGAACGCCGCCGTTGCTACCGGACACCCCGAGGCGGTCCTCGCCGCCCCGTTCGACACCGTAAGCGTGTGCCTCTCGAAGGGGCTCGGCGCGCCCGTCGGCTCCGTCCTCGCTGGATCGGTAGGGATGATGCGCGAGGCGCGGCGGGTTCGGAAGCTGCTGGGCGGGGGGATGCGGCAGGTGGGTGTCCTCACCGCAGCGGGCCTGCACGCCCTCGACCACCACCGCGCCGACCTCGCCGCCGACCACGTCCGCGCGCGCCGCTTCGCCGACGGCCTTACCGCCACCGGCGCCTTCCGGGTGGTCCCCCCGGAGACGAACATCGTCGTCTTCGACGTGCAAGAAGGAGACGCGGCCAACGTGCTCACGCGGTTCGAGCGCGAGGGCGTGCGGCTCGTCCCCTTCGGCCCGCGCACGCTCCGCGCCGTCTTCCACCGCGACGTAGATGACGACGCGCTCGACCACGCGCTGTCCACGCTCGGGCGGCTCTACGCCTGAGCGCAGGCGCCGGGCGAATTCGCGGAACCGGGGGGCGCGCGGCGAATCTCAACCGGGCCTGCTGCTCCCGGCCCCCGCACGCATGACGGACTGTTACGAAGTCTTCGATGACGAGGAGGTGCTCTCCCAGACACGCCTGCGCGCGTACCAAGCACTCCTCAGAGGGGCGGCCGCCACCGGGGCGCTCGTGGCCGTCGCTGCGCTCCTCGCCATGAGAGGGGCGCTTAGCCCTCCGGCTGTGGTGCTGTCCGGCCTCCTTGTCGCCGCCGTTTGCGTCCTCGTCCTCCGCGAGGTCACCGCGCTACGGCGCGTCGTGTGGTGCGTGAAGCTGTCCGTCCGCCGCGCGGTGGGGTACGACTACGGCCGGCGACGAACAGCCCTCCCCTGGGCAACCCTCGCCCGCGTGGAAGTGACCCGCGAGGGGCTCCTCCTTGTGGGCCCCGACGAAGGCGGGCGCGCACGCGCGATCCACGTCTCGCACCGCTTCCCCGAGTACGCGCTCCTCAGCCACCGCGTGGTGGAGTATGCCGAGGCGTTCAACCGGCCCGTCTACGTGGACGGCCAGCCGTGGCAGCTCCTCGACGTGCACGCGCTATACCCGTTCCTGCGCGAGCACACCGCGGCCTGACGAGCAGCCCCTCCGGTTCGTTCAGGCCGCTCGGCGCGTGAGCCCCTCGCCGAGCGCAGCCAGGAGCGCGCTCCGCGTGAACGGCTTCGAGATGTACTGGCTGAACCCGGCCTCGAGGAACCGCTCGCGGTCGCCCGGGAGCGCGTACGCCGTGAGGGCGATGGCGAAGACGTCGGCGCAGCCGGGGAGCGCGCGGGCCACGCGGAGGATGTCGGCGCCGGTCTGCTTCCCGCCCAGATTGATGTCGAGCACGAGGGCGGAGAACGGAAGCCGCGAAAGCGCGTCGAGCGCGCTCCGCGCATCGCCAACGGCCGTGACGCGGTAGTCGGCGCCGAGGATGCGGGTGAGCAGGAGCCGCGTGTCGTCGTTGTCTTCGACCACGAGGATGCTCGGGCGGTCGTCGCTCACGTCGGGGATCGCCGCCGTGTCGGCGGGCTGCGTGAGCACATCGGGCGTGTACATGACGGGGTCAGTTGCGTCCTCACCGGCAAGGCCGTCGCCGGCAGGCACGGGGGGCGGCGAGCCCTCAACAGGCTCGTCGTACGGAACGAAGAGGGAAAGGGAGGGGTCGGGGTCGGGGTGAGCTAGCGCCTCCACTTCGAGCGCGGGGGGCGGGAGCGCGGGAGAGGTGGAGGGCCCCTCGCTCGAGGGGACGGCGAGCCCTTCCAAGCTCCGCGTCGTGGGGACCTCGTACGGGTCGAGGTACGCCGCCACCTCCGCCCACGCCGGGTCCGCCTCGTAGAGGGCGCTCCCGGCGGACGACCAAGCGGCCGCCTCCTCGACAGCGGCGGCGGGGTCGAGGGGGATCTCCGCCCACTCACCGGACACGGGGAAGATGTCCTCCAGCCGGAGGCCTGTCTCTGGTTCGGCTCCCGGGAGGGTAACCGCCTCGGGGACCGCAGCCGGGTAGGGATCCGGCAAACGCGGGACGGGGCGGTCTTCCGATGCGAGGGGGAGGGGACTCTCCATCGCTGCCGCTTCGGACAGCGCAGCGCTGGCGGCCGGGCTTCGAACGAGGTCGTCGGAGGCTTCCTGGAACGCGGCGGACTCCCCCTGAAGGTCGCGGGAGCCCCCTTCGAGCCCATACGATGCGGGAAGGAAATCGAACGCCTCGGTGACGGTGTAGCGCGATGCGTCGTCGGCCCGGCTGGGCCCGATCATCGGCGGGGGCGGCGGGAGCGCGCTCATCCCGTCGCCGCCGGCCGACGCGTGGGCCGCCGGGATGTAGCGCGGGAAGGAAACGGTGAACGTGGTGCCCCCCGGCCGCTGGCTCTCGACGGCTACATTGCCGCCGAGGAGGTCCACGAGCCGCCGCGTGATGGAGAGGCCGAGCCCGGTCCCCTCGTGCGAGCGGTGGTGGCCGGTCGTCTCCTGCCGGAACTCATCGAAGAGGTGCGGGAGGAACTCCGGCGCGATGCCGACGCCGGTGTCGGCCACGCGGAGGCGCACGACGTCGGCGTCAGCGTCGAGGCGTACGGTGACGTGGCCCTCCTCGGTGAACTTGATGGCGTTCCCGACGAGGTTCATCACGATGCGGTGGAAGCAGGTCTTGTCGAGGAGGGCAAGGGCGGGCTCTTGCGGCGGCACGAGCACGAGGCGGAGCCCCTTCTGCTCGGCCAGCGGCATCAGGAGCTGGACGGCCTGCATCGCGTCGGCACCGACGTCGAGCACCTCGAGCGCGGGCTCGACGCCGCTGGCCTCGAGCCGGGCCAGCTCCAGCACCGAGTTGAGGGTGTCGAGGAGGCGCTGCCCGCTCCGCTCGATGAACCGCACGAACTCGCGCTGCTCTTCCGACACCTCGGCGGCGAGCACGTCGGCGAACCCGAGGATGCTCGTGAGGGGGGTGCGGATCTCGTGGCTCATGTTCGCGAGGAACGCGCTCTTCAGCCGCGCCACCTCCTCGGCCGCCTCGCGCGCGGCGACGAGCTCGCGCTCGAAGGCCTTCCGCTCGGTGATGTCCTGCCCGGAGTTGAGGATGAGCGTCTCGCCCTGGGCCTCGTCGCGCTCGACGTGGGCGCGGTGGCGGACCCACCGGTGCACCCCGTCGCGGGCCACGATCTGGAGCTCGATGTCGACGTCCTCCCCCTCGCCGAGGCGGCGCATCATGTCCACGGCCGCCGCGCGGGAGTCGGTGTGGACGAGGCCGAGGAAGCCGGCGAGGCTGCCGAGCACCTCGGGGGCATAGCCGGAGATGCGGGTGAAGGCGTCGGTGGCCCAAGCGATCTCGTTGCGGCCGCCGGGATGGATGCGGATGGCGAAGGCGTAGTCGGAGGCGAGGTCGGAGATCACGCGGTAGCGCGCCTCGCTCTCGCGGAGGGCCGCCTCGGCGCGGTGCCGCGCCAGCGCGCCGGCAACGTGCCAGGCGAGCGTCCTGGCGAGCGTCACCTCCTCGTTGTCGAACGCGCGGGGAGCATCGTAGGCGACGAGGAGGATGCCGTGAGGCCGGCCGTGGTGGACCAGCGGGAGTACGGCGAGGGCACCCACCTTCCGCTCGAGAAGGAGGGCGCGCGCCTCCGGGGCGAGCACCTCTGGCGGCGCCGCCTCTACGTCGGGGATAGGTACGGGGTCGGCCGAGCGGAGGAAGGGGTCGAACATCCCCATCTGCTCGGCGCGGGCAACGGCCTCCCTGGAGACCACTTCGCTCGCAGCCACGCACGTCAGCCCTGCTTCGCCGTCCACGAAGAGCAGGGCGCGCCCTGCTTCGAGCGAGGCCTCCGCCGCCGCGACGGCGGCGCGGTAGACGCAGCGCTCGCTGGCGGCCTCGTCCACCGCCGCGGCGAAGCGAACAATGGCAGCGAGCTGCCGCACGCGCTGCTGCTCACGCTCACGGGCTTCGCCCTCGGCCGTGATGTCCTCCATCGTCCCCTCGTAGTAGCGGACGCGGCCGTCGGCGTCGCGCACGGCGCGGGCGTTCTCGCGGGAGTAGACGGTCCGCCCGTGCCGGTTCACCCACTTGACTTCTAGGTTGCGGACCTCCCCGTAGCGCTGCACCTGCTCGACGAAATGCTCGCGGGGGTAGCCGAGGTCGCTCCGCAGGTCGAACCGTTGGAGCTCCTCGACGCTCGCGCAGCCGAGGGCGCGCGCGAGCGCGGGGTTCCCATAGAGGATGCGCCCGTCGGGCGTGCTCTGGTACAGCCCGATGGGGAGGTGCTCAGCCATCGCGTGTACGGCGCTGACCTCCGGCGATGCCGCGGGAGCGATAGGGGCTCCTACCGGGGGATCGGGGAGCACCGGCGCCACGGGCACCGGGGGGCGGAGCGCGCGGGCGAGCGCGGCGCCCAGGCGCTCCAGTGCGGCGGCCGACACGGTCTCGGCGGCGCCTTCGACGGTCTCCTCCCCCACGACGACGACGGGAACCTCGGAGAACGCGGCCCGCGCGGCACGGACGGTCTCGACGAGGCCCGCGTCGGGCACGTCGTCATTCCAGACCACGACGACCTCGGGCGGCAGAACGAGCGCCTGCACGTCCGCCACGCTTCGGGCGTGAGCGGCAGCGGGCGCGTACCCCGCGCAGCGCAGGGCGTGTACGAGCCGCTCCGCGGCCGGCTCGGTAGGGGCGATGAGGAGGGGACGGAGGGGGGTGATCATCCGGCGGACGCGCAGGCGGGAAGGGGCCGCGCGGGGTTTCACAAAGCCGGTGCCACCGCCCGAACCGCCCGGATGCCCCCTTTCGCCGGGTTTTCCGGCCCGCCGGCTTTACGTTTCGTAACGATCTCGAACGGGGCCTCTCGCACGGGGAGCCCCTCGGCCACCGGTACTTTCGGGCTTTCCGCTCCCCGATGGACCCTGCCTTCGCCCTCGCCCTCCTCGCGCTCGACGGCGTCGGCCGCGTGACGGCGCACCGCGTCCTCGAGCGCTTCCCCACGTGGGAGGCGCTCCGCGCCTGCCCCCGCGAGCAGGTCCTCGTCCGCGTGAAGGGCGCCCCCCACGCCGAGCGGTTGGTGGGGCGCCTCTTCGACGAGGCGGCGATGGGCGAAGCGCTCGGGCATGCGCGCGCCGAGATCGACGCGCTGCACGGCAAGCAGATCGCCGTCCTCACACCGGGCCACCCCTACTGGCCGGCCGGGCTGAACGACCTCTCGCGTGGGGACCGCCCCGTCGTTCTCTACGCGTTCGGGACGACGGCGGCGCTGGCGCGTCCAGGCGTGGCCTTCTTCGGGCAGGCGCCGCTGCCCGGCCCCGCCTTCGAGGCGGCGCAGGAGGGGGCGCGGGCGTGCCTCGCGGCGGGCATCCCCGTCGTGGTCGGGGCGCGACCGGGCTTCGACGTGGTCCTCCACAAGCTGGGGGCCGAGGCGGGCGCACCCTGCGTGATGGTGGCGGCCTCGGGGCTCGCCCGCGTGGACGGCCCCGCGCGCCCGAGCATCAGCGCGGCCGTCCGCGCCGGCGGCGTACTGCTCTCGCCGTTCCCGCTCCCGCACGGCCCCTTCCCCCACGACGACCACGAGCGCGCGCTCGTGCAGGCGGCCCTCGCCGCGAAGATCCTCTTCACCGTGCCGCGCGAGGGATCGGCCGTGGCACGTGCCCTCGCGTGGGCAGCAGAAGCGGGGCGGCGGTGCTTCGTCTTCCCCGATGGTGACGCGCCGCTCCCTCCCGGCGCGCAGCGCCTCGACGATCCGGCCCAGCTCGTCGCGCCCTGATGCTCGCCCACACGCTCTTCGTCTTCCTCGATGGCGTCGGGCTGGGCGCAGACGATCCTGCGATCAACCCGTTCGCGGTGCTTGACCTCCCCGCCTTCGCGCGCTTCGCCGGCGGCGCACGTTGGACGGTGACGGCGCCTCCGATCCGGCAGCGCGGTCACGTCTTCCTCCCCATCGACGCCACGCTCGGCGTGGAGGGGCTGCCGCAGAGCGGGACGGGGCAGGTGGCCCTCTTCGCCGGCGTGAACGCAGCGGCGCTCGCCGGCCGTCACTTCGGGCCCTACCCCCCCTCCTCCACGCGGGCGGCGCTCGCCGGGCAGAGTGTGTTCGCGCGCCTCCGCGCAGGAGGCGTTCCCGTCGAGCGGCTCGCCTTCGCCAACGCGTTCCCCGACCGCTTCTTCCAGTACATCGAGCGCAGCGGGCGGTGGACAACGACGACGCTGGCCGCCCACGCCGCGGGGGTCCGCCTCCGCGATGAGGCCGACCTCCGGCGCGGGGACGCGCTCGCCGCCGACCTCACCGGCGCGGGCTGGCCCACGCGCGGAGGCACGACGGTGATCACAGAGGAGGAAGCGGGACGCCGCCTCGCGCGCCTCACCCAAGGGCACACCTTCACCCTCTTCGAGCACTGGCTGACGGACAAGGCCGGCCACGCGCAAGACTTCGACCGCGCCGCCTCCGTCCTCGCCTCGCTCGACCGCTTCTTCGCGTCGCTGCTCGGCGCGCTCGACATCGCCACCGACCTCCTCGTGCTCTCCAGCGACCACGGCAACCTGGAAGACCTCTCCACGAAAGGGCACACCCGGAAGCCCGTCCCGCTCGTCGCCCTCGGGGTCGGGGCCGAAGCGCTCGCCGACGTGCGCGACCTCACGGGCGTGACGCCCGCGCTTGTCGAGGCCATCCTGGCCGGGCGATAAAAAGCGTAGGGGCGGCCCCGGAGAGCCGCCCCTACGCGAAGCACACCCGGAGGGGAGATCACATCCCGCCGGTGCGAAGCTCTTCGACGATGCGGTCCATGTCGTAGACCTCGTCGAGCGACTCCATCATGGCGCGGACGTCGACGGAGACCGTGCGGTTCTTCTCATCGAGGTAGATGTAGTCGCCGGGGAGGCTCTCGATGTTGCCGTCGAACACGATGCCGACCACCTCGAGCTCGCGGTTGAGCAGCGGCGAGCCGGAGTTGCCGCCGATGATGTCGTTCGTCGAGACGAGGTTCATCGGGGTGTTGAGGTCGAGGTCGTCCATCGCGTCGAGCCAGCGCTGCGGGAGCCGCCAGTCGCAGTCCTCCATGTCCCCGCCGGCGGCCTGGACGCCCCACACGCAGTGGCTGTAGTAGCGGTCGTAGAGGCCGGCCATGGTGGTGTACGGCGGGGCGACGGTGCCGTTGTAGGGGTACCCGCGCACGGCGCCGTCGGAGATGCGGAGGGTGAACGTGGCGTCGGGCGGGATGCCGGTGCCGAGGAGCTCGAAGCGAGCCCGGGCGAGCCGCGACGAGAGCTCGCTCAGCTCGGGGCCGATCCGCTGGTTCATCTGCTGGACGCGCTGGAGGCCGGGCAGGATGGCCTGGACGTACTGCACGGCCGGGTCGTCGGTGAGGTCGCCGGAGAAGGCGCCCTCGGCCTGCTCGCGCGTGGTGAGCGCCGTCCCCGCGATGATCTCCTCGGCGGCCTCCTCGGGCGAGCGGCCCTGGAGCACGGCCCGCGTGATCTCGTGGTCCTCGCCGAGCGCCAGCTGGAGGTCGGCCAGGCGGGCCGCGAGGAGGCCGCGCTGGATGTCGAGCGGCTGGTCCTCCAGCTCGAGCGCCTGCTCGCGGGCCCCCTCCGCGCCCATCTGCGCGATGAGGAGCGCACGGCTCTCGGCCGTCGAGACGAGCGGGGAGCCGGGGCCCATCCCGGCGAAGGCGCGGACGTACATCTCGTTCTCGCGGGCCGAGGCGCGGTTGGCCCCGATCTGCGTGAACACGTCGCCGTACTCCTCGCGCGCGTTGGGGTTGGCCTCTATGGCCGCGAGGAACTCCCGCTCGGCAGCGCGGCGGCGCGCCATGATGTAGGGGTCGCGGAGGCCGCGCACCCGGCCCTCGTACACCTTCCGGCTGTTGGCGAGGCTGAAGTAGGTGTCCTCGTACTCGGCCACGCGCGGGTCCTCGGGGTGGTTCTCCACGTACTCCTGGTAGACGCGCTCGCGCGTCTGGAGGAGGCGGAGCGTCGTCGGGTCGGCGATGTCGCGGCGGTACTCCAGCTGCGAGACCGTCATCAGGCGCGTCGTCGAGCCGGGGTTGCCGATGACGAAGACGGGCTCACCGGGCCGCGTGCCGGCCGGCTCGAACCGGAAGAAGTTCTCGACCTGGAGCGGGCGGCCGTTCTCGTCGACGGCGCGGAAGAGCGCGAAGTCGAGGCAGTACCGGGGGTAGGTGAAGTTGTCGGGGTCGCCGCCGAAGAAGCCCAGCTGGGTCTCGGGCGCGAACACGAGGCGGATGTTGTCGTAGCGCTTGTAGGTGTAGGCCTTGTACTGGCCGCCGGCGTAGAGCGTGACCACCTGGACGCGGTAGCCCTCGCCGCGCTCGGCGCCCATCCGCTCCTGCATGGCCTGGATGGCCGTCTGGCGGGCCTGCGCGCGCGCGGCGGCATCGGCGCCCTCGCCAGCGGCGCTGATCTCGTCGGTCACGTCCTCGATGGCGACGAGCTGCTCGACGAAGAGCCCCTCGATGGGCTTCTCGTCGTCCATCGAGCGGGCGTAGAAGCCGTCGGCATTGTAGTCGCGGCCGTCTTCGATGGAGGCCTGCGTGACGCTCTCGCGGGCGCAGTGGTGGTTGGTGAGGATGAGGCCGTCCTGCGAGACGAACGAGGCCGAGCAGTACGTGGCGAAGCGGAGGGCGCCGAGCTGGGCGCGCTCGAACCAGTCGGGCTCAGGCGTGAAGTTGTACGCCTCGCGGAAGTAGTCGAGGGGCGGGTTGTCGAGGGTGAACATACGGCCGGTGTCGAACCGGCCGGCGCGGACGGTGTCCGGGTCGAAGTCGGGCTGGGCCTGCGCGGCGCCCGCGAAGGCGAGCGCGGCGACGAGCAGCCCGAGGAAGTAGCGTGTGCGGAGCATCGTGAAGTGTCCGGTTGGGAAAGGGGGCGGACCGGGGGCGCGGAGGCCCGGCGGTATATTTGGGGGCCCACGCGAAAGTGGCGGAATGGCAGACGCGCCAGACTTAGGATCTGGTGGGGTAACACCCGTGGGGGTTCGAGTCCCCCCTTTCGCACCCGGTCCGGCTGCGGGGTAAGATACCCGAAGCCGTCTTTTCGTTTCCGCCCCGCCCCTCTCCCCTGCCCCTCATGCGCCCCGCGCTTCGCTTCGCGATGCCCTTCGGGGTTTTCGCCGGCGCGCTCGCGCTCCTGGCCGCGTCGGCCCCCGGCTGCGCGATGCTCGCCCCGCCCGTCCGCGCGCCGCGCGCCGTCCGGCCGGACGTAGCAGCGCCCGCGCACCGCGCCGACGGCCTCCTCGCCCGGCCCGCCCTCCAGGCCGTCGTGGACCACCAGGTCCTCCGCCACGCCGCGCCGCTGATCGACTCGCTTCAGAGCACGGACCCCGCCGTCCGCGCGCGGGCCGCCTTCGCGCTGGCGTCCGTGCAGGCGCCCGAGGCCGTCGGCCCGCTCACCGCGCGCCTCGGCGACGGCAGCGCGCTCGTCCGCGCCGACGCCGCCTTCGCCCTCGGCCAGACGGCCGACTCTACCGCCGCCCCCGCCCTCCTCGGCGCCCTCCGCCTGGAGACCGACTCGGCGGCGACGGCCGAGCTCCTCGATGCGCTCGGCAAGACGGCCGGGCGCGACGCGCTCGCCCAGGTGCTCGCTCTCTCGATTCCCGGGCGGCTTGAGCCCGCGCGCGCGCTGGCCTTCGCCCGCTTCGGCCTCCGCAGCCACCACGACGCGCGCGTCATCGACTGGCTCCTCACGCAGCTCACCGCGCCGAGCGCGCCGCTCCGCGCGCGCGCGGCGTACTACTTCGGCCGCGTGCCCGCCGACCCCTGGCGCGCCGAGGCCGCCCGTGTCCGTGCCGCCTTCGACGCGCTCGCCCCCGGTGACGAGGCGCGGACCCCGCTCGCCCGCGCGCTCGGCCGCCTCCGCAACCCCGACGACGTGCCGCGCCTCACCCGCGCGCTCCGCTCCGACAACGACTGGCGCACGCGCACCGCGGCGGCCGCAGCCCTCGGCGGCTTCCTCCCTGACCCCACGGCGACGGACAGCCTGGTCTCCGCGCTCGGGGACCGTTCCATCCACGTGGCCGTCGCCGCGGCGACGGCGCTCGGCGCGGCCGAGGGGCTGCCGCCCGCCGCACTCGACCGGCTCGCCCTCCACACGGGGCGCGGACGGCGAGACCTCGTCGCCGGCGCGCTCCTCCCCGCCCTCGTCCGGGGCGGGCGGCTGACGACGGCGATAGAGTGGCTCGACCGCCAGCGCGACCCCTACACACGGGCGCTCGGCCTCACCGCCCTCGGCGGCGCCTCCGACCCCGGCTCGCGCGAGCGCCTCTTCGCCCTCGCCGACGACGCCGACCCCCGCCTCGCCTACGCCGCTCTCGAAGCGCTCAAGGCGCGGTGGGCCCGCGAGCCGAATCGCGAGATGGAGGGGCCGCGCTACTACGCCACGTTCGCCCGCGCGCTCGAACGGAAGGACCTCGCCACGACGACTTCCGCCGCGCCGGTCCTCGCCGACTCGCTCTTCCAGACGTACGGCTCCGGCAACCTCCTCCGCGCCGTCTACGCCGACCTCGACGCGCCCGAGGACATCGAGCCGATGGTCGAGATCGTCCGCGCCGTCGGGCAGATCCGCGACGGCGAAGAGATCGAGTTCCTCGTGGGCGTGGTGCTGAGCGGGCACCCCGTCCTCCGGCAGGCCGCCGCCGACGCCCTCGACGAGCGCCTCGAAGAGGGGATCGACGTGGACGCGAACAACCTCCTCGCGCCGCAGACGCCGCTCATCGACTGGGCCTACCTCGCCGGGCTCGGCCCCCGCCCGCGCCTCGTCCTCGACACCGAGCGCGGGCGCGTCGTCGTCGAGATGGATGCCGAGCAGGCGCCGCAGACCGTCGGCATGATCGCGCGGGTGACGGAGGCGGGCGAGTACGACGGCGTCCCGTTCCACCGCGTCGTGCCCAACTTCGTCGTGCAGGGCGGCGACTACTTCCGCGAGGACGGGTTCGGCGGGCCGCCGACGGCGCTGCGGAGCGAGTTCACGCGGATCCGCTACACCACCGGCACCGCCGGGATGGCGAGCGCGGGGAAGGACACCGAGGGCGTGCAGTACTTCCTCACGCACAGCCCGCAGCCCCACCTCGACGGGCGGTACACCGCCTTCGGCCGCGTCGTCGAAGGACAGGGTGTCGTGGACCAGCTCCAGCAGGGCGACCGCGTGCTCCACGCCCGCCTCGTCCGTCGCCCCGCCGATGGGTGAGCCCGCGCTCGTCCTCGAAGAAGTCGCCCCCACCGACGCCGAGGCCGACGCGCTCCTCGCCGCGCTCGACGCCGAGCTCATCGTGGACTACCCGCCCGCGCACGTCTTCGGCTTCCACCCCGGCGAGCGCGAGCGCTTCCACGGCGTCTTCCTGGTCGCCCGCCTCGACGGGATGCCGGTGGGGTGCGGCGGGGTCCGGTGGCTCGACGCCGAGATGGCCGAGGTGAAGCGGATGTACGTGGCCCCGGAGGCGCGCGGGCGCGGCGTGGCGCAGGCGATCCTGGCGGCGCTCGAAGCGGCGGCGCGGGCACGCGGCCTCCGCGTGCTGCGGCTGGAGACGGGAACGAGGCTCTACGCCGCGCAGCGGCTCTACGAAGCGGCGGGGTTCGCGCGCATCCCGTGCTTCGGCGAGTACGAGGGCGAGCCGTTCAGCCTGTGCTACGAGAAGCGGCTCGACGCGGCGCCCCTCAGCGCAGCACCGTGAGCGGGCGGGTGACGGCGACGCCCGCCGCCTCGGCGCGGACGAAGTACACGCCGGGGGGGAGGCCCGACGCATCGAGCGGTAGCGCGTGCGCGCCCGCCGCAAGGGGGCTGTCGTGGAGGACGGCTACAGCCTTCCCGAGCACGTCGTAAAGCGCTACGTGGGCGGGCGCTGCGTTGGGGAGCGCGAGGCGGACCGTGGTGCGCGCGCGCGCGGGGTTCGGGTTCGCCGACAGCGTGAGGGCCGACGCGGGCGGGGGCTCGGGCTCGGACGTGACCGGCCACGGGGGGAGCACGGCCATCCACCCCTCCCACTGCCCCTGTGGGTTGTGGCCTTGGCCGACGACCACCCGCCCGTCGGAGGAGAGCGCCTGGCTCAACACCGCGCCCAGCGACCACCCCGTGAGGTCGAGCCCGTTTTCCTTGAGCACGTCCTCAAGTAGCCGCGTCCCCGTTTCCTCCGTCCATACGAACACCCCGAAATAAGGGGGGCCGGCCACACCGGCGACGACGTGGCCGTCGCCCGAGACCGAGCGCGCCTCGCGGTACGTGCTCCCGGGCAGCGGCGGGATCAGGCGCATCCCCTGTCCTTCCTCCCAGACGAACGCGGCCGTCTCCGTGCTGCTATACGCCTGCCCGACGACGGTACGGCCGTCGGCAGAGATGTCGTACCCGTGCGTGGTGAATCCCGCGGGCACGCCGAGGTCCTCCACGGCCCCATCCACCCAGCGGACCGCGCGCCGCCCGTCGGGCCCGAAAGAGTATCCCACCACGATCCGGCCATCCGCTGAAACGGAATAAGCGACCGCGCTGGTATCCCCCCCGGGGAGGTCCGGGAGCACCTGGAGGGCCCCTCCCTCCCACCGGAACGCGCGCGCGGGGCTGCTGCCGGCCTGGCCGACGACGACGGCGCCATCGGGGGTGACGTCGTACGCCTCGACAGCAGGACCCCCGAGCCCAGTCATCACCCCGTTCTCCCACCGGAACGCCTGAAACCCAGATGCGGCCGTGCCCCTCCCCACAATGACGCTCCCATCGGAGGAAGCCGCCCAAGCGCCGCTCGCGAAGATGCTGCCGGGGAGGTCGCCGAGTCCCTCCATCATGCCGTCTCTCCACCTGAAGGCTTCGGGGCCGTTCGCACTGTTGCTCTGGCCGACGGCAACGTGGCCGCCGGGGGAGACCCCGTAGCCGATGCTCACGGTGCTCCCGCCTGGGAAATCGCCCAGTGGGATGAAACGGGCGTCCTGCCCCCGAACCGGAGCCAAGAAGAGGAAGAGGGCGAGCGGGAGCGCGAACCGTCGCATGGATGCAAGGATACGGCACGCCAAACCGGTTACCGCGGCCCCGGAAACGCCTTCCGGCCGCTTGGGGAGGGCCGCCGACCGTGCGGAAACACCTCTCGGGGGGCCGGAAACCGCTCCCGGCCGTGCGGAAACTGTTGCCGGAGGCCCAGAAACCGTTCCCGGCCCCGCAGAAACGGCTGCCGGCCACGCGGAAATCGCTCCCGAGGGGCAGGAAATCGCTGCCGACCGCTTCGAGGTCGTTCTCGACCAGGCGGGAGCACGCCCGCAGACCCGGGAGCACGACCCGCGTGCTCCGCCCTCGCCTCACCGCGTGATGAGCGCGTCGTAGGTCGTCTGGTGGGGCGGGTCCATCTCCACGAGGAGGTCGTACGCGTCGGAGCGGCGGGGGGCGTCGGCGAGGAGGGCCGCCAGCTCCTGGTGCTTCGCCGACCAGAACAGGTCGGTGGCGTAGCGGCGCACGCCGAGCTCCTCGTAGAGCGTGAACAGCCGCTCCAGCACGCCCACGGCGCGGTCCCAGGCCGCCTCGTGCTCCGTCGCGAAGTGGTCGAGCACGCCGAAGTGGTACTCGAAGAGGGCGATGCGGAGCGGCTGGTAGCGCGGGTCGAGGAGCTGCTGGATCAGCGCCGAGCGCGTACGCTCGTCGCCGGCCTGCTCCCACCCCAGCGCGCCGACGCCGCGGGCGAGCTCGGCGATCTGGCGGGCCCGCTCGAAGTACGGCTCGCCGCCCAGCTCGGAGAACGTGTCGTAGTCGTACCCCAGGATGAGGTAGGCGTAGAAGTCGAGGACGGAGACGAAGGAGTCGAACCGGGCGGGGTTGAAGATGAGCCCCTGCCCGCGGTTGTAGTCGAACGTCCAGTCGTCGTCCTGGATGGCGAAGACGTTCGTGCGCTGGGGCGTCCCGTAGATCGGCCGCGTGGAGGTGACGACGAGCTGGGCCTGGAACCGGCTGAGCCCCTCGGCCTGGCGGAAGGTGATGTTGAACCCGCAGTCGATCCGCTCGCGGTCTTGGTAGACGTCCTCGGTCCACGAGCGGTCGTTGAGGTAGCGGCGGATCTCCTCGCGGAGCTCGGAGAGGAACTGAAACTCGTTTCCCTGGAGCGCGGTGTAGTCCACCGCCACGGTGCAGTTGAGCTCCTGCGCGCGGGCCGGGGGGCTAAAAACCGTAGCCAGTAGGCAGAGCGCTGCCGCTACAAACAGGGGGCCTTTCGGCATGGCAAATCGAGGCCGGATCGTATACTCGGGGCGGGGGAATCTACGGCCCCCCTGCCCCCTCCGAACGCCGCCCGCCGGGCCCTTATGCGTGCCCCTCGGTTCTTCATCGTCTGCTCGCTGTCGCTGGCCTTCGGCCCTGGGGCACGGGCGCAGCTCGCCGAGGGGGGCGCGCGCGCCCTCGCGCTCGGCCGCGCCGCCACCGCCCTCGGCGGCGAGGTGTGGGGGCAGTTCAACCCGGCGACGTGGTCGACGCTGGAGCACCGCACGGCCGCCCTCTTCGCCAGCCGCGCCTTCGGGCTCTCGGAGACGACCCTGGCCGCCCTCGCCGCGGCCGCGCCCACACGCTGGGGCACCCCCGCCGTCACCGCGCGGACGTACGGGTTCGAGGACTACCGCGAGACCCACCTCGGCGTGGGGCTCGCGCGGGCGCTCCCGCTGAGCCCGACGCGCCGCCTCCACGTCGGCCTCCACGTGCGGTACGACGGCGTCTCCATCCCCGGGTTCGGCTCGAAGGGGGCCGTCGGCCTCTCGGCCGGCGCGCTCGTGCAGGTGACGGGCGCGGTGCAGGCGGGCCTCCACGCGCGCAACCTCACGCGGCTGGCGGTGAGCGACTCGGCCTCGCTCGAAGCGTCCCTCGCGACGGCGCCCGCCCTCGCCGTCGGGCTCGCCTACCGCCCCACCCCGCGCGCCCTCCTCGTCCTCGACGCGGAGAAGGACCTCGACTTTCCCCTCGCCGTGCGCGGCGGCGTGGAGGTGTTCCCCGTCGAGGTCCTCGCGCTCCGCGTGGGGGCGGCGTCGGCGCCGGTGCGGTTCTCGGCGGGCGCGGGCGTCCGCACCGGCCCCCTCCGCGCCGACGTGGCCGTGGAGCGCCACGAGACGCTGGGCCTGACGCCGGCCGTCGCGCTCGGCGTGGAGTTCTAGGATGCGCAGGCGGTATAGCGCTGGCCGCTTGCGAGGGAGCTTCGCCCTCTGCCTGCTGTCGCTGTCCTCCGTCCTCTGTCTTCCGGCCGCTGCCCAGGTCGCCCCCGACACCACCGACGTGGCCGAGCAGGACGTGCTGGAGCCGCTCGCCGAGGAGGAGCCTGCCGGCGACCCCGAGGTGCTGGCCGACCTCCTCGCCGACCTCCGCGAGAGCCCGCTCGACGTGAACCAGGCCACGGCGGAGGACCTCGCACAGATCCCCTCGCTCGGCCTCCGCCTCGCCGACGCCATCGTGCGGTACCGTGAGGCGAATGGCCTCTTCGGATCGCTCCCGGAGCTGCAGCTCGTCGAAGCGATCACGCCGGAGGTCTATGCCGCGGCGCGGCCCTACCTCACCATCGGCGAGACGCTCGCGACGACGGCGCGGACGCCCTCGCGCTTCCCGCCTGTCCCCACGGCCCGCACCGTGTTCGGCGAGCTGCGGACCACGCTCACGCAGCGCCTCCAGCGGCGGCTCGACCTCGCCGAAGGCTTCCGGGGACCGGACTCGGCGCGGGCCTACCCCGGCGGACCCGAACGCGTCTACACCCGCATCAACGCGCGCTACCGCCGCAACGTCTCGTTCAACGTCACGCTGGAGAAGGACCCCGGCGAGCGGTTCGCCTTCGAGGGCGAGTCGCCGGGCTATGACTTCGCCTCGGCGCACCTCGGCATCGCGCGCATGGGGCGGATCGACGCACTCATCGTGGGCGACTTCACGGCGGAGTTCGGGCAGGGCCTCACGCTGTGGCGGCCGGGCGGCTTCGGGAAGGGGCCCGAGGCCACGCGCGGCCCGCTCCGCGCCGGGCGCGGCCTCCGCCCCTACGGCTCCACCGACGAGAACCGCTTCTTCCGTGGCGCCGGCGCCACCCTCGCCCTCACGCCCGACCTCTACGCGAGCGTCTTCGCCTCGCGCCGCCGGCTCGACGCCACGCTCGACTCGACACTGTTCGAGCCCGACGACCCCGACCTCCCCGCCGGCTTCGTCGTGACGGGGTTGGGCGAGACAGGCCTCCACCGCACCGCCTCCGAGCGGGCGCGGAAGGACGCCCTCGGGGAGACGCTCGTCGGCGGCGCGTTCGAGGTGCGGCGGCTCCGGCAGACGTGGGCGCTCACGGCCGGCATCGTCGGGTACCGCGCCCGCTTCGATGAGGCATTCGTCCCTGGCACCCGGCCTGACGAGTTCTTCGACTTCGAAGGGCAGACCGCTTCGATGGCGGGGGCGTACGCCGACCTCCGTGTGCGCGGCGTCCGCGTGTTCTCGGAGGCGGCCCGCGCGCCCGGCGGGGCCGTCGGCGCCCTCAGCGGCGTGGCGGCCGACGTCGGCCCGGCCGCCGACGTGCTCGTCCTCGCGCGCCACTACCCCCGCGACTTCGTGACGCTCCACGGGTACCCCTTCGGGGAGCGCAATGGCGTCGGGCAGAATGAGACGGGCCTCTACCTCGGCGCCCGCGTTCGCCCGACCCGGCAATGGAGCGTGGCGGCCTACCTCGACCAGTACCGATTCCCCTGGCTGCGCTTCGGCGTGCCCCGGCCGTCGCGGGGGCACGAAGCGCTCGGCTTCGTAGAGTTCCGCCCGCGCCGGTGGCTCCGCCTCTACGCGCAGGGCCGCCACGAGCGCCGCGAGGAAGGGACCGACGTGCCCGGCGAGATCCCCGGCACCCTCGTCGGGGGGCTCGTCGAGACGGTGCGGCAGAGCCTCCGCCTGCACGGGGAGTACGAGGCGAGCCGGCGCGTCCGCCTCCGCGCCCGCGTCGAGGGCGTGCGGTTCGTCGAAGTGGGGAGCGAAGAGCCCGACCGCCTCGGGGTCCTGCTGTACCAGGACGTGCGGTACAGCGCGCTCCGGTGGCTTCGGCTCGACGCGCGCCTCACCCTCTTCGACACCGAGGGGTTCGACGCGCGCGTCTACCAGTTCGAGAACGACCTCACGGGCGTCTTCGCCGTGCCGGTGCTGAGCGGGCGGGGCGTCCGCGCCTACGCGCTCCTCACGGCCGAGCCCGTCGAGGGGCTGACGCTCCAGGCGAAGCTCGCCGCCACGCGCTTCCGGAACGTCCGCCGCGTCTCCTCCGGCAACGACGAGATCGAGGGCGACACCGTGCGCGACCTCGGCCTCCAGCTCCGCTACACCTTCTGATGCTGACCCCGCTCGACCTCCTCCTGCACCAGCTCGACTCGGCCTACCTCGCCAAGGCGTGGCACGGCCCCACGCTCCGCGGCGCCCTCCGTGGCGTGCGCGCCGAGACGGCCGCGTGGCGTCCCGGTCCCGGCCGCCACTCCATCTGGGAGCTCGCCCTCCACTGTGCCTACTGGAAGTACACCGTGCGCCGCCGCCTCACCGGCGAGAAGCGCGGGGCCTTCCCGCTCGAAGGCTCGAACTTCTTCCCCCGCCCCCTTCGCGAACCCAACCAGCGCGACTGGGCCGCCGACGTGGCCCTCCTCGACGCCGAGCACCGCGCCCTCCGCGCCGCCGTGGCCGCGCTCGACCCCGACCGCCTCGGCGAGAAGGCGCCCGGCGCCCGCTACTCGTACGCCACCCTCGCCTCCGGCATCGCCGCGCACGACCTCTACCACGCGGGCCAGATCAGCCTCCTCAAGCGGCTGGCGCCCCCGTAGGGGCGGAGCAATGCCCTTGCGCGCCGCGTTAGAGGCGCCGTAGCGTTCGGCGTCCTTCCCGCACTCGCCATGCGCCTGCTGTTCCTGCTCCCCGCCCTGCTCCTCCTCACCGGCTGCCCCCTCCTCGCCGACCCCGACGAGCCGTGCATCTGCACCGAGGAGTACCGGATGATCATCGTCCGCGTGGTGGACGAAGCGGGCGCGCCCGTCGGCGGCCTGAGGGTGACGGTCCGCAACGAGCGGACGGGGCGGTTGATCGAGCGCGAGGAAATGGGGTTCGACCCGGGCACCTACACCGTGGTTACGGACCTCCATGTCCCCGTGATCAGCGAGGACGGCGACCGGATCTCGTTCCACGCGGAGAATGAGCGCTACGTCGCCGACGCCGAGTTCGTCGTGCGCGTGGACCCCTGCCGGTGCCACATCGACATGGTTTCGGGGCCCAATTGGATCCGGGCCCGCCCCCGCTGACCCCCCATTTGTTACTGCTTGGGGGAGAAGGGGGTTAGGGGC
The DNA here is from genome assembly GCA_035628035.1 of Rubricoccaceae bacterium. Taxonomy (GTDB): domain Bacteria; phylum Bacteroidota; class Rhodothermia; order Rhodothermales; family Rubricoccaceae; genus DASPKS01. The sequence continues at coordinate 33,448 of DASPKS010000175.1, forward strand.
GGGGGTTCTAGCTCCTGCGGGACTTTTGGAACGCGGCCTTTCGGCCGGCACGTAGGCGAGGGTGATCTCCACCTCGCCGTCCCCGATGGTGACGCGCTCGACGAGGGTCTCGACGACGGCCCGCTTCTCCTCGAACGTGAGCTCCGGCCAGCGCTCGTGGAGCGTCCCGGCGGAGGCGGCGACCTCGGCCGCCGAGAGGTTGTTGATCGCCACCACGTCGGCCTCGGCCTGGAGCCGGGGGATCTCGTCGTCCAGGGCGCGGGCGCGCTCGTCGAGCGGGCGGTAGAGCGCGCCGAACGCCTCCGGCGAGAGCTCGTCGGCGACGTAGGCCCGGTACACCCGCGCCTTCTCGGCCTCCACCGCCGCCCGCTCGGCTTCGGCGGCGGCAATGAGCGAGCGCTTCTCGTCGAGCACCCGGTCGTTCGCCTCCAGGTGCGCCGCCACCTCGTCG
>DASPKS010000176.1:0-8819 GCA_035628035.1 Rubricoccaceae bacterium
GCCCGTCATCCGCGCGAGCGCGTAGTCGAGCAGGATCGTAGCGTCCGGGAACGCTACGCGCTCGACCGACGAGTGGCTGATGTCGCGCTCGTGCCAGAGCGCCACGTTCTCGTAGGCGCTCACCATGTACCCCCGGAGGAGCCGCGCCACGCCCGTGAGGTTCTCCGACGAGATGGGGTTCCGCTTGTGCGGCATCGCGCTCGACCCCTTCTGCCCTTTCCCGAACGCCTCCTCCACCTCGAGCACCTCACTCCGCTGGAGGTGCCGCAGCTCGACGGCGATCTTCTCGAGGGTGGCGCCGACAAGGGCGAGCGTCGCCATGTAGAAAGCGTGGCGGTCGCGCTGGAGCACCTGCGTCGAGATCGGCGCGGGGGTGAGGCCGAGCGCCTCGCACGTGCGCCGCTCCACCTCGGGCGGGATGTGGGCGAACGTGCCGACGGCCCCCGAGAGCTTCCCCACGCGGACCCCCTCGGCCGCCGCCTCGAACCGCTCGACGTCCCGCTGTACCTCCGCGTAGAACAGCGCCAGCTTGAGCCCGAACGTCGTCGGCTCGGCGTGGACGCCGTGCGTGCGGCCGACCATCACCGTGTAGCGGTGCTCGTTCGCCTTCGCTGCGAGCACGCCGGCGAGCCGGTGCAGCCCCTCACGGAGGAGCGCGTTCGCTCGGAGCAGCCGCAGCGAGAGCGCAGTGTCGACGACGTCGGAGGAGGTGAGCCCGTAGTGGACCCACTTCCGCTCCTCCCCGAGTGTCTCTGAGACCGCCCGCGTGAAGGCGACGACGTCGTGGCGGGTGTGCTCCTCGATCTCGTGGATGCGCGCTACGTCGAACCGGGCGTTCGCGTAGAGCGCCTCGACGTCCGCCGCCGGGATGAGGCCGGTCGCCTCGCTCCACGCGCGACAGGCCGCGAGCTCCACGTCGAGCCAGCTCTGGTACTGCGCCTCTTCGGTCCAGAGCGCCCCCATCTCGGGGCGCGTGTAGCGTTCGATCACGGGGTCGGGGGCAGGGTGGGAGGTCTCCAGGAAGGTTACCGTGCGCGCCGCGAACCTTCCACCTCCGACGTCCCCCTTTCCCGGCTACTCCTCCTTTACCTCGACGTTGCCGGGCCCGGCGTCGATGGTGAGGTGGAGCGCGGCGTCGGGGCGGCGGGCGGCCTCGGGGCTGACCCACCGGCCCTCCCCCCGCGCGGCGTAGGCGCGCGGCACGCGGACGTGCGTGGCGAACGAGGACGGCGCCTCCAGCACGACGGGGTGGCCCCCCGGGACCACCACCACGAGCGAGGCCAGCCCCACGTCCACCTCGGCGCGGGCACCGGGGACGAGCGCCTCGCCCCGGAAGTCGAGGACGAAGCGGCCGCCGCCGCCGTCGAACGAGAACTCGCGGAAGCGGGCGTTCCCCAGCCCATGCGCGGTGAAGTTGCCGAGCCCGGCCTCCACGTCGAGCCGCGCCATCGGGATGGGGTTGGGGGCGCCGAAGCGGAGGCGCGTCTGGGCGAGCCCGCTGTGGAGGTCGAGCCGCGACAGGGGGACGCGCGAGAAGTTGAGGTCGGCCTCGGCGGCGCCAAGCTGGAGCTCGAGGTCGAGGGGGACCTCGTGGGAGAGGTAGAGCCGCCAGAGGTTGCCCTCGCCGCGGCGCACGCCGCGGAGGGAGACGTCGTGGCCGTCGAGGCTCAGCGACACCGCGGCCTCCTCGCCGTCGGAGCGGCTCTCGAACCGGGGCCGCATGCCCTGCCCGACGAGGGCCACCTCGGCCTGGAAGAGGAACCCCGGCTCGGCCTGCGCCACCTCGACGCGGCCAAGGGCGAGGTCGAAGTCGGCTCGGATCCGGCGCTCGCCGGCGCGCGGTACCTCGAAGTAGTCCGTGCCGCGCACGGCCTCCGGGGCAGCGCCGGGCGGCGGGGGGGGCATCGGCGGCTCGGGCGGCTGCGGCACGCCGGGAGGCCCCGGCATCTCGGGAGGTGCGGGCACCTCCTGCGCGTTCTTCCGGCAGCCCCCGCCGGAGCTCACCGCCACCGCGATGGCCACGCCGAGCGCGACGAGGAGCCCCCCGCGCGGGGGGCGATGGGGCCAGAGGCCCCGCGAGCGGAGGAGGCGGCGGAATCGGCTCATTAACCGCCCCCTACGCCGGGGCGCCGCCGCAGGTTACGTTGAAGGGGGAATGCCGAACGCTGGAAGGGCTGATCCGCCCGCTTCAGCATTCATCCTTCAGCGTTTAGCCTTCTCACAGGTCGTCCCGCCGGTCTTTGAGATACTTGTAGAGGAGCGCGCGGGCGCGGAAGATGTGGGCCTTGACGGTGCCGAGCGGGAGGTCGAGCGCCTCCGCGATCTCCTCGTACGAGCGCTCCTCTTGGTGGCGCATCACGATCACGCGGTGATACTTCTCCGGGAGCCGCGCGATGGCCTCCGCGATGAGCTCGCGCCGCTCGTCGGCCACGACGTGGCGGTCGGGCCGCCACGTCGTGTCGGGGAGCTCCAGCTGGACCTCGCCGTCCTTCGTCGCGATCGGCTTATCGATAGAGGTGGTGGCGAGCTTCTTCCGCCGGAGGAAGTCGATGGCGTGGTTCGTGGCGATCTTGTAGAGCCACGTCGAGAACGCGAAGTCGGGGGAGTACGAAGGGAGCGAGGCGAACGCCTTGATGAACGTCTCCTGGACGAGGTCCTCAATCTCTTCCTGCTGCCGCACGAGGCGGCTGACGTGGCGCGTGAGCGGCTCCCGGTACTTGACGACGAGGCGGTCGTATGCGCGGCGGTCCCCCTCCAGCGCCGCCACGACGAGCGCGCGGTCCTGCTCGCTGGAGGCGGACGGCGGGGCGGGCGGGGGAGTCGGCACGGGCATGCAGGGGGCAGGCGCCGAATCTACGCCCGCGTGGCGGGCCCGCCGAGGGAGGGCTGGCGGTCCGACCCGCCGAGAAAGCACGCGGAGGCGTTGGGCCGTGCGCGCCGAACCATTACCTTCCCGCCCTCCCCTTGCCCTCCGCTCGGATGCTTCGCCTTCTCGTGGCCGCCTTCGGCCTCCTCCTCGCCCCCGCCCTCGCGGCGCAGCCCCAAGAGGGGCTCTTCCGCGACGTTCAACCCACCGACACCGAGGCCGCCTACGAGGCGGCGCAGCGGCCCTCCGTGGCGCGCTACCGGTTCGTGTCCGTCGACGCGGCCCGCGTGCTGGCCGCGCCGGAGCAGCTCCGCCTCGACCTCTTCCCCGACGCCGACGCCGTGGCCGTCCGCGAGCGCGTGCGGCGGCACCACCCGGGCCACCTCGCCTGGGACGGCACGTTCGGCACCGCCGGCGGCTCCGCGCTCTTCACCGTCGTCGACGGGCACGTCGTGGGGCGGTTCGTCTACGAGGGGCGGACGTACGTCCTCGAGCCGACGGCCGCCGGGGCGTCCCTCCTCTACGAGCTGAACGAGGCTGCCCTCCCCGAGACCGACGACGCGATCCCCGTCGGCGGCCCCCCGTGGACGCCCCCCGACCTGCCGGAGGGGATGAGGGTCCCGCAGAACTTCGACATCCTCGTGGTCTACACCACGGCCGTCGCGACGGCGCTCGGTGCGGGCGCCCCGGCGTACATGCAGCAGGCCGTGGACCTCTTCGAGACGGCCATGGCGAACGTGGGCCTCCCCCACACGGCGCGGCTGGTGTACTCCTCGCCCGTGGCCTACACCGAGGCCGGCTCCTCCTCGACCGACCTCAGCCGCCTCCGCAACACCAGCGACGGGATCATGGACATCGTCCACACGTGGCGGAACACGTACGGCGCCGACCTCGTGGCCCTCATCAACAACTCGACTGACGTGTGCGGGGTGGCGTACCTCATGGACCCGCTCAACCCGGGCTTCCACACGAGCGCCTTCAGCGTCTCGACGCGGAGCTGCGCCATCAGCAACATCACGTTCCCCCACGAGCTCGGCCACAACTTCGGCGCCCGCCACGACCGGTTCGTCGACAACAGCAACACGCCGTTCACGTACAGCCACGGGCTGGCCGGGCCCTCGTCCGTGCCGGCCGAGCGGTTCCGCACGGTGCTCGCCTACAACGACGCGTGCACCTCGCAGGGGCAGTCGTGCCCCCGCATCCCGTACTACTCCGACCCCGACGTGCTCTACCAGGGCCGCCCCATCGGCGACGCCACCCTCGCTGATAACTCGCACCACATGGACAATGCCGCTCCCATCGTGGCCGCCTTCCGCGCCGAGGTGCCGGTGGAGCTGACCTCGTTCGCGGCGACCGTGAGCGGCCGCGACGTGACGCTCGCGTGGGAGACGGCCTCCGAGACGAACAACGCCGGGTTCGAAGTCCAGATGCAGCGCGGCGGCGCGTGGACGACGCTGGCCTTCGTCGAGGGGCACGGGACGACGACGGAGGCGAACACGTACGCGTACACCGCCGAGGGCCTCCTCCCCGGCACGCACAGCTTCCGCCTCCGCCAGGTGGACTTCGACGGGCAGTCGGAGGTGTTCGGGCCGGTCGAGGCCGGCGTGGAGACGCCGGGGAGCCACCTCCTCACGCAGGCGTACCCGAACCCGTTCAACCCCCAGACGCAGTTCTCCCTCTCCGTGGCGCAGTCGCAGGACGTCACCGTGGCCCTCTACAACGCGCTCGGGCAGCGCGTCTCCACGCTGTTCTCGGGGGCGATGGAGGCCGACGCCGCGCGGACGTTCGCGGTGGACGGGGCGGCGCTCGCGAGCGGGCTCTACGTCGTCCGCGTGACGGGCGAGACGTTCCAGGACGCCCTCCGCGTCTCCCTCGTCAAGTAAGCGATGGAGTAAGTAAGCCGGGCGCGGGCCCGGTGAAAACCCTGCGCACGGCCGCCCTTCCTGACCGGGAGGGGCGGCCGTGCGTTATCGTTGAGCGGTCCCTTCGCGCGTCCCATGGCTGAACCGACCGACGCCCCTGCTTCGCCGGCCGCCCCGGCCACCTCCACCGCGTACGACCCGACGGCCGTCGAGCCGCGCTGGTACGCCTTCTGGGAGGAGGGCGGCTTCTTCCGGGCCGACCCCGCCTCCGGGAAGCCCCCGTTCGTCATCCCGATGCCGCCGCCGAACGTGACCGGCCGGCTCCACATGGGCCACGCCCTCCAGGACGCCGTCCAGGACGCGCTCATCCGGATGCGGCGGATGCAGGGGTACGAGGTCCTTTGGATCCCCGGGATCGACCACGCCGGCATCGCCACGCAGAACGTCGTCGAGCGCGAGCTGAAGGGGGAGGGGACGAGCCGCCACGCCCTCGGCCGCGCGGCGTTCGTCGACCGCGTGTGGGACTGGAAGGCCGAGTACGGCGACATCATCCTCCAGCAGAAGCGGAAGCTCGGCGACTCGGCCGACTGGAGCCGCAGCCGGTTCACGATGGACGAGGGGTTCACCCGCGCCGTCCAGACCGTCTTCGTGCGGCTCTACGAGGAGGGGCTGATCTACCGCGGCGACTACCTCGTCAACTGGGACCCCGAGAACCGCACGGCCCTCTCTGACGAGGAGGTGGACAACGTCGAGCGGGACGGCTTCCTGTGGCACGTCCGCTACCCCGTCGTGGACGAGGCGGGCAACGAGACCGGCGAGCACGTCACCATCGCGACGACGCGGCCCGAGACGATCCCAGCCGACACCGCCGTGGCCGTCCACCCCGACGACGAGCGGTACCGCGCGCTCGTCGGCCGCCGCGTGCGCGTGCCCACCACCGACCGCCTCGTCCCCCTCCTCGCCGACGCGCACGTCTCGCCGGAGTTCGGCGCGGGCGCGCTCAAGGTGACGCCGGGCCACGACAAGAACGACTTCGAGATCGGACAGCGCCACGGCCTCCCTGTCCTCAACATCATGAACCCGGACGGCACGCTGAACGAGGCGGCGGGCGCCTACGCCGGGCTGGACCGCGACGCCGCGCGCGAGCGGATCGTCGCCGACCTGGAGGCGCAGGGGCTCCTCGTGAAGACCGAGCCGTACCGAGGGACGGTGCCCGTGTCGAGCCGGAGCAAGGCCGTCATCGAGCCGCTCATCTCGCGGCAGTGGTTCGTGCGGATGAAGCCGCTCGCCGAGCCCGCGCTCGAAGCGGTGCGCAGCGGCACCGTCACGTTCCACCCGCAGCGGTGGGCCAACGAGTACTTCCGCTGGCTGGAGAACGTCCGCGACTGGACGATCAGCCGCCAGCTCTGGTGGGGCCACCGCATCCCCGTGTGGTATCACACCACGCCGGACGGCGAGATCGATGAGGGCCGCGACTTCGTGGTGAGCGTGGACCAGCCCGCGCCGGGGATGGTGCAGGACGAGGACGTCCTCGACACGTGGTTCTCCTCGTGGCTCTGGCCCTTCGCCACGCTCGGCTGGCCCGACGAGACGGAGGACCTGAAGAAGTTCTACCCCTCGACGGTCCTCGTCTCCGGTTACGACATCCTCTTCTTCTGGATCGCCCGGATGATCATGGCGGGGCTCCACTTCACCGGGCAGGCCCCCTACCGCGACGTGTTCATCACCGGCATGGTGAAGGACAAGCTCGGCCGGTGGATGTCGAAGAGCCTCGGCAACGGGATCGACCCCCTCGACATGATCGAGCAGTACGGCGCCGACGCTGTGCGCTTCTCGCTCGTCCTCCTGTGCGCGCAGGGGCAGGACATCAAGCTCGACCCGTCGAAGTTCGAGATGGGGCGGAACTTCGCGAACAAGCTCTGGAATGCGTTCAACGTGTTCGGGCGGTTTATGGAGGAGGGCCGCGACTACCGCCGCACGCGCGCGTTCGAGGCGCTGTCGCTCGTCGAGCGCTGGATGCTCACGCGGCTCAACGAGACCGTCGAGGCCGTCGACAACGCGTGCGCGCGGTACCGCCTCAACGAGGCGCTCGGCCTCCTCTATGACCTCTTCTGGCGTGACTACTGCGACTGGTACCTCGAGCTCGTCAAGCCTGCGCCGGGCGAGGCGATGGACGAGGAGGCGCTGGCGCTGGCAGCGGAGGTGTACGAGGGGATGCTCCGGCTGCTCCACCCGTTCATGCCGTTCATCACGGAGGCGATGTGGCACCGCCTCCGCCCGCGCGGCGAGCGGGACGCGCTGGTCGTGGCGTCATGGCCCGCGGCGAACGCCGCCGAGACCGACGTGGAAGCCGCGCAGCTGTTCGAGCTGATCCAGGCCGTCGTGACGGGCATCCGGTCGGTGCGCAGCCAGTACAACGTGCCGCCGGGCCGCCGCATCGGCGCGGCCGTGAGCCTGGCGGACGCCGAGCTGGTCCCCGCCCTCACCGCGCAGCGGCGGATTGTGGAGCGGATGGCGGGCGTCGAGGCGCTGGAGCTCGGCACCGGCCTCGCGAAGCCGGCGGCGGCAGCGGCCGTCGTCGTGCAGGGGCACGAGGTGTTCGTCCCGCTGGCCGGGATGATCGACCTCGACGCCGAGCGGGCGCGGCTCGCCAGGGAGATCGCGCAGAAGGAGGGGTTCCTGAAGGGCGTCGAGGCGAAGCTGGCCAATGAAGGGTTTATCTCGCGGGCGCCGGAGGACGTCGTTACCCGCGAGCGCCAGAAGGCGGCCGACGCCCGGGCGGAGCTCGAAAAGCTCCGCGTCAACCTCTCCGACCTCGGGTGAGGAATCCCTGCACACCATCCGGTGCGCGCCGCGCGTTGTACTGGCCCTGCCCTTGCTGATCCTATGAACCGGCCCCTGCTCCTCGTGCTCTTCCTCCTCGCGAACGGCTGTGCCATCCTCATCGGGGGCCCGGGCGCAGGCGGACGTACGCCCCGCGACCTCGCGCAGGCCCGCGCCCGGTGGGAACGGGCTGGGCTCGACGACTACACGTTCACCCTCCAGCGCAACTGCTTCTGCCCGGAGGAGTACAGGGGCCCCTTCGAGGTGCAGGTCGAGAACGACCGCATCGTGCGCGTCACGCGAGAGGGGCAGCCGGCCGACCAGCATGTGGCCCAGGTGCCCACCATCGAGGAGCTGTTCGGGCTCCTCGAAGGGGCCTACGCCGGCAGCGCCGAGCGCGTCGTGGCCACGTACGACGCGGCGCTCGGCTACCCCGTCGAGTTCTTCATCGACGAGAGCACCCAGATCGCCGACGAGGAGATCGGGTACCACGTCCCGGCGCTCACGCCGCGCTGAGAGGGGATCGGTTTTCCCCCGTCGGGCATAGAACAGGCCCTCAACGCCGGTCGGGCCTGGCCCTTCTCCTCCTGCTCCTCTCCCGATGCACCTGCGCGCCCTCCTTCTCGCCGCTCCGGCGGCGCTACTCCTCATTGGCTGCGACACCGGCAGCGACGACGTGTCCGGCCCCATCGACCCCCCGGCGGCGGTGAACCTGAACGCGCTCGTCCAGGACACGACCGAAGCGGGGCTCGCCCTGTACCGCGCGCGGTGGAACGCGCAGGGCGTGGAGGACTACCGCTTCGACCTCCTCGAGCGGTGCATCTGCCTCCGCCACCTGTACCGTTACCGCGTGGCCGTCCGCGACGGGCGGCCCGTACAGATGGAGGTCACGCGCGAGGAGGAGGAGGTGCCCATCATCGAGCCCCGGCCGCCGGACACCGTCGAGGAGATCTTCGCCCTCCTCCAGGATGCCTTCGACGGCGACACCACCCGCGTCTTCGTCGGCTACGTCCCAGAGACCGGCCTCCCCGCCGCCCTCTACATCGACTACAACGTCCGCATCGCCGACGAGGAGCTCGACTACACCATCACCGCGTTCGAGGCGGACTGACGGAGGCGGCCGGGATAAAAAAAGCCGCCCGGCGCGGGGCCGGGCGGCAGGGGGGTGCCTCGGGAGCGGGCTCGGCCGCCGGGGTCACTCCGCGACGTCGCCGACGTGGAGCGTGGCGGCCATCGAGGCCGGCCCGCCGTAGCCAGCGCCGACGAGG
>DASPKS010000177.1:0-27711 GCA_035628035.1 Rubricoccaceae bacterium
AGCATCACCATCAGTTCGCCGAACCGCGCCTCCAGGCGCTGCCGGCGGAGGAGCTCCACCACGTCGGGCTGCGCCCGCGTTTCGCGCGAGAGCGGGAGGAGGAAAGAAAGGGTGAAAGGAAGAATGAGCGCAGCCTGCCGAAGCACAGGCGTCCATTCCTCCTTTCGCCTTTTCCCCCTTTCTCCCTTTCCTGCCATCACCCCTCCCCCATCGCGAGCACGGCGAGGAATGCCTCCTGCGGCACCTCCACCGTGCCCACCTGCTTCATCCGCTTCTTCCCCTCCTTCTGCTTCTCCAGCAGCTTCCGCTTCCGGCTGATGTCGCCGCCGTAGCACTTCGCCGTCACGTCCTTCCGCAGCGCCTTCACCGTCTCGCGGGCGATGACCTTGGTCCCGATGGCGGCCTGGATCGCCACGTCGAAGAGCTGCCGCGGGATGAGCTCCTTCAGCTTCTGCGAGAGCTTCCGCCCCATCTCGTACGCCTTGTCGCGGTGGACGATGGTCGAGAGGGCGTCCACGGGGTCGCCGTTGAGGAGGACGTCGAGCTTGACGAGGTGGCTGGGCCGCTCGTCGAGGAAGTCGTAGTCGAGGGAGGCGTACCCGCGGCTGACCGACTTCAGCTTGTCGTAGAAGTCGAACACCACCTCGGCCAGCGGCAGCTCGTACTGGAGGTCGACGCGCTCAGGGTCGAGGTACTCCGTGTTGACGTAGACGCCGCGTCGCTCCTGGCAAAGCTGCATGAGCGACCCGATGTACGCCGTCGGCGTGATGATCTGCGCCTTGATGTAGGGCTCGCGGATCTCGGCGATCCGCCCCGGGTTCGGCATCTCGCTCGGGTTCTCGACCGACACCTCGCTCCCGTCCGTGAGCCGGACGGTGTAGCGGACGTTCGGCATCGTCGTGATGATGTCGAGGCCGAACTCGCGGTCTAGTCGCTCCTGGACGATCTCCATGTGGAGCATCCCGAGGAAGCCCACACGGAAGCCGAACCCCAGCGCCACGCTCGTCTCCGGCTCGAAGGAGAGCGAGGCGTCGTTGAGGAAGAGCTTGTCGAGGCTCGCGCGGAGGTCCTCGAAGTCGTCGGCGTCGGTGGGGTAGAGCCCACTGAAGACCATCGGCTTGGCCTCGCGGAAACCCGGTACCGGTTCGGTGGCCCCGTTCCGCGCGTGCGTGATGGTGTCGCCCACGCGGGTGTCGCGGACGTCCTTCACGGAACCAATGACGTAGCCGACCTCGCCCGCCCGGAGCGTCGTAGCAGGGTGCTGGCCGAGCCGGAGGGTCCCGATCTCCTCGGCGTTGTAGCGCGCGCCCGTCGCCATGAACTCGATGGCGTCGCCCCGGTGGAGCGTCCCGTCGAACACGCGGGCGTAGACGACGCTCCCGCGGAAGGTGTCGTACTTCGAGTCGAAGATGAGCGCCTTCAGTGGGGCGTTCGGGTCGCCCTTCGGCGCGGAAATCCGGTGGACGATGGCCTCCAGCACCTCATCCACGCCCTCGCCGGTCTTGGCTGAGACCTTCAGCACGTCGGCCGGATCCCCGCCGATGAGGTTCGTCACCGACTCCGCGACGATCTCGGGCCGGCTGCTCGGGAGGTCCACCTTGTTCAGTACCGGGATGATCTCGAGGTCGGCGCCGAGGGCGAGGTAGAGGTTCGAGATCGTCTGGGCCTCGATCCCCTGCGCCGCGTCCACGACGAGGATGGCGCCCTCGCAGGCGGCCAGCGCACGGCTCACCTCGTAGGTGAAGTCGACGTGCCCCGGGGTGTCGATGAGGTTGAGGACGTACGCGTGCCCGTCGCGGGCGTGGTACGTCATCCGGATCGCGTGGCTCTTGATGGTGATGCCGCGCTCGCGCTCGAGGTCCATCGAGTCGAGCACCTGCGCCTGCATCTGGCGGTCGGAGAGCGTGCCGGTCTTCTCCAGCAGCCGATCGGCCAGGGTGCTCTTCCCGTGGTCGATGTGGGCGATGATGCAGAAGTTGCGGATCCGCTGCTGGTCCACGTCCTGTCCCGTCGAGGGGGGCTCAGGCAGCGCCGGGGTGCGCCGCGCCGGGGGGCTCGACGGCGGGCGTCGCGGCGGGTTCCGGGTGCACGGGGGCTTCACCGCCTACGCGCTCGGCCACAGGGCGCGGCTGGGTTGCCTGGGCGGCCTGCGCCTCCATCGCCCGGTGGAACCGCCGCTGGAGGAGGAGGATGGCGCCCACGCCGCCCACGATGGCGAGGTCGGCCACGTTGCCGATGGGGAACAGCGCGATGGGCCGCCCGCCGACGAGCGGGATCTCGGCCGGGATCGAGCCGCGGTAGAGGTCGAGGTGGAGGAAGTCCACGACGTTCCCGTAGAGGAGCGGGCCATACCCCCACACGACGCCGTAGAACACGCGGTCGATGATGTTGCCGAGGGCGCCGCCGAGGATGAGCGCGAGGGAGAGGCGGTACCCCCATGGCCCACGCCGGACGTGCCAGAGGTAGAAGCCGATGAGCCCCGTCGCGAGGATCGAGAACAGCGTCAGAAACAGCTTGCTCCCGACGGTCATCCCGAACGCCATCCCCGGGTTCTCCGTGAACGTCAGCTTGAAGAGGTCGCCGACGACGGGGATCGACTCGTACGGGAGCATCGTCGTCCGCACCCACACCTTCGTGAGCTGGTCGACGACGGCGACGGCGAGGGCGGCCCAGAGAACGCGCATCGGGGAGGCTGAAGGGTGTACGCTACAGGAGAACGTGGCAAGGCAACCGTCTCATACGCCTTCGGTCTCCCCCGTTCAGCAGGTCGTTACTCGCCGCCTCGCCCCTTCTGCTGCTTCTTCTTCGCCTCCATAGAGATCTCTGTGTGCGGCACGGCAAGGAGTCGCTCCTTCGGGATCGCCTTCCCCGTGACCTTGCAGATCCCATAGGTCCCGTTGGCGATGCGGTCGAGCGCGCGGTCGACGTAGCCCACGTACTTCTGCTGCCGCGCGATCATGAGGTAGAGCTTCTCCCGCTCCATCGCGTCGGTGCCGGCGTCGGCCATGTGGAACGAGTAGGCGGAGTCGCCCTCGTGCTCGCGCTGGTCCTCGATCTGCTCCCGCATCGCCTCGATCTCCTCCAGCGCCTGGACCCGCTTCGCCTCGAGGAGCTTGCGGAACATCTCCAGGTCCTTCTTGGAGAGCGGGGATTTCGTGAGCGCCTTCGCTTCTTTCGTGGGCATCGGAGTCGAAATCAGGGGATCAATAAGGGCCGGCGCCTCGCATTCAGGAGGCGCCGTTGAGGCGGCGCACGCCAATGGTTACGGGCGTGCCGCCGAGGTCCACCGTCTGCACCGTGTCCCCGTCCGGTGCAGCGGCGCGGTCCAACGTCAGGGCGAGGGTCTCGTTCCGGATCGTCTCGGCGTGGGCCTGGACGGCGTCGTCGAGGGCCCCGGCGTCGGGCGGGGCTGCAAAGGTAACCACGATCCGGTCGGCCACGTCGAAGCCGGCCTTCTTCCGGAGGTTCTGGACGCGGTTGATGAACTCGCGGGCGAGCCCCTCGGCGCGGAGGTCGTTGGTCAGCGTGGGGTCGAGGGCCACCGTCACGCCGCCCTCCTGAAGAACGAGCTGCCCGTCGAGGCCGCGGCTGGTAATCTCCAAGTCGCCTGCTTCAAGGACTACCTCTTCCCCGTCGAGCGTGAGCGGGAGCGTCCCTTCCGTCTCGTAGCGCGTGAGGGCGGCGGTGTCGAGCGCGGTAATGGCACCCTGCGCGGCCTTCATCTTGGGGCCCAGCTTCTTGCCGAGCACTTTGAAGTTGGGCCTCGCCGTCTTCTCGATGAGCGGGCTCTCCGGGCCGACGGTTTCGAGCCGCTTCACGTTCACCTCGTCGAGGATAACCCCCTCCATCGCGCGGAGGTCTGCCTCCTCGACGCCGCCGAGCCCCGTCACGACGAGCACCTGCGCCAGCGGCTGGCGGACGTTGAGGCCAGCCTCGTTCCGGAGGGCCAGGACGGCCGAGGCCACCGTCCGCGCGAGCCCCATCCTGCGTTCCAGGCCGGCATCGAGCGGGGCGTCGACCTCCGGGAAGTCCGTGAGGTGTACGCTCGTCTCGTCGCCCATCACGCTGCCGTAGAGCCACTCGGCGAAGAAGGGCGCGAGGGGCGCCATGAGCTGCGCCGTCGTGGCGAGGCACGCGTGGAGGGTATGGTAGGCGGCCTGCTTGTCGCGGTCGTCCTCACCCTTCCAAAAGCGGCGTCTGCTACGGCGGACGTACCAATTCGAGAGGTCGTCCACGAACGTCTCGATGGCGCGGGCGGCGCGCGTCGGGTGATAGGCGGCATAGGCCTCGTCGGCCTCGCGCACGGTACTGGCGAGGCGCGAGAGCACCCAGCGGTCGAGCTCAGCCCGCTCGGCGACGGGCACGGCCGGCGTGGTGGTGTGGTCGAACCCGTCGAGGTTGGCGTACTGCGCGAAGAAGCGGTACGTGTTGACGAGGGTGCCGAAGACGCCGCGCCGCGTTTCGAGGATGGCGGCGTCGGAGTACCGGGAGTTCTCCCACGGCGGCGACGAGGCCATCATCGTCCACCGGATGGGGTCCACCCCGTGCTCCTCGATGGCCGCGAAGGGGTCCACGGTGTTCCCCTTCGACTTCGACATCTTCTCCCCTTCGGCGTCGAGGACGAGCCCGTTGACGAGGACGTTCTCGTAGGCCACGGAGTCCTCGACGAGCGTGGCGATGGCGTGGAGCGTGTAGAACAACCCGCGCGTCTGGTCCACCCCCTCCGCGATGAAGTCGGCCGGGAAGTTGTCGCGGAACCGCTGCGCGTTCTCGAAGGGGTGGTGCCACTGCGCGAAGGGCATCGCGCCGGAGTCGAACCACACGTCGAGGAGGTCGGGGACGCGGCGCATGGTGCCGCCCTTCCCGTCAGGCCAGGTGAGCGCGTCGACGTAGGGGCGGTGGAGGTCGAGCCCGCCGAGGTCGGGGTTGACGGCTTCCTCTGGGAGCGTCCCGCCCACCTTCTCCATCAGCTCGGCGATGGAGCCGATGACCTCCACCTGCTCCGGGTCGCGGTCGGAGACCCAGATGGGCAGCGGCGTCCCCCAGAAGCGCATCCGCGAGATCGCCCAATCCACATTGTTCTCCAGCCACTGCCCGAAGCGACCCTGGCCGATCCCCTCCGGCTGCCAGTTGATCGTCCGGTTCAGCGCGATGAGCCGGTCCTTCTTGGCCGTCGTGCGGATGAACCAGCTCTCGACGGGGTACTGCATCAGGGGGGTGCCCTTGCGCCAGTCGTGAGGGTAGTTGTGGAGATACGTTTCCTGCCGGAAGAGCGAGCCACGCTCGCGGAGGTCGCGTGCGATCTTCTTGTCGGCGTCCTTGAACCAGTCGCCCGCGATGAAGGGGAAGCGGTCGTCGAAGCGGCCGTCCTTCGTGATGGGGTTGAGGATGGGGAGCCCCTCGCGCTGTCCGAGGATCGAGTCGTCGACGCCGTAGGCCGGGGCGATGTGGACGATGCCCGTGCCGTCGTCGGTCGAGACGAAGTCGGCGGCATACACGCGCCACGCGGCGTTGGGCCCGTGCTCTTTCAGGAAGGTGTCGAAGAGGGGCCGGTACCGCTTGCCAACGAGTTCGGCGCCCGCCATGCGCCCGATGACCTCGTAGTCCGTCTTGAGCACGTGGAGCAGCGCCTCGGCGAGGTAGAAGAACTCCTCACTGCCGTCCTGCGCCACGCGCACCTTTACATAGGGGATCTTCTCGCCGACGGCGAGCGCAGCGTTCGAGGGGAGCGTCCACGGCGTCGTCGTCCACGCGAGGAAGCTGGTGTTTTCTTCCCCCTCGACGGGGAAGCGAACGTAGACCGACGGGTCCTGCACCTCCTTGTAGCCGAGGGACACCTCGTGCGAGGAGAGCACGGTCGCGTTGGCCGGGCTGTACCATTGGTTCTTGTAGCCCCGGTAGAGCAGCCCCTGCTCGTGGATCCGCTTGAGGAGCGCCCACACGCTCTCGATGTACGTGTTGTGGAAGGTGACGTAGGGGTCGGAGAGGTCCACCCAGTACCCCATGCGGACGGTGAGGTCGTCCCAGAGGTCCTTGTAGCGGAGGACGCTCTCGCGGCAGGCCGCGTTGTAGCGCGCGATCCCGTACGCCTCCACCTGGTGCCGCCCCTCCAGCCCCAGCTCCTTCTCGACCTCGATCTCGACGGGGAGCCCGTGCGTGTCCCACCCCGCTTTGCGGTCTACGCGGTACCCCTTCATCGTCTTGTAGCGGCAGAAGAGGTCCTTAACCGTGCGGGCCATCACGTGGTGGATGCCCGGCTTCCCGTTGGCCGTGGGGGGGCCCTCGTAAAACACGAAGTGCCCGTTCGGCGCTTCCTTCTCGACGCTCTTCTCGAACGTCTTCTCCTGCGCCCACCGCTCCAGCACCGCCCGCTCGACGGCGGGGTGGTCGAAGGCACTGGAGGCGGTCTGGACCTCGGGGTAGCGGGGCATCGGGCGGGCGGCGGAAAGAGCCTAAAAGATACCGCCACCCCCCGGCCGCTCAGGCCGCCTTCGTTCCGATTTCCTCTACGACGGCGTGCAGGAGCGCCGTCAGCTTGGGCTCGGCCTCGGCGGCGGCGGCGAGCACGTCCGCGATGGACACCGGCTCTAAGGCATCGGGGAAGCACTCGTCGGTGATGACGGAGATCGCCAAGCAGCGCATCCCCATGTGGCGGGCCACGATGACCTCCGGGACCGTGCTCATCCCGACGGCGTCGGCGCCGATCCCGCGGAGGAACCGGTACTCGGCCGGCGTCTCCAGGTTGGGCCCGACGACGGCGACGTACACCCCCTGCTGGAGCTTGATCGCCCGCGCCAGCGCGGCCCGCTCGGCGACGTCGCGGAGCGCCCGGTCGTAGGGCTCGCTCATGTCGGGGAACCGCGGGCCCCACTCGTCGGCGTTGGGGCCGGTGAGGGGGTTGGCGCCCTGGAGGTTGATGTGGTCGGTGAGGAGCATGAGGTCGCCTCGCCGGAAGAGCGGGTGCATCCCGCCGGCGGCGTTCGAGATGAGCAGCGTCTCGACGCCGAGCGCGCGGAGCACCCGCACGGGGAAGGTGACCTCCTGTGCGGTGTACCCCTCGTAGAGGTGGAACCGCCCCTGCATCGCCACGACGGGGACGCCGCCAAGCGGGCCGACGAGAAGCCGCCCGTGGTGGCTCTCGACGGTCGAGACGGGGAAGTGCGGGATCGCGTCGTAGTCGAGCGCGTGCTCGACTTCGATCTCGTCGGCGAGGCGCCCGAGCCCGGTGCCGAGGATGAGCCCGATGCGCGTCTCGGCAGGGACGAACGAACGGAGGTGGTCCGCCGCCTCGGCCACCTGCCGGCGGTACGCGTCCAGGTCGAACGCCATCGCCGCGCTCAGTCGAGGTCTTCGAGGATGCGGCGGATCCGCTCCTTCTCCTCCTCGGACGCGGTCAGCGTGCGCGGCGCCTCCTCGGCCTCGCCCGTGACGACCGAGCGGAGGCTCCACCCCTGCGCGGCGTCGGAACCGGGGATGGGTTCGGCCTCCGGGGCTGGCGGCGGGGGGTCCGGCGTGCGGAAGGGGTTCCGCAGGAATGGCCGGTCGAAGAACCGGTCGGACCGGCGGGGCGGCTCGGAGGCGACCTCGCGATCGCGGAGGAGGTCGTGGAGCGTGCGCGGCGCGGGCTCCTCGTCCGGCCTCGCCGCAAACGTCGACTCCTCGATCTCGCGCTCGGTCCCCTCGCGGGGCGGCTCGGCGGTCTCTTCGGCAGCGCCTTCGGTCGAGGGCAGGGAGGCCTCGGCGGCGGGGGCCTCCTCTTCCAGCGGGATCTCCGACAGCGCCGCACCCCAGGCGGGCGGCGCCTCCGGCCGGACCCACGCCTCCAGGCCGGGCTCCGACGCGCGGCTGTCGCCTGTAGCCTGTAGGTCGGGCGTAGGTGCAACTCCGGCCGTGGGAACGGGCTCTTCTTCAAGCGGCTCGGAGAAGGACAACGGCGCGGGCTCCTCCAGTTCCGGCTCGTCAGACCCGGGCCCGCCCGACATCGGCGTGTCGAGGCGGGCGGGGGCTGGGGGGAGCGGGAGTGCCTCCGGCTTCTCCGTCGCCGCGACAAGCTTGATGAATCCGATGGGGTCGTCGCCCTGGAACTGCGCGAGCATCTCCAGCTCCGACATGAGGAAGGCGCGGAGGCGCGCGGCCACCTGGTGCTGGCGGTGGTTGAGGCGGGCGAGGTCCTGCCGCAGCCCGTACCGCTCCTGCTCGGCGTCCTGCACGATCCGCTGCGCGCGCAGCTCGGCCTCCTCGATGACGAGCTTGGCCTGCTGGTCGGCGGCCTCGGCCTTCCGGCGGGCCGTGTCGCGGGCGGTCTCGAGGGCCTCCTGGAGCGCCATCTCCACTTTCTCGTAGTGACGGAGCTTCATCTCCAGCTCGCGGATGCGCTCCTCGGCCTGCCGCTGCTCGTCGAGCAGCTCCTCCCAGTTGCGCGCCACCTGCGTGAGGAAGGCGCGAACCTCGTCGGGGTCGAACCCGCGGAAGGCGCGCTCGAACTGGTGCTTGCGGATATCGAGGGGGGACAGCTTCATCGGGCAGCGGCGGGCTTCGTCACGCGGGCCCAAGGTACGGCACGCGGTGGCCCTTCAGGTCCGTTCGCCGAAGAGCGCCGTGCCCACGCGGACGAGCGTGGCGCCCTCTTCTACGGCCACCTCGTAGTCCCCGCTCATCCCCATCGAGAGGTGGTGAAGCTGGACGGCCGGGTGGTCCTTCGGCCATGCTTCGGCGACCTCACGGAGGTGGCGGAACTGCGGACGTACGACGCGCTCCAACTCGTCGGCTGTCGTCACGAACGCGGCCATCGTCATCAGCCCCTCGATGCGGAGTCGGGGGAATGCGGCAACCCGCTCGAGGAGCGCATGCGCCTCCGCGGGGGGCACGCCCGACTTGCTCCCTTCCCCCGAGACGTTCACCTGCACGAGGCAGGAGAGAACGCGCCCGGCCGCTTCGGCCCGCCGGTCGAGCGCCTCGGCCGTGCGCACGTCGTCGAGCGCGTGGAAGAGGTCGGCCCGGGCAGCGGCCTCGCGAGCCTTGTTCCGCTGGAGGGGGCCGATGAGGTGCCAGCGGACTTGCCCGCCCATCGCCTCGCCCGGGACCGCCTCCGACTTGGCGACGAGCTCCTGCACGCGGTTCTCCCCGAAGTCGCGCAGCCCCGCCTCGGCGGCGGCTTGGACGACGTCAGGGGGAAACGTCTTCGTGACGGCCACGAGCGTTACGCCAGCGGGGTCGCGGCCCGCGCGGGCGCAGGCGGCGTCGATCCGCTCGCGGACCTCCGCCACGCGCTCAGCGATCATGGAGCGAGCAGGGACAGACATTGGGGATGAGGGCGCAGATGGAGCCTCTCGGGTTCCCATTCTACCCCGGCAAAGGCGAATCCCGCCGGCTCCAGAGGCTTCCAGCTCCTCGGCAGGGTGCTTGCCCAGGCCCGTGCTGAACCCCCCGATCCGGCCATGAGCCCTACCTCGCCCCTATTCTCCCGCACCCTCGCCCAGGCGCGCGCCGACTGGCTCGCGGGCGACCCCGCCGCGTGGTCGCGGTACACCGACGCCCTCGCGCGGCTGGAAGGCCACCTCCGTACGGTCCATCCCCGCACGGCGGCGAAAGGCAAGCCTTTACGGCCGCTGTCGAAGAACGCGGCCTGAAGGGCGCTACCTTCGGGGGCGACCCATCGCCGCCCCCGATGTCCCGTGATCTCGGCCCCCTCGTCAGCCGCCTCGACCACGAGCGCGAGCGGTTCGTCGCCGCGATGGACCGGCTGCCCCGCGCAGTGCGCGCTGCCCGCCCGGGCGCGGAGGCTTGGTCGCCCCTCGAGATCGCCGAGCACGTCTTCCTCGCCGAGCGCGCCATGCTGCGGGGGCTGAGACGGCAGGTCGAAGCCGGCGAGGCCCGGAGAGACATCGGCCGCGCCTCGCGCTGGAAGGCGGTGGCCCTGATGGCGGTCACGCGGGCACCGGTAAAGGTCCGCGCGCCGAAGCAGGCGCCCATCCACCCGACCGGCGAGACGCCCTGGGAAACCCTCCGCGCAGAGTGGACGGCGTTGGGCGCGGGGTGGCGGGCGCTGGCTGAAGCGTTCCCGCCCGCGCTGGAGCGGGCGGCCCTGGTCCGCCACCCCGTTGCCGGGCCGCTGACGACGGCCAGCACCCTCCGCTTTCTGGCGGCTCATGCGGCCCGGCACTTCGGCCAGCTCAAACGCACGTCGACGGCCCTCCGCACGCTCGCTTAAGCACCTTGCATGGCCTCAAGGGGCGGGAGTATCATCGGCGGGTTAAGCGCTTACACCCGCGCCCTCCTCCCGAATGAGCACCTACCGCCCGGCGGGCGCCGCCCCGCCGGCCGCGCCGCAGCCGGCCCTTCCTGCGCTCCCCTTCGCTGGTCCCGGCGCGCTCCTCGGGTTCGAAGTGCGGGGCAGCACGCTCGTCCTCGATGTCGGCGGGCCCCGCCTCGCCGTCACCTTCCTCGCGGAGGACGTGGCGCGCGTGCGGTACGCACCGGACGGGGACTTCCGCCGGAGCGGGCATGGCGCCGACGCGCAGGACTCCCCCTTCTCGTACGCGCTCGACCTTACCCGGTCGTGGGACCCCGTCCCCATCACCGTGGAGGAGGAGGGCGAAGGGCTCCGGGTGCGGACGACCGCCATGACGCTTCGCGTCTCGAAAGCCCCGTGCCGCCTCGCCTTCGAGACGCCCGACGGCCGCCCGTTCCTCCAGGATGCGGATGGCCCGGCCTCGGCCCCGCGCGAGGGGGGCGCCAGCGACCTCGTGCGCGCCTCCTTTCAGCTTCCACCGGAGGCCCGGTTCTTCGGGCTGGGCGACAAAGCGTTCCCCCTTGAGCGGAGCGGGCGGCGCTACACCTTCTGGAACGCCGACACCTACGCCTACGCGCCCGCCCAGGACCCCATCTACAAGTCGATCCCCTTCCTCCTCGGTCTCCATCCGGATGGCGCCGGGAGCTGGGTTGGCTACGGCCTTTTCTTCGACAACACCTTCCGCTCGACGCTCGACCTCGGCGCAGGGGCAGGCGGCGGGTTCACCTTCGAGAGCGAGGGCGGCGAGCTTCGCTACTACGTCTTCGCAGGGCCGCACACCGGCGGGCCCGACCTCAAGACCCCGCTACGCCGGTACTGTGACCTCACCGGCCACAAGCCAATGCCCGCCCGGTGGAGCCTCGGCTACCACCAGAGCCGTTGGAACTACCACGACGATGGGTACGCCCGGTGGGTCGCCCACGAGTTCCGCCGCCGCGGGCTCCCGCTTGAGTGCATCCACCTCGACATCGGGCACATGGACGGGTTCCGCGTCTTCACATGGCACCCCGAGGCGTTCCGCGATCCCCGCGCGCTCAACGACGACCTCCGCACGCTCGGGGTGCGCTCCGTCGTCATCGTCGACCCCGGCGTGAAGGTGGACGCCGGCTACTTCGCCTACCGCGAGGGCGTGGAGCGCGGCCTCTTCTGCACGAACCCTGACGGCTCTTTCTTCACCGACACCGTCTGGCCCGGCGACGTCCACTGGCCCGACTTCTCTCAGCCGGAGGCGCGCGCGTGGTGGGGCGCCTTCCACCGCCACTACCTCGACGCGGGTGTGAGCGGGATCTGGAACGATATGAACGAGCCGGCCATCCTCGGAGGGCGCGACTTTCCCGACGAGGTGCAGTTCGCCTTCGCCGACCGGGGTACGGGCCCGACCAACCACCGTGAGGCCCACAACGTCTACGGCCTGCTCATGGCGCGCGCCACCTACGAGGGGCTCCGCGCGCTCAAGCCCAACGAGCGACCGTTCCTCCTCACGCGGGCCTGCTTCTCCGGGAGCCAGCGCTACGCCGCCGCGTGGACGGGCGACAACGTCTCCACCTGGGAGCACCTCCTCCTCTCCCTCCAGATCTGCCAGAGCCTCTCCGCCTCCGGGCTCGCCTTCTGCGGGCCCGACATTGGCGGGTTCGCTGGACGGCCTTCGCCTGAACTGTACGCGCGCTGGATGCAGGCCGGCGTCTTCTTCCCGTTCATGCGGACGCACTATTCCCACGAGGAAATCGCCGAGCAGGAGCCATGGAGCTTCGGCGACGAGGTTGAGGCGATTTGCCGCCGCTACCTCGCGCTCCGCTACGAATTGCTGCCGTACCTCTACACGGCGTTCGTGGACTGCTGCGCGACGGGCGTTCCGCCCATGAAAGCGCTCTTCCTTGAACACCCTGAGGACCCTCGCGTCCACGCCGCCGACGACCAGTTCTACGCCGGCCCATCTCTCCTCGCCGCCCCTGTCGTGGAGGAGGGCGCGCGGAGCCGCGCAGTCTTCTTCCCGGACGTGCCCGGAGGATGGTTCGACTTCGGGACTGGTGAGCGCGTAGCGGGTGGCGGGGTGCGTACCGTCCCGGCCCCGCTCGACGCCCTCCCCCTCTTCGCGAAGGCCGGGCAGGTCGTCCCCCTCCACCCGCTCATGCTCCACACCGAGGAGTTCGTCCCCGACGTGCTCGTCCTCCGGGTGTACCCTGGCACCGGCGAGAGCAGCGTCTACTTCGACGATGGGATCTCGTTTGCCCACGAGCAGGGCGATTTCCTGCGCCTCTCCGTCCGCATGGTCATGGAATACGGCCTCTGGCTGCAGGTGGACCGCGACGGCCGCTACGCCCTCCCCTACCGCACGTTCGAGTGGCAGGTGGTCCGCCCCGGGCTCGAAGCGGAGACGCCTCCCGTCGCGGCCGACGGCCACGCACTCCCCGTCTTCGACGACCCCGAGGCGTTCGTCGAAGCGGGGAGGGGCGTGATGGCCGACGGTCGCTACCTCCGCATCCGCACGCGAACCGACGTGGGCGAGCTGAAGGTCGGCAATGCGTGAGGTGCTCCCCTCCGAGGCCCCGCCCCGCACCCTCACCGATGCGGGCGGCCTCACCCCGCTCGGCCCCGTCACCCGCGTGGAGCCCCTGCCGGATGGGGTCATCCTCCACAGCGCGGAGGGGGCCCAGCTGCGCCTATCATTCCTTGCCGATGAGGTAGTGCACGTGCGCCTGGCGCCGCCAGGGCAGGGCTTCGACGCGGGCTTCTCCTACGCGCTTGATCCTGAGACGCCGTGGCCGGGTCCCTCGCGGTTCGATCTCGAAGAGGACGAGGGCAGCGTCACCCTGCACTCCCCCGCGCTCACGGTGCGCACCCCACGCGAAGCCCTGCGCCTCGTGTTCTTTGACGCCAAGGGGCGGCTTCTCCAAGAGGACGAAGCCGGGGTGGCCTGGGACGGAAGCAGCAACGGGCAGCCCGGGGTCGTCCGTGCCGTTGCCTGCAGCAAGCGGCTCCGCCCTGGGGAGCAGCTCTTCGGCCTGGGCGACAAGCCCCTCACGCTCGACCGCCGCGGACACCGCCTCACCAACTGGAACACCGACGCCTTCCGCTACGCGCGCGGCTCCGACCCCCTCTACAAGTCCATCCCGTTCCTGCTCGGCCTCGCCGAGGACGCCTGCTGGGGGCTCTTCTTCGACAATCCCCACCGCGTCGCCTTCGACCTCGGCGCCGACGACGAGGGCCGGCTCCGCTACCACGCCCACGGCGGCCCGCTCGACTACTATTTCTTCGGCGGCGCCGAGCCGCTCGACCTCGTCCGCGCCTTCACGCGGCTAACCGGCCGTCCCCCGCTCTGGCCGAAGTGGGCGCTCGGCTACCACCAGTGCCGCTACTCGTACCTCGACGAAGCCGACCTTCGCGAGGTGGCCGCCGAGCTGCGCCGCCGGGCACTCCCCTGCGACGTCCTCTATTTCGACATCCACTACATGGACGGCTACCGCGTGTTCACGTGGGACCACGCGGCCTTCCCCGAACCCGGCACCCTCATCGCCGACCTCCGCGCCGATGGCTTCCGCTCGGTCGTCATCGTAGACCCCGGTGTGAAAGCCGACGACATGGACTATGCCGTCGCCCGCGAGGGGCTCGAACGCCACGCTTTCGTGACCAACCCAGACGGCATCCCCTTCGTCGGCGACGTATGGCCTGGGCCGTGTTACTTCCCCGACTTCACCGACCCGGAGGTCCGCGCGTGGTGGGGAACGCTGCATGAGGCGCTCGTCCGGCAGGGCGTGGCGGGGTTCTGGAACGACATGAACGAGCCGGCGGTGTTCAGCGCGCCCGGGAGCGAGGAGGAGGCCGGCACGTTCCCGCTCGACGTGCGCCACGCCTTCGAGGGCGAGGGCGGCGACCACGCGCGCGCACATAACGTCTACGGAATGCAGATGGTGCGGGCCACCTACGAGGGCCTGCGGAGGTTGGACCCCGAGCGGCGGCCGTTCACGATCACGCGCGCGGCCTACGCCGGAACCCAGCGGTTCTCCACCACATGGACCGGCGACAACACGGCCACGTGGGACCACCTCCGCCTCGCTATCCAGCAGACACTCTCCCTCGGCGTTAGCGGGTTTGCTTTTGCCGGCGCCGACGTGGGCGGGTTCTCCGGCGAGCCCGACGGCGAGCTCATGGCGCGGTGGACCCAGCTCGGCGCCTTCCTTCCCCTCTTCCGAAACCATTCGGCCGTCGACACCGCGCGCCAGGAGCCCTGGCGGTTTGGCGAGGAGGTAGAAATAATCTGCCGCGCGGCCATCGAGCTCCGGTACCGGCTCCTTCCCTACTGGTACACGCTGCTGTGGGAGGCTACCGCTGAGGGCGCGCCCCTCCTCCGCCCCCTCCCCCTCGCCCACCCTTCGGACGAGACGATCCGCCGCACGTCGCCGCTGGGGTTCTACATCGGGCCGTCGCTCCTCGTGCACCCCGTCGTCGAGCCGGGGCAGAGGAGCCGCGAGGTGTACCTGCCCCGGAGCCCCGGCGGGTGGTTCGACTTCCACACGGGCGAGCGGCTCGACGGGCGCTCGACGTTCTGGATCGAGACCCCACTCGACCGCATCCCACTCTATGCGCGAGCGGGATCGGTCGTCCCCCTCCAGCCCGTCGTTCAGCACACCGGCGAGCCCGTCGAGTTGCTCGCGCTCCACGTCTACCCCACGCCGGGCGCATTCACCGCGCGGCTCTACGAGGACGCCGGCGACGGGTGGGCCTTCCTCGACGGCGGCTACTTCCTCGCGACGTTCGAGTGCGAAGCAGCCGGTAAGGCCGTTACCGTCCGGTGTACGGTCGAAGGCACCTTCCTCCCCTCATGGCGGCGGTGGGAAGTCGTCGTGTTCGGGATAGACCGGGAGCCGGCGGCGGTGCACATCGATGGGCGACCGGTCCCCTTCACGTGGGGGGGGAACCACATCCGGTTCGAGGCGCCGGTGGGGGCCTCGTTCGAGGTCGTGCGCTAAGGGCCGGGTTCCTCGGGGGGCCCTTCCCGAAGGCCCGCCATCGGCCGGGGGCGAAGAACAAACTGAACGGACGCGCTTACATTCCCGACCCTCGTCTCCGGCCTGCATGTCGCGCCTCCTCCTCGTCCTCGCCCTGCTCCCCACGCTCGCGGCGGGCTGCTTCGCCCCGAACGTGCCGGGGCTCGGACCGGACGAGACGCCGGACCCCTTCTCCCGCGAGGCGTTCAACTTCATCGTCATCGGGGACTGGGGGCGCGACGGGCGGTTCGGCCAGCGCGCCGTTGCGGAGGCGATGGCCGTCACGGCCGACTCCATCGCCGCGCGGTTCTTCGTCTCCACCGGCGACAACTTCTACCCCAGCGGCGTCCGCTCCGCCGACGACGACAAGTTCGAGACGTCCTTCGAGCGGATTTACACCGCCTCCGCGCTCCAGGAGCGGTGGTTCATGACCCTCGGCAACCACGACTGGCAGGGGCGCGTCGGCCCCCAGATCGAGTACACCGAGCGGAGCCGGCGGTGGTACCTCCCGGCGAACTACTACGCCAGCGAGATGGACATGGACGACTCCACTCGGGTCCTCCTCGTCTTCCTCGACACGACGCCCCTCGTCGACGGTGAGATCCGTGGCCGCTACGACCCGAACGGGCACTGGAACCCTGAAGCGCAGTACCGCTGGCTCGACAGCACGCTCGCCCGCTCGGAGGCGCAGTGGAAGCTCGTCTTCGGGCACCACCCCGTGTACGTCGGGAGTTCCCGGTACCGCGACAGCCCCGAGCTCATCGAGCGGCTCGTCCCCATCCTGGAGCGGCACCGGGTGCAGGCGTACATCTGCGGGCACGACCACAACCTCCAGCACCTCAAGCGCGACGGGAGCCCCGTCCACTACTTCCTCTCCGGCGGCGGCTCGCTCACGCGCGGCATCCGGCAGACGCCCAATACCCTCTTCGCCGTCCGCACCTCGGGCTACATGGCGTTTTCCCTGACGGCGTCGCAGATGTATGTACAGTTCTTCGGGCCTCGCCGACAGGTCTACTACTTCGCCAATGTGCCCGTGAGCGAGGACGACGGCGTGGCGCCGCCCGTCGCCACCGGCGACCGTCCCCCCATCAGCCCCCCCCCGTCCAACAACGACGAGGTCCAGGAGGCGGGCGAGGCGATCCAGGACGCCGAGGACGCCGCGGACAGCACGACGAACGGCCGCGGCGGCGGGCGCTAGGGCTCATTCCTCCCTGGGAGGGCCGTAGCGCCGTGAGGCCCGGGGCCCCTTCGTGCGGCGCACCATCTCGTCGTAGGCCCGCTGCGAGAGCCACACCGCGCCGTCGGTGTAGGCCGGACGGAGGTAGTACGTGCCCACGCGGTGGATCGGGGTGCCGTAGACGAGGCAGGTCGCGGCGGGCGAGGCGACGGTACGGCGCCACTTCACGCGGCGCCAGGGCCGGCGCGCGAGGTCGGCCCAGAAAGCGTCGTCGGGCGCGCTGGGCCGCTCAGGCACGCGTGCGGGTGCGGGCGGGGGCGGCTTCCCAGTCGCTGAGGTCGTCGAGCCCGTGTTGGGCGAGTGCTTCGCGCTCGGTTTCGGAGAGTGCCGCCGGCTCGCCCGGGCGGGGCGGCGCGGCTTCGAGGAGCCGGGTAGCTACGGCCCGCGCCTCCAGCGCCTCGACCCGCTCGAGCAGTGGCGCGTTGGCCTCCTCCACGGCGTCGCGGATGAGCCGGCGTAGCTCGCTCGCTCCCATCCCCTCCCCCTGCCCGAGCGCCTGCCACTTTGCCTCTTTGAGCTTGCGGATGCCCGAGATCACCACCGCTGGGAAGCCCAGAAAGACGATGGCGAGGGTCGCGAGGACGAAGAAGCCGTCAGGGGGCATGGCAAGGAAGCGGAGGGGTGGGGGCTCCCGCTACGGCGCGTGCCGTGGGGGGTTACGCGCTTACCGGCTCACGAGGAAGAGGGTGTCGAACGGGCCGACGCTCCCGCGGTCGACGACGAGCTGCTGGTGGCCCAGCCGCGTCTCCCGCGCGCGGATGACCTCGGTCCCGGAGTCACGCACGTCGCCGCGGTACCGCTCGTGGAGGTACGTCGAGAGCTCGAGCGCGGTCACGGCGCCGTTGCGGTCCTCGTCGGCCTGCCGCTGGGCGAGCCCGTCGGCGAAGAAGTACGAGAGGTAGCCGCCCGCCTCGAACTTGGTGGCGACGGCCGAGACGATGTCCTCTTCCGAGGAGAACAGCCCCATCCGGCCGGGCCGCGTGATGAGGTCCTTCGAGAACCCCCCCGAGAAGCACGCGTCGAGGACGATGAGCTGGCGGCCGGCGCGGAGGCCGTCGAGCATCCGGGCCAGCTCGTCGTCGCGGATGGCGCCGTCGAAGAGCTCGATGGTCTCGTCCTTCCCGTCGGGGTCGGCGTCCTGCACGCCGCCGCGCGGCACCTGGTCGCCGTGGCCGGAAAAGAACAGGACGAACATCGTCCGCTCGTCGGCGCGGCGGGAGAGGTCCGCGATGGCCTGGCGGAACCGCGCCACGGTGGCCTCGCGGTCGGTGAGGACGATGGCGTCGTTCGGGCGCATCCCCGTGCCGCGCACGAGGGCGTCGCGAACGCGGCCGGCGTCGGCGGCGGTGTAGTCGAGGTTCGACGTGCGCCCGCCGTAGTCGGAGAGGCCCACGAACAGCCCGACGATGCGGGTGGTGGCGGGGGGATCGGGCCGCATGGCGTCGAGCTGGGAGATGCGGAGGCGGTAGGCGCCCGTTTCCCCCGCGCTGTAGCTCGTCGCGCGGACCTGGTAGCGGCCGGTCTCGGGCATCACCATCTCGATCCGCGCGTCGCGTGAGCCGGACTCGGCGTCGTCGTTGTCGATCTGCTCGCCGCTCGGCGTCGTCACCATGAGGTAGGGGTCGAGCGCGGTCGAGGTGAGTTCGATCCGGACCGGCTCGCCGGCCTCCCCATCAAAGGTGTGGACGTCCACGAACTCGCCCGACGAGAGGAGCTGGTCGCCCCGGTCGAGGGCGCCCGTCAGCGTCTGGTTGAGCGTGAGGCGGGAGGCATCGCGCGTATCGGCGAGGTGGACAATGTCCTGACCGGGGTCGTCGTGGCCGGGATGGTCTTCGGCCAGCGTGGCGCCGGAGAAGTCCATCGCGAGGTTGTAGGCCCCCCGCTCGCCCGGGCGGTACGAGGTGACGAGCACGCGGTACGTGCCCGCCTCGCTGAGGTCAAGGGCGATCTGGCTGTGGTGGACGTTCCCCTCGAAGTCGTCGTTGTCGACCTGATCCCCCCGCGGGGGCTGGAGGATGAGGTACGGGTCGAAGTCGTCGGCCCGCAGGTCGATGGTGACGCGCTGGCCCGGCACCCCCTCGAAGGTATACGTGTCGTAGAACTCGCCCGAGCGGAGGGTCTCGTCGCCGCTGGCGAGGTCGCCACGCTCCTGGCGGCGGCCCCGCGCCGCGGCAAACCGGCCGGCGCCGCCCTCGCCCGAGCCGCCCCGGATCGAGAGGTCGTAGTCCCCGGTCTCCCCGGGCTCGTAGGTCGTCACGAGCACGCGGTACGTGCCGTCTTCGGGGAGCGTCGTCGAGATCAGCGAGCGGGTGAGGTCGCCCTCGTGGTCGTCGTTGTCGAGCTGCTCCCCGTTTGGCATCTTGAGGATGAGGTACGGGTCGAAGTCGCCGGAGCGGAGCTCGATCACGACCGACTCTCCGGAGCGGCCCTGGAACGTGTACTCGTCGCGGTACTCGCCGGACGTGAGGGTCTCGTCGCCGTTGCGGAGCTCGCCCCGCTCGAAGCGGACGCCCGATTCCTCGTCGTTCGAGGCGGCCACCGTCCGACCGCCGCCGCCTTCCACCTCCATCCGGAGGCGGTAGCGGCCAGTCTCGCCGCCCGCGTACGAAGTGGCGAGGACGCGCCACGTCCCGCTCTCCTCGGCAAGATGCCGGAGGTAGGAGCGGCTCCGCGAGCCCTCGAAGTCGTCGTTCTGCTCGTTCTCGCCCGACGGGGCGACGAGGACGAGGTACGGGTCGAAGTCCTCCGTGGTCATGTCGAGCTCGACCCACTGGCCGGCCTCCACGTCGAGGGTGTACTCGTCGTAGTACTCGCCGTTGTCGAGCGTGCGGTCGCCCCGCTCGAGGCGGCCATTCCGGGTGTCCTGCCCGCAGGCGGTGCCGGTGCAGCAGAGGACGAGGAGGAAGGGGGAGAACAGGCGCGAGGGCCGGTGCAGCGAGAGGATCATCGCCAGCATGCGGTTGGTCACGGGTTCGCGCCGGGCGGCCACGGCCAGCCCCGCGCTCCCCCCAGGAACGATGCAGCGGGGAATATCGGGTGGAACGGCGGCAATTGTACCCGCAGCCCCACAAACGGAGACGGCCGGACACCGGGTCAGGGGTACTGTCCCAGTGTCCGGCCGAACGGAACGCAGGGCTTACTTCCCGCCGCCGCCCTCGCTATCGGAGTCGCCGCCGTCGGGGACGGGCTTGCCGGAGCCGGGGTTGCCGTCGCCGGTGTCATCGGCGTCGTCGGAGCCGCCCGAATCCCCCTCGGAGATCTCGTAGGTGACGGTGTAGTCGCCGGACTCGCCGGGCTGGAACGTCGTGGCGAGGATGCTGTAGAGCCCGCTCTCGGTGGCTTCGTACCGGATCCGGGCCTCCGTCCCCGAGGAGGCGTCGTAGTCGTCGTTGTCCTCCTGGCCCGCCCCGTTGGGGAAGCGGAGGATGAGGTAGGGGTCGAGGTCGGACGAGGTCATCCGGACGTCGATGGTCTGGCCGGCCTCAAGGCGGACCTTGTGCTCGTCGGCGAACTCGCCGCTGCGGAGGGTCTGGTCGCCCGACTCCAGCGTGCCGCGTTCGGTTTGGCGCTCGGGCCCGCGGTCGCGATCCTCGTTGTTGCGGTCCTCGTTCGAAGCGGAGCCGTTCTCCTCGGTGTTGTCGTCGTTCCCGCCGTCGTCGTTGTTGGTGGGGCGGGCGCCCTGGTTGCAGGCGGCGAGGAAGAGGCCGCCCACGAGGAGGGCGTAGAAGGCTGTCGTGCGCATGGCTGAAGGGGATGGGTGAGGGAAAGGGGCCGGCCGCCCGGATAAGGGGCGCTGGAGCGCCGGAATGTAGAACGAAGAACGGGTTCCGCCTAGGGGGGTGGTATGCAGCCAGGCCGGGCGCCGGCAGGGGCACGCGTAACTTGGCCGAAGTCCCGCGCGGCCTCTCTCCCGTCGGCTCCCCCCTCTCCCATGCGCCTCCTCCCCCTCTTCGCCCTCGCCTTCGCCCTCGTCGTGCCCGCCCGCGCCCAGCGGGTCGATCCCCGCTTCGGCGTCGGGCTTGACTTCACGCTCGCCCCGCCGGGGCAGGACATCGTGCCGGAGGGGCTCGGCGTGGGGTTCCGCGCCCGCGTGGCCGTCCCCGTCAACGCCGACCTCTCGTTCGCCGGCGACGTGGGCGCCATCGGGTTCGTCCTCCGGGGGCAGGACGACGCGGCGTACGCGCTGAACCCCCAGCTTTCGGCCATCCTCACACTCCCCCGCGCGCGGTGGGCGCGCTACCTCCTCGGGGGGTTCGGCGGCATCGTGCCGCTCTCCGACGAGGACGTGAACGGGGCGCCGACGATCCACGCGGGCATCGGGTGGGCGCTCCCCCTCCGCGACACCTCGCTCTACTTCGAGGTGGACCCCTCCCTCGTCATCGGCGAGACGGAGACCACGGTGCTCCTCCCCTTCCGCACCGGTGTGATCTTTTAGGCGACGCGCCGGAGGATGGACTGGAGGCGCTCGTGGTCGTCGTCGAGGAGGCGGGAGAGGGCGCGGCCGGCGTTGAGGAGCGCGCGGCGGCCTTCTTCTCCCTGCCCGGAAGCCCGGTAGACGCCCGAGAGCACGGCTACGAGGAGGTCGTCGGCCGGGACGGCGGGGTCGGGGTGGCGGGCGAGCGTGCGGAGGAAGTCCCATGGGGCGCCTAGGGCGGCCACCGTCTCGTGTCCGCACGCCACGACAGGGTCGTGGAGCCCGGCCGGCTGGGGCGGGAGCGTCTGGCGGAGGACCGGCTGCCCGTCGCGGCGGGTGTGGCCGTCCCACCACGCGAGCACCTGCGCGCGGAACGTCGTCCGGATGAGCTCGGCGAGCTGGGGCATCTCGGTTCGGAGCGTGGCCCGGTCCATCCCGAGGGCGACGGCCTGCCGCCCCGGCTCGACGCTCCCCACCTCGGCGTGGCTCACGAGCGCGTAGAGCACGGTGCCGTCCTCGCGCTCGACCTCCACCCACGACCCGAACGCGGGCGCCTCTTCCCCTTTGCACACCTCGGCGAGGATCTCGCGCGTGCTGGAGGCGATGACTTCGGCGATCCGGCTCACGGCCATCAGACGCGTGGGGCGCGCTTCGAGAACGTCTTGCCCGAGCCCATACCCACGGCCAGCCCGGCCCCGCGCATTTGCCGCTCCAGGATCCGGTAGAAGATCTCCTTCTCCTGCGCGCGGACGACGGCGCGCTCGTGGGCCTCGGTGAGCGCGATGGGGTAGCCGCCCCCCTTCTCGCACTGGTCGAGCACGACGGCGTGGACGAGGTCCACGACCCCCGGCTGCTCCGTCACCCAGTGCGGCAGCTCCACGCGGGCCACCTCGTGCGGGAGGCGCACGTAGAAGTAGCCGATGTGGTGCGCGTCGCCGTAGCGCTCCAGGATCTTCGAGCCGGAGGCGAAGACGGCCGAGCGCTGCCCCGGCGCGAGCACGCGCTCGAACACGTGGCGGTCGAGCAGCCCACGCAGCGAGTCCTCTTCGGGACGCTCGTCGTCCTCGCCGAGATAGAAGCGGAGGAGGTTGACGACCTCGGTGTTGGCCGGGCGCGAGACGTAGGAGCAGACGGGGATGCCTTCCTCCCTGAACCGCTCCAGCTGGGCGAGGTAGCGGTCCACGAGGCGGTCTTCGAGCGCGCGGTGCTTCATCCCGCGGAGCATCCACCGGATGAGGGTGCCGTCGGCCATCGCCACGAGGGGCCGGGCGGGACGACGCTCCTCATAGGCCGTCTCGAAGAGCCAGCGCAGCTCCAGCTCATCGCGAAGCGCGGAGACGACCTCGGCCGTCACGTCGAGGCGGGCGTCCTCGCCGCCGGGGTCGAGGTCGTCGAGGTCGCGCTGGCGGAAGCGGAGGTCAGGCTCGGCCACGAGCACGACGGGCTCCTCGGTCCCGTAGTGGAGCGCGACGCGGGCGATGTTCAAGAGGTAGCAGGCCGGCTCGACGTGGCGGTCGGGGTAGATCTGGCTCCCGTCGGTGGCGACGACCGTCACGGGCGTGGGCCGCTCGCCGCACGGGTGGCAGCCGTCCGGCGCGGAGTACGGGAGCCCGCGCAGGGGCTTGCTCCGCGACCCGGCCTGCTCCGCCTCCGCCTGCACGTCCGCGCAGAGGGTCTCCCAGCCTGGGCTGCACCGTACAAGCGCATCGAGCGCGCGGGCGAGGCGAGCGGCATGGCGCTCGTCCTCGGCGCGGCGGTACGCCTGGAAGTCGTGGAGCTGGCCGACGAGGTGGTGGAAGTCGAGCACGGCGGGGCGTGGAAACCGCCGCGAAGATAGGGCGCGCACGGATCGACGACGAGCGGCGCGAATAAGACCGACTCCAACCCGTGGTGCCCGGTGGCCGGCCTCTACCTCCACGTCCCCTTCTGCGCGCGGCGCTGCATCTACTGCGACTTCTACTTCGTGACGTCGCCGCCCACCGCGTCCTTCACGCGAGCGATGGAAGCGGAGATCGAGGCGTACGGGCGGCAGTACGGCCCGAAAGAGCCCATCGAGACGATCTACTTCGGCGGCGGGACGCCCTCCCGGCTGCCCCTCGACGACGTGGCCCGCCTCCTCGCGGCGCTCCACCGGCACTTCGACACGGCAGCCG
Source organism: Rubricoccaceae bacterium (assembly GCA_035628035.1). Lineage (GTDB taxonomy): Bacteria > Bacteroidota > Rhodothermia > Rhodothermales > Rubricoccaceae > DASPKS01. Next base: position 23,081 of record DASPKS010000177.1, read on the forward strand.
TGGCGGAGGTCACCTTCGAGGCGAACCCGGAGGATGTGACCCCGGAGTACCTCGCCGGCCTGAAGGCGCTCGGCGTGACGCGGCTCTCCCTCGGCGTGCAGTCGTTCTTCGACGAGGACCTCCGCTGGATGAACCGCGCGCACGACGCCGCGCAGGCGGAGGCGGCTGTGGAGGCCGTGGCGGCGGCGGGGTTCTCCTCGTTCTCGCTCGACCTCATCTTCGGACTGCCGGAGCAGCCCTTCGAGCACTGGGGCGCCAACCTCGAGAAGGCCCTCCGCCTCGGCGCCCCCCACCTCTCGACGTACAGCCTCACCGTCGAGGAGCAAACGTCGCTGGGCAAGCAGGTGGCCCTTGGCCGCGTCGTCCCGGCGGGCGACACCACCCTCCGCGAGCGGTTCCTGTTCACGATGGAGTACCTCGAAACGCGAGGGCTCCGGCATTACGAGGTCTCTTCCTTCGCGCGGCCGGGGGCGGAGAGCAACCACAACAGCGCCTACTGGGCGCATCGGAACTACCTCGGCTTCGGGCCGAGCGCGCACTCCTTCTGGAAGACGACGCGCTCAAAGGCCGAGCGATGGGCGAACGTCCGCCACCTTGGCCGCTACGAAGGCCTCCTCGCCGGCGGCCACCTCCCGCTCGACACCCGCGAACCCCTCGGCCCCGACGCCCTCGCGGAAGAGGCCATCCTCCTCGGCCTCCGCCGCCTCGACACCGGGCTCGACCTCGCCACGCTGGAGCGCGACTACGGCGTGGACCTCCTCGCTGAAAAGCCCGCCGAGCTGGCCGCGCTCGAAGCGGCGGGGCTTATCCACTCCGTCACCGACCGCGTCCGGCTGACGCGAGAGGGGGCTTGCGTGGCCGACGCCGTCGCGCTCAAACTGGTTTGAGCGCTGGTAGCTTCCGTCCTCTGTCTTCTGTCCTCCGTCTTCCGTGCGCGTCCTACTGCTCGCTCTCCTCCTCCTTCCCCTCGCTGCCTGCCACGAAGACGCCCCGCGCGAAGAGGCGCCCCGCTCCGTTCCCTGGCACATCGACGGGCAGCTCCGGTTCTTCCGCGCCGACGGCACGCCCATCACCGAGATCGCCATCGAGGTCGCCGACACGGACTCCCTCCGGATGCGCGGGCTCATGGACCGCGACTCGTTCCCGGCCAACACGGGGATGCTCTTCATCTTCCCCCGCGCCGAGCCGCAGGCGTTCTACATGGCGAACACGCCGCGCTCCCTCGACATCCTCTTCTTCGGCGCCGACTCGACCCTCCTCAACGCGGCCACCTACACCGAGCCGCTCTCGCTGGAGAACGTGACCTCGATGGGGCCCGCGCAGTACGTCGTCGAGATGCCGGCGGGGTTCGTGGACCGCTTCGGGCTCATCCCCGGCGACAGGATCCGCTGGACGCGCACGGACGAGGCCCCGCCGCTCGATACGACGGCCGCTTCGACTGCTGCGCCGTGAGCGTGAAGACCGGGTAAAGGCGCTGCCCCCGGGCAACAGTCGCCCGATCGGCCCGTTAAAGGGCCTAAGTGGAAGTCGGCAGCCTCCCGCCCGGCTGCCCCCACATGCGCCCCGCTCAGGCCCCGTAAGGCCGGCGGGGTTTTTTTTGTTCAGGGAGCGGCGAGCGGCTGGTAGAGCTCGACGCGGTTTCCGTCGGGGTCGCGCACCCAGGCGAAGCGGCCGTAGGACTCATCCTGCCGCTGGAGGACAGCGACGCCGCCGGCCTCGAGGCGCGCGATGAGCGCGTCGAGGTCGTCGGTGCGGACGTTGAGCATGAAGGGCTGGTCGCCGTACATCGAGTCCGGCTCCTCGGCCGGGGCCGGACGCGCGAAGTCCTCGTTCGCCCGCATGATGCCGAAGTGTGTGTCGAGCTTGCGGTCGGGGCGCTCCGGGTCGAGCGCGAAGAAGACCTGGTAGAACGTGCTTTCGCCGTCGCCCTCGAACGCGAAGCCGAGGTGCGCGGCGTACCAGCCGGCAAGCTCCTTCGGACGAGCGGAGAACAGGAACGCGCCGCCGAGACCGCTGACGAGACGCACGGAAGTGAGGTCAGGCATGGGAGGTGGGGCTGGGTGAGGCTGCCAACCTAGTCCTGCGTCGCTGACACGTGCCGTCAGCGGGAGGCGCCGCCGGCGCGAAACCGGCCAGATCAGCGAAATCCAGGGGGTCCCGGCCGAATTAGAAAGGCTTGGAGCCTCTCCGGAGAAGCTCGGAGCCTACTCGGTTCGGCTCCAACCCGAACTGGATTCGTCCCGAGCCTCTCCGGTTCGGCCGAAAGCCTTTCCGGGTAGGCTCGAAACCGCTTCGACTTGCCTCCGACCCTTTCTAGATCGGTTCGGAGCCTTTCGAGTTCGCTTGCGCCCCTTTCTCCTTCGGGCCAGAGGTGAACTGCAGAAGCTCAGAGCGAGAACGACTCGCCGCAGGCGCAGGTGCGGGCGGCCTGGGGGTTGTGGAAGTGGAACCCCTTCCCCTCCAGCCCCTCGCTGAAGTCGAGCGTCGTCCCGTCGAGGTAGAGCGCGCTCCGGCGGTCGAGGAGGATGCGGAGCCCGGCTTCTTCTACAACGTGGTCGCCCTCGCGCTGGACCGTGTCCCAACCGAGGTCGTACGTCAGTCCGGAGCACCCCCCCTCCACCACCGCTACGCGAAGGAACGTCTGCCCGAGATCGGTCCCCTCGTTGGCGGCCACCGCGCGGAGGCGCTCGGCGGCGGCGGCGGTGACGGCGATGGGCGAGGTGTCGGTCATGGCAGTTTCACGGGGGCTTCCCCGGCAACAGGGTGGGCGGAAGGCGCGGCCGGGCGAACTTAGAAACGGACCTCGCGAATGCGCGGTTTCTCTTCCAAGAACCTTCGGTTTCGGGCCCGTGAAGCCTTCACGAGGGCCTTTCTGGAGGGGAACCGTGCCCCTCCCGTGCGGTACCGCCTCCCGCCGCTTCTTCTGCTTCCCGTGAGCTACACCGAGCACGATTTCTTCGAGGACGTCGCCGAGCAGGGCTACAAGTACGGCTTCGTCACCGACGTCGAGTCCGACCTCGCCCCCAAGGGGCTGACGGAGGACACGATCCGGTTCATCTCGGCGAAGAAGCAGGAGCCCGACTGGCTGCTGGAGCTCCGGCTCAAGGCGTTCCGCCACTTCGAGGAGCGGCTGGCAAAGGAGGGCCTCCCGACGTGGGCCCACCTGAAGCTCCCCGAGATCGACTTCCAGGACGCCCACTACTTCGCCGCGCCCGGCCGGAAGGCCCGCTACGAGCGGCTGGAGGACGTGCCCCCGGAGGTGCTGGCCGACTTCGCGCGCCTCGGCATCCCGCTCGGCGAGCAGGCCCGGCTGGCCGGCGTGGCCGTCGACGCCGTGATGGACTCGGTCTCGGTGGCGACCACCTTCAAGGAGGAGCTGGGGCGGCAGGGCATCCTCTTCATGTCGTTCTCCGAGGCGGTCGAGAAGCACCCCGACCTCGTGCGGAAGTACATGGGGAGCGTGGTGCCCTACACCGACAACCTCTTCGCCGCGCTCAACTCGGCCGTCTTCTCCGACGGCTCGTTCTGCTACATCCCCCCGGGCGTCCGCTGCCCGATGGAGCTCTCGACGTACTTCCGCATCAACGAGGCGCGGACGGGGCAGTTCGAGCGGACGCTGATCATCTGCGACGAGGGCGGGTACGTCTCGTACATGGAGGGATGCACGGCGCCGATGCGCGAGGAGCACCAGCTCCACGCCGCGATCGTCGAGATCATCGCGCACGAGCGCGCCGAGGTGAAGTACTCGACGATCCAGAACTGGTACCCCGGCGACGAGGAGGGACGCGGCGGCGTGCTCAACCTCGTCACCAAGCGCGGCCTCTGCGAGGGCGCGCACTCCAAGATCTCCTGGACGCAGCTGGAGACGGGCTCGGCCATCACGTGGAAGTACCCCTCGTGCATCCTCAAGGGCGACCACTCCGTCGGCGAGTTCTACTCGGTGGCCTTCACGAAGGACTACCAGCAGGCCGACACCGGCACGAAGATGATCCACCTCGGGAAGCACACCCGGAGCACGATCATCTCGAAGGGGATCTCGGCGGGCCACTCGAACAACTCGTACCGGGGGCTCGTCCGCGTGGGCAAGAAGGCCGCGCACGCGCGCAACTTCTCGCAGTGCGACTCTCTCCTCCTCGGCGACAAGTGCGGCGCGCACACGTTCCCCTACATCGAGATCCAGAACGCGACGGGGCACGTCGAGCACGAGGCGACGACGTCGAAGGTGGGCGAGGACCAGCTGTTCTACTGCCAGGCCCGCGGGATCTCGGAGCAAGACGCGCTCAACCTCATCGTGAACGGGTACGCCAAGGAGATCCTCGCCCAGCTCCCGATGGAGTTCGCCGTCGAGGCGCAGAAGCTGCTCTCGGTCCAGCTCGAAGGCTCCGTCGGCTGACCCGCGCCCTCCCCTCTTTCTTTTTTTCGGATACGGATGCTGCAGATTGACGACCTCCACGTCTCGGTCGAGGACCACCAGATCCTCAAGGGGCTCTCGCTCGACGTGAAGCCCGGCGAGGTCCACGCCGTGATGGGGCCGAACGGCTCGGGCAAGAGCACGCTCGCCCAGGTGCTCGCCGGCCACCCGGCGTACGAGGTCACCGGCGGGACGGTCACCTACGACGGCCGCGACCTGC
>DASPKS010000178.1:0-7607 GCA_035628035.1 Rubricoccaceae bacterium
TCCCTGCCGCGCGGTACCTCCCGCACGCGCGCACGGTCGCCCGCGCGTTCGCCGATCCGTCGGGCGCCACGGCCGACGCGGTGGCCCGGCACTACGGGATCGCCGCGTGGGTCGTGACCGACCTCGACCCCGTCTGGAACAACCCCCGCTCGTGGGTGTGGACCCGCCGCCCTGCCCTCGCCCTCCCGCACGTCCGCGTTTTGTTGACGCAGGCGGCTGGGCAGGGGCCCTGATCGACGGAAACCCTCGACGTGATGGACCGACCGATCCGCATCCTCTTCGTGTGCGCCGGCAACATCTGCCGGAGCCCGCTGGCCGAGGGCGTCTTCCGCGCGAAGGTGGAGGCGGCCGGGCTCGCCGATAAGTTCGAGATCGCCTCGGCCGGCACCGGCGCCTGGCACGTCGGCGAGCCGCCCGACGCGCGGATGCGCCGCACCGCCTACGGCCGCGGCGTCTCCCTTGAAGCCCTCCGCGCGCGCCACCTCCAGCGCGAGCACCTCGGCCACTACGACCACGTGTTCGTGATGGACAAGCACAACCTCCACGACGCGCTCTACCTCGACCCCGACGGCGACCACAGCACGCGCGTCCGCCTCTTCCGCGAGTTCGACCCTGACCCCGGCGACTACCAGGTGCCCGACCCCTACTACGGCGGCCCCGAGGGGTTCGACCGCGTCTACGACATGGTGGATCGGACGGCCGACGCCATCCTCGCGCGGCTGCGGGAGATCTACCGCCTGTGAGCCTCTCGCCTCCGGTGCGGCAGGCCGTCGAAGGCGTCGTGGGGGCGGTGCGGCGCACGGCGCCGGTGGGCGGGGGGTGCATCGCGCACGCCACGCGCGTAGAGACGAAGCGTGGGCCTTTCTTCCTGAAGTGGGCGGAGGGCCCGGCCGGCCGGACGTTCGCGAAGGAAGCGGAAGGGCTGCGGGTGCTCCGCGCCGCTGCCGGGCCGGACCTCCTCGTCCCGGAGCCGCTCCTGGTCCGCGATGCCGCCGACGGCGAGCCGGGTTTCTTCCTGGCGGAGTGGGTCGAGCGGGGTCGCGCTGACCGGGCCTACTGGGCGCGCTTCGGGGTCGCCTTCGCGGCGCTGCACCGGGCCAAGGCGCCCGTGCGCGGCGAGGCGGGGCCGTATGGCTTCCCGACCGACAACGTCATCGGCCGGCTCCCGCAGCCGAATGGATGGAGGGGGAACTGGCCTTCGTTCTTTCGCGAGCATCGCCTCGAGCCCCGCTTCGCCCTCGCCCGCGCGCAGGGGTGCTGGGACGCCGCCTGGGATGCCCTGGCAGACCGGCTGCTCGACCGACTTTCCGATCTCCTGCCGGCCCATCCGACCCCTTCGCTCCTGCACGGCGACCTCTGGAGCGGCAACGCCTTTCCGTCCGCCGACGGCCGGGCGGTGCTCATCGACCCCGCCGTGTACGTGGGGGACCGGGAGGCCGACCTCGCGATGACGGAGCTGTTCGGCGGCTTCGAGGCCCCGTTCTACGACGCCTACCGCGCAGCGTGGCCGCTGGAGCCGGGCTACGAGGAGCGGCGCGAGGTCTACAACCTGTACCACCTCGTGAACCACCTCACGCACTTCGGGGGCGGCTACGCCAGTGGGGTCGCCCGCGTGCTGCGGCGGTTTGGCGGCTAGGGGAGCGCCAGGTCAAATCGGCAGATCGCCGAAGGAAAACTGCTCCAGGGTGTCGAGGAGCACGTCCGGGTTCTCTGCAGCGAGCTGCTCCCGGGAGACGTGCCCCGTGGCGACGGCGACGGCGACGGCCCCGGCCGCGCGGGCGCACGCGATGTCGCGCGGCGTATCCCCTATGACGACGACCTCGGCAGGATCGAACCGGCGGCCGGTGTGCGCCTCCGCGCGCTCGACGGCGATGGGGACGAGGCAGTTCCGGTCCTCGTGGTCGCACCCGAACGCGCCGAAGGGGAAGTGCGACGACAGCCCGAGCCGGTCGAGCTTGAGGTAGGCCATCTCACGGAGGTTCCCCGTGACGAGCCCGAGCGCCACGCGGTCGTCGTCGGCCAGCCGTTCGACGAGGGCCTGGGCGCCGGGGAAGGCCTCTATCGCCGCCGCGCCGACCCGGGCATGCACCTCTTCCTGGTAGGCGTCGAGCGTGGCGCGGAACGTTTCCTCAAAGGTGCCTTCGTCGGCCCCGGCATCCAGGCGGAGGATCTCGCGGAAGATCTGGGGGTCGGTCTTCCCCGAGAACGAGAGGGCGTCGAAGGGGACGTCGCGGCCGAGCACGCGGCGGAGCGCCGCCGCGACGGAGGTGCGCCCGAGCCCGTGCGTCGTGAGCAGCGTCCCGTCGATGTCGAAGAGGAGCAGCTTCCGGGCGGGGATCTCCGGTCTCATCCGCGCCCGCCGTACTGGCGCTCGTAGTAGTCGCGGTAGGAGGCGTCCATCACGGCGTCGAGCCAGTCGCGGTGCTCCAGGTACCAGCGGACGGTGTCGCGCATCCCGTCCTCGAACGAGTGGGCGGGCCGCCAGCCCAGCTCGCGCTCCAGCTTCGAGAAGTCCATCGCGTAGCGGAAGTCGTGGCCGGGCCGGTCGGTCACGAAGGTGATGCCCGCGCGGGCCGTCCCAGCCGGGCGGCCGAGCGCCTCGTCGACGAGGTCGCAAAGCGTCTCGACGACCTCCAGATTGCGCCGCTCAGCCCCGCCGCCGACGCAGTACGTCTCGCCGGTTTCCCCTGCGAAGAGGATGCGCTCGATGGCGGCGGCGTGGTCCTCCACGTGGAGCCAGTCGCGCACGTTCTCACCCTTCCCATAGACCGGCAGCGGCTCCAGCGCCGCCGCCCGCGCGATGATGAGGGGGACGAGCTTCTCCGGGAATTGGTAGGGGCCGTAGTTGTTCGAGCAGTTCGAGACGACGACGGGTAGCCCGTACGTGTCGAAGTAAGCGCGGGCGAGGTGGTCGCTGCCGGCCTTCGAGGCGGAGTAGGGCGAGTGGGGGTCGTAGGGCGTCACCTCGGAGAAGGGCGGGTCGCCGGGCGCGAGCGCGCCGAAGACCTCGTCGGTGGAGACGTGGTGGAAGCGGACGTCGCCAGGCGGTCCCTCCGCCAGCCATGCCTGGCGCGCAGCGTCGAGGAGGGTGGCCGTGCCTAGGACGTTTGTCCGGACGAACGCGAGCGGATCGAGGATCGACCGGTCCACGTGGCTCTCGGCCGCGAAGTGGACGACCGTCGAGAACCCGTGCGCGGCGAATAGCCCGCCGACAAGGTCAGCGTCGGCGATGTCGCCCTGGACAAACGCGTAGTTCGGGGCGTCCTCGACGGCCTGCAGGTTCAGCAGGTTGCCCGCGTACGTGAGCAGGTCGAGGTTGACGAAGCGGACGCCCGGGTGGCGCGGCACCATCCGGAGGAGGAAGTTCGACCCGATGAAGCCGGCGCCGCCGGTGACGAGGACGCTCGTGGGGGTGTGCTGGGGCATGGGCCGAAGTTACCGGAGGGGGAGGGGGCCTGGCCCACCCCTCTTTGCTGCCGGAACGCTGTCACCGCCGCGCGGTAGGTTCTCCCGATTGCTCTCGCCCCGCCCGATGCCCGACCAGCCCGACCTCTTCGAGAACCCCCTCGCAACGCCCCCCGACGGCGCGCCCGAGCAGGCCGCCGACGGCGATCCCGAGGAGACGGCGGAGGCGGCCACCGACCAGCCACCGGAAGCAAGAAAAGAAAGGCTGTACCTGGTGGACGCGATGGCGCTGGCCTACCGCGCCCACTTCGCCTTCATCAGCCGCCCCCTCATCAACTCGAAGGGGCTCAACACGAGCGCGGCCTACGGGTTCGTCGTCGCCCTCCTCAAGCTGCTCGAGGATGAGAAGCCGGAGCACATCGCCGTCGTGTTCGACGCCGTCGGGCCGGGGGGGACCTTCCGCGATGCGCTCTACGCCGACTACAAGGCGAACCGGGCGCCCATGCCCGACGGCCTCCGCGAGTGCCTCCCCCACCTCCCCCACATCGTCGAGGCGTTCGACATCCCCTGCCTGACGATCCCCGGCGTCGAGGCCGACGACGTGATCGGGACCCTCGCCAAGCGCGCCGAGAGCGAGAACGTCGACGTCGTGATCGTCTCGCCCGACAAGGACTTCCGCCAGCTCCTCTCCTCCTGCGTTTCCATCTTCAAGCCGGCCTACAAGGGCGAGGCGTTCGACCGCGAGACGGCCGACACCTTCCGCAAGAAGTACGGGCTGGAGCCCGAGCAGTTCATCGACGTGCTCGCCCTCCTCGGCGACGCCTCCGACAACGTGCCCGGCGTCCCCGGCATCGGGGAAAAGACGGCGCCGGAGCTGGTGAAGCAGTACGGCTCCGTTGAGAACCTCCTCGCGCACGCCGAGGAGGTCAAGGCCAAGCGCGTCCGCGAGGGGCTGATCGAGCACCGCGACGACGCGCTCCTCAGCAAGCGGCTCGTCACCATCGACACGGCCGTCCCGCTCGACGTGGACTGGCACCGCCTCCGCCGCACCCCGCCCGACGTGGAGGCGCTCCACGCCCTGTTCAATGAGCTGGAGTTCGGGGGCCGCCTCCGCAGCCGGATCGAGGCCTACGCCGCCGGCGAGCCGCGCCGCCCGAAGGGGTTCACCACGCTCCCCGAGGATGACCCCTCGCTGGCGTTCGACTTCGGCCCCTATGCACCCGTCGAGACGCTGGCCGAGGCCGACGTGGAGTACACCATCGCGCGGGGCAAGACCGACCTCCCGGCTGCCGCCGCGCACGCCGAAGGGAAGCCGGTGTATTCGTTCGACACCGAGACGACCTCGGTGGACCCCATGCACGCCTCGCTCGTGGGCATCTCGCTAGCGAGCGAAGAGAAAAAGGCTGTCTACGTCCCCACGCCGATGCCGGACGGGACGACGGACCAGGCCGTGCTCGACGCGCTCCGCCCCGCGCTCGAAGATCCCGCCGCGCTCAAGATCGGCCACAACGTGAAGTACGACCTCGTCGTCCTGGGGCGGCACGGCGTCGAAGTGGCCGGGCCGTTCTTCGACACGATGGTGGCGCACTACCTCATCCAGCCCGAGGCCAGCCACAAGCTCGACGACGTCTCCAGCTTCTTCCTGAACTACCGGCCGAAGCCGATCAGCGACCTCATCGGGACGGGCAAGAACGCCCTCTCGATGCGCGACGTGCCGCTCGACGAGGTCGGCCCCTACGCCGCTGAAGACGCCGACGTGGCGCTCCGGCTCTGGCCCGTCCTCAAGGCCAAGCTCGAAGAGGACCGGCTCCTCCAGATCGCCGAGGAGATCGAGTTCCCCCTCGTGCCCGTGCTGGCCGACATGGAGCGGGCGGGCGTGAAGGTGGACCCGGCCGTGCTCGCGCAGATCGGCGTGGAGCTGGAGGCGGAGATGCGCCGGCTCGAAGGGGAGATCTACAAGGCCGCCGGGCGCGCGTTCGGGATCGGCTCGCCCAAGCAGATCGCAGAGGTGCTGTTCAATCCTCCCCCCACCGACGAGGACCGCGCCGCCGCTGCGCGGTGGGCCGAGGAGGTGAAGGACCCCAAGGCGGCCGGCAAGACGAAGAAGCGGCTGGAGGAGGAGCGGCCCACCTTCGGGCTCGGCCTGCTGCCGCTCGAAAAGACCGGCTCCGGCACGGCCTCGACGAACGAGCGCGTGCTGGAGCAGCTCGCCACCGAGCACCCGCTCCCGGGCTTCGTGCTCGACTGGCGGAAGCTCGCCAAGCTCAAGGGCACCTACATCGACGCGCTCCCCGCGCAGATCCACCCCGAGACGGGCCGCATCCACACCGACTTCAACCAGACCATCGCGGCCACGGGGCGGCTCTCGTCGAACAACCCGAACCTCCAGAACATCCCCATCCGGACCGACCTCGGCCGGGAGATCCGCCGCGCGTTCGTGGCCGAGCCGGGGTGCGTGCTGCTCTCGGCCGACTACGCGCAGATCGAGCTCCGCATCATCGCCCACATGAGCGGCGACCGGGGGCTCATCGAGGCGTTCCAGAGCGGGCTCGACATCCACACCGCCACGGCCAGCCGCGTGTTCGGCGTCGACCTGGAGAAGGTGACGCGGGCAATGCGGAACCAGGTGAAGCAGGTGAACTACGGCATCCCGTACGGGATCTCCGCGTTCGGGCTCGCCCAGCGGCTGCGGATCGGCAACAAGGAGGCACAGCAGCTCATCGACCAGTACCGCGCCTCCTACCCTGACGTGGGGCGGTTCCTCGACACCATCATCGAGGAGGCCCGCGAGAAGGGGTACGTCGAGACGCTGCTCGGGCGGCGGCGGTACGTCCCGCTCCTGGGGTCGCGGAACCCTGCCGAGCGAGCCACCGCCGAGCGGATCGCCGTGAACATGCCCGTGCAGGGGACGCAGGCTGACATGATCAAGCGCGCGATGGTGGCGGTGCACCGGCGCATCCGCGAGGAGGGGCTGAAGGCCCGGATGATCCTCCAGGTCCACGACGAGCTCGTGTTCGAGGTGCCGGAGGGGGAGGTGGACGTCCTCACGCCCCTCGTGGTGGAGGAGATGAAGGGGGCGCTCCCGCTGACCGTGCCCATCGAGGTCGAGGTCGGCACCGGCCCCAACTGGCTCGACGCGCATTGAGGGCTCGTCGCAGGGCTCACTCGTCCACAGGGAAGGTCTGGGACGTACGGACCTCGTAGCTCCGGCCATTCGTCCGCACGATGACGTCCCCCTGCGCCACGGCCTGTCGGCGCCGTACCTCCAGGGACGGCCTGGGCGAGGACTCGCCGCCTTCCGTCTGGTAGATGAGCCGGACGCCCGCGGTGGCCAGGCGGCTGAGGGCCGAGGTGTTCGGGTGCGCGTGCGTGTTCCCGTTCCCCGTGGAGATGATGGCGACCTCGGGGGCGATCTGACCCAGGAAGCCGGCGTCCGATGCGTTGTTCGCGCCGTGGTGGTTGACGTGGAGCACGTCCACGTCCACGTCTTCCTGGGCTAGGTACGCCCCGATGGCCTCCTCGACGCGGGCGTCCTCGTTCCCGTGGGCACGCCCGATGGTGTCGCCGCCGATGAGGTAGTCGAACCCCCGATAGGTGAGGAGCAGCGCGATGCTGCGCTCGTTCTCGGTGTTGACCTGCGGCACACGGGTAGGGCGGCCCAGCACCCACCCGTTGGCGGCCACGGCGCGGAGCGTGGCGCCATGGCCGAGGTCGAGGGTGAAGTTCTCGACGTCGTCGCGGTCCACGAGGGGGAGGTAGTCCGAGCCGCCGGCGATGGCGCGGTAGCTGAGGTAGGTGTCGGAGGGGTCGGAGCTGAGCCCTTCCGTACCCCGGTCCACGACCGTCCCCACGGCGATGTCGTCGGGGGTATCGGGGAGGCCATCGGGGCCGAGGACGAAGCTGGTGCCGCCGAACGGGAAGTCCTGGCCGCCGGCGAAGCCGCCGATGTGGTCGGCGTCGTAGTGGCTCGCCACGAAGTAGTCGACGGCGGCGAGGCCGCGCCGCGTGAGCGCGGCGTGGACGATGGCGCCGCCGTCGGGGGACCGGATGTTCCCGGCGTCCACGAGCACGCTGACGCGCTCACCCGCCACGGGGGGGCCCAGGATGAGGGTGGCGTCGCCCTGTCCGATGTTGAGGTGGACGATCTCCAGCACGGGCTGCGCCTGTGCGGAGAGGGCGAGGAAAAACGCAGCGAGGAGGAG
>DASPKS010000179.1:0-4036 GCA_035628035.1 Rubricoccaceae bacterium
CGGCGGACGTAGACCTGGAGGCGGCCGCTCTCGTCGGTGAGGTGGAAGAACGCCGCCTTCCCCATCACCCGGAGCGGCGACATTCGCCCGCCGATGGTCACGCGGAGCGGCGTGGTGCCTTCGCCTTCGGGGTCGTGCTGCGCGTCGTCGTACTGCGCGAGGACCTCGGCGGCGCGGTGCGTGACCGGCCACTCCGCCGCCGGGAACGGGTCGACGTTCAGCGCGCGGAGCGCGTCGAGGTGCTCGCGGCGGATGCGCTCCTGTTCGGTCAGCTCGCGGGACATGTGGGGCAGAGAAACACGCCGCGAAGGTACGCGCCGCCTTCTTCGCCGCTCCGGTGCCGCCCGCTCTTGCTAGAAGTTTCGCCCGTGCCTCAGACGCCGACCGTCTGCGAGGCCGACCCGTTGGGGGTCTGGGGCTCGCCGGCGCGCGGGGGGAGCGGCGTCGTCACGAGCCGCTGCATGAGCGAGAGGATCTCCTCGGCCTGCGCGGGCGAGAGCCGCCCGCTCCGCACGGCCAGCCGCACCGTCTCGACCGTCAGCGCGGCATAGGCGGGGACCAGTTGTGGGAGGTGCTGCCGGAGCGCCAGCCCGTGCCGGCGCAGCGTGTCGAGGTCGCCGCGGACGACGGGGCCGGTGAGGGCTTCCTCGGGCGTCGTCCGAAGGAGGTTGTCGAGGGAGCCGCGGAGGAGCGGGGCCATCATGGCGAAGCCGTCGCGGCGGTCGAGGTCGAGCGAGCCGAGCACCTCCTGCACCATCCCCATCAGCGTCACGAGGAAGTTGGAGCCCATCGTGGCCGCGAGGTGGTAGCGCGCCTTCGCGTCGGCCGAGAGCACGAGGTAGCGCATCCCCAGCCCGACGGCCAGCTCGATCCCGGCGGCGACGGCCTTCGGCGGCCCCTCCAGCCCCACGTACACGTCGGCCAGCGTCTGCGCCGTGCTCGCCTCGGTGACGGACTGGAGCGGGTGGAACGAGAGCGTGCCGGCGCCCTCGTCGGCGAGGGGTTCAAGGACGCTCGACGGGAGCGCGCCGGAGGTGTGCGCGACGATGGTCTCGCGCCACGCGTGGCGAACGCCCGTGAGCGACTCGGCCACGTAGGGCAGCGCGTCGTCGCCCACGCAGAGCAGGACGAGCCGCGCGTTCGGCGGGAGGTCGTCGAGGCGGTCCGACGCCACCGACGCCCCCACGGCGCGGCCGAGCGCCTCGGCCTTCGCGCGCGTCCGGCTGATGACGGCCAGAACGGGGTAGCCGCGCTCGGCCAGGCGGAGCGCCAGCGCCCGCCCCATCGCGCCGGCGCCGACGACGACCGCGCCGGGCCGGGCCTCCTTGAATGCCGATGCGTAGACCGCCATCTAGAATCGGGGGATCTGAGAGCCGGAGAAGCGGGAAATCATTCGCGCCAGAGGGCACAGGCGAGCGCGCCGGGCTGGCCGCCGGAGGGAGGGATCGACCGCACGAGGCGCGCGCAGTTGGCGCCCCGCGCCTGCGCGGCGAGCACGGCCACGACGACAGGGCCACAGCCGTCCACGCGGAGCGTCTCGCTGCTGAGGAGGTGGAGCAGCTCCGGCACGTCGTAGCGGGTGAGGGCGTCGGCGAAGCGATCGAGCGCGTCGCCTTCGGCGCCGAGCACGTCGGCGCAGGCGACGAGGAGCGCGCGGCGGCCATACATCACCTCGCCCACGGCCCCGCCCAGCTCCCGGCAGAACGCCGTTGACTCCTCCCCCATCACGATGGGCACTACGCTGAACCCCTCTCCGAGGGCAACCTGCAGGAACGGGAGCTGCGCTTTGATCCCCTCCTCGCGGTAGTGCCCCGCGTCGTCGAGGAAAATGTCATCGTCCTCGTCGCAGAGCTCGTTGCGAAGGGCGTCGTTGACGGGGACGCCGCCGAGCGCGCTGGGGTAGTCGTCGGCGCGGCAGATGGTCAGCCGGCCGAAGTGCCCGTCGTGGCTCGGCGCGACGACGAGGACCGTGTCGAAGTCCTCGCCCTCGATGAGGCGGTACGCGGCGGCAGCGGCCTCGGCGGCGGCCGGATGCGTGCCGCCCGGCACGACGAGCGCCATCACGTCGCCCGCGATGGGCTCCGGGGATGCCGCGCGCAGGCTGGCCTCGATCTGCGCGCGCAGCGGGGCGTCCTGGGCAGCAGTGGCGGGGGAAAGGGCGTTCATGGCGGCGGAGAGGGGCAGGGGGTGAGACCGTTTAGCAAGCTAAGGTGACACGCTGCCATGCCCTCGGGCCGGGGTGAAAGGCCGGGCCCCGTCCGGAGCTCGGCGGCCGGAGGACTCGTCAAAACCGTGCCATTGCAGGCGGCGCCTATGCGAGGCAGCCCGCCGAAAGTAGCGCGCTCGGGCCTCTCCTCCCCCCTCGTTCCTCCCGCCGGGATGGGGCGCAATACCGGGCCCACCCCCCCGAAAAAGGCACCCAGAAGGAATCCCGCGCCGGCGGGAACGCGGGGGGCCCGGAGACCGTAGCGGCAGACCCGACCCTCTCCGTCCGGGTGTCGCGCTCGAGCCGCGCCCGGTGCCGCCCCCGCCGCGCCCCCTTCTTCCGCGGCGCGGGCACAGGGCCGGGATCTTCGAAGCGAAAACGCCCCTGGAATAGGTGCCAGGGGCGTTTTCGGCTTTGTGCAGGCAGGCGCTGCCCCCTCTCCCGAAGCGATGAACGTTGCCCTCACGCTAGCGCTCGCCCTCGCGATGGCGGCCGTCGCCATCGTCAACACGGCCCTGATGGCGTGGCTGTGGCGGTTCCCCATGGCGCCGGACCCCACGGGCCGGAACCCCCACGGCGTCTCCACCGCGCCTCGCTCGTGGACCAACGTCCACCGCGGGCTCGGCTATGGGTTCGCGCTCCTCTACCTCGCGCTCCTCACGGAGATGCTCCCCCGCGCGTGGACGTTCCGCGAGGCCACCACGATCAGCGTGGTCCACGGCGCGCTGGGGCTGCTCGTGGGGGTGATCCTCGCAGCGAAGATCCTCATCCTCCGCCGGTACCGCCAGTATGAGCCCCGCATGCCCTGGATCGGCGGGGCGCTCGCCGCCACCACGCTAGTCGTGGCCGCGCTGGGCGCCGTACCGGCGTGGCGGGTGACGCAGCCACTCACGCCTCTCCCCGACCCGCTCGACCGTGGGCGGGACCTCGTGGGGGTCCGGTGCGTCCAGTGCCACGGCGCCTCGCGGTTCGCCTGGGAAGACGAGGAGGCGCGGGAGTGGGACGAGATCACGGAGGAGATGCAGCGGAACGCCGAGCGGACGCCCGGCAAGACCCCCATCACCGAAGAGGAGCGCAGGCTCATCACCGCGTACCTGGCCCGCCTACTCGGAGAGGAGGGTAACGGCGATGACGGGGAAGCGCGCGAGGAAGACGAGGCAGAAGCCGAGGAGGAGGAAGCCGACGATGGAGGGCGACGTCGCCGGCGGCGCGGGCGGGACCACTAGAGGACCCAAGCGGGAGCCCCCATAACACAAGCTCCCGGTCTGTTTCGGACTGGGAGCTTGCGGGTGGGCCCTGCGGGATTCGAACCTGCGACCTCTCGCGTGTGAGGCGAGCGCTCTAAACCGCTGAGCTAAGGGCCCGGCGAGGGAAGACGAAGCTAGCGAGGGGCCCTCCAGCGGGCAAATGAAACGTTGTCGAGGGCTGAGCCTACAAGAAGGGCCGGCCCGCGCGTGGCAGGCCGGCCCAAAAGAACCCGAGTGAGGGGCTCAGTTCGCGCTCGGGATGTACACGTCCTTCAGGAGCCCCTGGAGCTTGGTCCGGCCGCGGTTGATCCGGCTCTTGACCGTGCCCATGGGGAGCCCGGTGATCTCGGCGATCTCCTCGTAAGCGAGCTGCTGCACGTCGCGGAGGACGACGACCTCGCGGAACTCCTCGGGGATGAGCTTGAGGGCCTCCTGGATGTGACGGTCCTGGATCTGGCTCTCGGTGTGCTTGTCCGGGGAGAACGTCTCGTCGGGGATCTCCACCTCGTACTCCTCGTCGTCGCGATTGACGGACTGTAGGGAGTAGAGCCGGCGCCGCTTCCGCTTCCGGTACTCGCTCCGG
>DASPKS010000180.1:0-47537 GCA_035628035.1 Rubricoccaceae bacterium
CGGCCCCGCCTGCTACCGACCGGCCGACCGAGCCGCGCCAGCCCCTGCCGCCGCTCCGCTGGGCCGACCCCGACAGCGCCGCTCTTGCCGAGGGGTTTGAGCCGTGGACGCCCCCCGATGACGACGTACCGCCGACCCTCCGGCTGTACCGTGCCCTCCTCGCACCGCCCGGCCTCGACGCCGGTCTCGACGCGCCGGCACGCGCGGCCCGTGAGGCGCACCTCCTCGACGTCCACCGCCGGCGCGAGGCCTTGCTGCGCCGGTGGGCCGAGGAGGAGACGCGGGCCGGCGAGAACGACGACGCGAGCGGCACGCTCGTCCGGCCTCGCCCGGACGTCGGGATGGTCCCCATCCGGGCTCGCGCGGTCGCCGCGTCCGGCCCGCGCCCCCCGGAGCCCGACGGCGCCGCACCCGGCCACCCGTTCGCGGGCGCACCGGCGCCCGCGGAGGGCTGCTTCGTGGAGCGCCCCCCGGAGGCGGACTGGGAGCGGACGGAGCCCCTCGCGCTCTCGAACCCCTACGGCGACGATGTCGGCTACCGCGGTGAGGGGTCCGTCACGCGCACCCGCGAGGGTGGCACCGTCGGCTGGAGCACGACGACCGCCGAGGAGGCCGTGCGCGCGCACGGGACGACCGCTGAGCGGGAGACGCACGACTTCATGGTCGCCTTCTGCCCGGGCCGCGACGGGCTCGTCCACGGCGAGGCGGTCTACGTCCGCGAGGTCACCTACACCCGCCCTGCCGGCGGGGGCGACTTCCGGCGTCGCGTGTCCGCCGACCTCCGGCTCGTCGGGCGCGTCGACGACCGGGCCCGCCTCGTCAGCTACGACGTCCGGGCGCTCGTGACCATCACCGACAGCGGCAGCCTTTTGGGCGACGCACGCACGACGGAGGTTTCGGGGCGGCGCACCGGCATCCGGCCCTGGGGAGAGGGCGGGCGCTACTTCCTCCGCGGCGCCGGCGACCGCGACGTCGCGCGGGCGCTGCTGGAGATGGCGGAGTTCACGGAGCTCCTCCGCATCGCGCAGGAATGGTGGCGCGACGGGCAGTGCGTGCAGGTCCGTCCCTACCAGATGCCCGCGCTACAGATCCCCCTGGGCGGCGCGACGAACTTCGGGCTCGACGTGGTCCACGTCCAAGGGGGTGATGCCGTCGTCGTGGCCCCGTAACGGCGGCGGCTGAAAACGGCACCGTCAGCCCGGAGGGGCCCGTCGCGGTGCCGGCCCGGTTCTGCTTCTCGGCGCCCGACGAGACGCGCGCGCCCGGGGGCGCCGTCCGCGCCGAGACGGTCTCGCGGCGGGGGCGCGACCAGAACCGCTGCGCCATCGCCTACGACGGCCGCGGGACGACCACGCGGGTGACGCAAGCGTTCACTTACCACCGCTCGTGCCACATCCTGACCGACGAAGGGGCGCCCACCTTCCACGTTGGCCCTCTCCGGTTCGAAGAGCACCTCGGCGGCGCGCTGGTGCGCGACGGCGCCGGCCGGTTCGACGGCGAGTTCGAGTACACGATGACCGCGACGTTCTGCGGCCTGACGTGCGAGGACTGCGACGACCAGGCGCCGTGCACCTACACCTTCGAGCTCTCCGGCCCCGCCACCGTCGAGCTCAACGTCGACCCCGCGGGCGGGGGAGGCCTCTGGATCGACCGGGCGCAGGTGCGCGTGCACGTCGACAACCAGTGCCCGTTCGAGGCCGACCCCGTTGAGGCGCTGACACTCTCGCAGGACCCCGCCGTCGTGGGTCTCACGCCGGACCGGGTCGGGCGCGGCGGGGCGTTCGTCCTCCAGGACGCGTTCCTCGAGGAGCCCCTCGGCACGATCGAGATCGGCGTCGGGGGGTGCGGAGACTGAGCGGGCGTGGCGCCGGTCGCGCCCTCAGAGATCCTTCTCGAAGCGGAGGCGGTAGTCGCGGTAGGCCGCGTTGTAGCCGGCGGCGGTGACGCGGAACCCTTCGGCCAGCCCCATCACCGTCATCCCGGGGTGCTTGTTGGGGAACGTGTCGTAGGCGAAGCGTCGGTAGCCCATGCGCCGCGCTTCGGCCTGCATCCGGTAGAGCAGCGCCCGCGACACCCCCTGCCGCCGGAACCGCTCGACGACGCCGCCCTTCGCGCTGTAGAACGTCGTCCGGCTCTCGCCGTAGCCGACCTTGAACCCGGCCGCCTCGTGCTCCACCCACGCGAGGAGGATCAGGAGGTCGGGGCGGTCGAGCTGGTAGATCACGCGGGCCTCGCCGAAGACGCGCTGGTTGAGCGCCTGCACCTCCAGGAACCGGTCGAGCCCGATCCGCTCGATCCGCAGCCCGGGCGGGCCGAGGGCGGTGCGGGGCTGGTCGAGCTCGGTGATCTGCATGGGCGCTTGCGAAGCGACGCCGAAAAGTAGGGCTCCCCGCGCATTGGCACGCCCACAATTACGGGGACCCCTGCACAGGCACCGTAGTTTGCGCCCTTCCGCTCTCCTGGCCCCTCTGCCCGTGCTGATGACCGACCGCCTCCGCGCCCTCCTCGCCCAACGCATCCTCGTCCTCGACGGGGCGATGGGGACGCTCCTCCAGCGCCACGGCTTCTCGGAGGCGGACTACCGCGGCGAGCGGTTCGCCGACTGGCCGCACCTCGTCCAGGGCAACACCGACCTCCTCTGCCTCACGCAGCCCGAGGCCGTCCGCACGGCCCACCGCGCCTACCTCGACGCCGGCGCGGACATCGTCTCGACGAACACGTTCACGGCCACGGCCATCGCGCAGGCCGACTACGGCCTGCAAGAGGTCTGTTACAACCTCAACGCCGCCGCCGCGCGGCTCGCCCGCGCTGAGGCCGACGCCGCCACCGCCCGCACGCCGGACCGCCCACGCTTCGTCGCCGGCAGCATCGGGCCGATGAACAAGGCGCTCTCGCTCTCGCCCGACATCGCCGACCCCGGCTTCCGCGCCGTCACCTTCGCGCAGGTCCGCGACGCCTACCGCGACCAGGTGCGCGGGCTCATCGACGGCGGGGCAGATATCCTGCTCCTCGAGACCGTCTTCGACACGCTCAACGCGAAGGCGGCGATTGCGGCCATCCGGCAGCTCTTCCGCGAGACGGGCCGGACGCTCCCGGTCATCGTCTCAGGGACGGTGGTGGACCAGAGCGGGCGCACGCTCGTCGGGCAGACCGTCGAGGCGTTCTGGATCTCCATCGCCCACGCGCCCGAGCTGCTCGCCGTCGGGCTCAACTGCGCGCTCGGCACGGGCCAGATGCGCCCGTTCATCGAGGAGCTGGCCCGCGTGGCGCCGGTGCCGACGAGCCTCTATCCCAACGCCGGCCTCCCCAACGAGATGGGCGGCTACGACGAGACGCCTGATTACATGGCGCGCGTCCTGCGGGAGTACGCGGAGGAGGGGCTGGTGAACCTCGTCGGCTCGTGCTGCGGGAGCACACCCGCGCACACCGCCGCCATCGCCGAGGCCGTCGCGGGGGTGAAGCCGCGCGGGGCGCCCGCGCGGCCGCAGACGCTCCGCCTCGCCGGGTTGGAGCCGCTCGTCTTCCGGCCCGACCTCAACTTCGTCAACGTCGGCGAGCGGACGAACGTGACGGGGAGCCGCCGCTTCGCCCGCCTCATCAAAGAGAACAACTACGAGGAGGCGCTGTCGGTGGCGCGCCAGCAGGTCGAGGCCGGCGCGCAGATGATCGACGTGAACATGGACGAGGGGCTCCTCGACGCCGAGGCCGCCATGCGCCGGTTCCTCCTGCTGGCGATGGCCGAGCCCGACATCGCGCGCGTCCCTGTCGTCGTGGACTCCTCGAAGTGGGAGGTCATCGAGGCCGGGCTCCAGTGCATCCCCGGCAAGCCCGTCGTCAACTCGATCTCGCTGAAGGAGGGCGAAGAGCAATTCCGCCGGCAGGCCGAACTCGCCCGCGACTACGGCGCCGCCGTCATCGTGATGGCGTTCGACGAGCAGGGACAGGCCGACACGGTCGAGCGGCGCATCGCCGTGTGCGAGCGGGCCTACCGGATCCTCACCGAGGAGGCGGGTATCCCACCGGAAGACGTCATCTTCGACCCCAACATCTTCGCCGTTGCCACCGGCATCGCCGAGCACAACCGGTACGCGCTCGACTACCTGGAGGTGGTGCGGTGGATCAAGGCGAACCTCCCCGGCGCACGTGTCTCCGGTGGGGTCTCCAACCTCTCGTTCTCATTCCGCGGCAACGAGCGCGTCCGCGAGGCGATGCACGCGGCGTTCCTCTACCGCGCCGTCCAGGCGGGGATGGACATGGGGATCGTCAACGCCGGCCAGCTCGCCGTCTACGACGAGGTCGAGCCCGCGCTCCTGGAGCGCGTCGAGGACGTGCTGTTCGACCGCCGGCCCGACGCGACGGAGCGGCTCGTTACCTACGCCGAGGGGCTACAGGCCCAGGGCGCCGGGACCCTGGACAGGGACGAGGCCTGGCGCCGCCTCCCCGTGGAGGAGCGGCTCGCGCACGCCCTCGTCAAGGGTATCGCCGACTACGTCGAGGCGGACGTGGAGGAGGCCCGGCAGCGCTACCCGCGCCCGCTCGACGTGATCGAGGGGCCGCTCATGGACGGGATGAACGTGGTCGGCGACCTCTTCGGGGCGGGCAAGATGTTCCTCCCGCAGGTGGTCAAGAGCGCCCGGGTGATGAAGAAGGCGGTGGCCTACCTCACCCCGTTCATCGAGGCCGAGCAGCGCGCTGACGGCGGCGAGGTAGCCGCTCGCCCACGCGTACTGATGGCGACCGTCAAGGGCGACGTGCACGACATCGGGAAGAACATCGTCGGCGTCGTCCTCGGGTGCAACGGGTACGACGTGGTGGACCTCGGCGTGATGGTCCCGGCCGACAGGATCCTCACCGCCGCGAAGGAGCAGAGGGCCGACGTGATCGGGCTCTCCGGCCTCATCACCCCCTCGCTCGACGAGATGGTGCACGTGGCGCGGGAGCTGGAGCGCGAGGGCTCGCGGCTCCCCCTCCTCATCGGCGGGGCGACGACCTCGAAGCTCCACACGGCCGTCAAGATCGCCCCCGTCTACGGCGGCCCGACCGTCCACGTCCTCGACGCGAGCAAGAGCGTCCCGGCTGTGTCCGCCCTCATCTCGGATGAGCAGCGCGACGGGTTCGTGGCGGACGTGGCCGCGGAGTACGCCGAGGTCCGTGCCCGCTACGCCGCGCGGGGTCGCACGCAGTCGCTCCTTTCTCTGGAGGACGCCCGCACCAACGCCTTCCGCTCCGACTGGGCCGAGATCCCCGTCACCGCGCCCGCGCAGCCGGGCGTGACCGTGTTCGACGATGTGACGGCCGTCGACCTCCGGCCGTTTATCGACTGGAGCCCGTTCTTCATCGCGTGGGAGATGAAGGGGAAGTACCCCGAGATCCTCGACGACCCGCGCACAGGCGAGGAGGCGCGCAAGCTCCTCGCCGACGCGAACGCGCTGCTGGACGAGGTCGAGGCGAACGCCTGGCTCACCCCGCGCGGCGTCGCGGGCCTCTGGCCTGCCAACGCCGTCGGCGACGACGTGGAGGTGTACGCCGACGACGCCCGCGAGACGCCCCTCGCCGTCTTCCACACGCTCCGCCAGCAGAGCGAGAAGACCCCCGGCAAACCGAACCGCGCGCTGGCCGACTTCGTCGCGCCGAAGGGCTCAGGCGTAGCGGACTACCTGGGCGCGTTCGTCGTGAGCGTCCACGGCGCCGAGGCGCTGGCCGCGCGCTTCCGCGAAGACCACGACGACTACCGCGCCATCCTCACGCAGGCCCTCGCCGACCGCCTCGCGGAGGCCTTCGCCGAGTGGCTGCACTTCCGGGTGCGGCGCGACCTGTGGGGGTACGCGCCCGCCGAGGCGCTCTCGAACGACGACCTCATCCGCGAGCGCTACCGCGGCATCCGGCCCGCGCCGGGCTACCCCGCCCAGCCCGACCACACCGAGAAGATCACGCTCTTCCGCCTTCTCGACGCCGAGGCGAACGCGAGCGCCGGGCTCACCGAGCACCTCGCGATGACGCCTCCCGCGACGGTCTGCGGCCTCTACCTCGCCCACCCCGAAGCCGACTACTTCAACCTCGGCCCCGTCGGTCGGGACCAGGTGGAGGACTACGCGCGGCGGAAGGGGATGCCGGTGGAGGAGGTCGAGCGCTGGCTCGGCCCGAGCCTGGCGTACGACCCCCCGGCTGCCTTTTCGGGCGACGGGGTGGCTGCGGAGGCGGGCATCGTGACGAAGTAAACGCGCGGCGGGCTCAAGTCCTTCGGCCGAAGGCCGATATTCCCCGACGACACCCTCCCGCCGCTCGTGTCGCCCTACCTCGTCGTCCGCTTCGTGCTCGCCGTGTTCGTCGCCCTCCAGACTGGGGAGGGGAGCACCCAGCCCGTTCGCTCCTCGGCGGCCGGCGGCGTCTCCGGCGCCCTGCGGACGAACGTCGAGCAGGAATTCTACCCGGTGCAGGGCCGGTCGGAGGGCGACCTCCTCCACTCGATGCTCACGCGTGGGCCGGTGTGGGGCGAGCGCCGGTTCTTCGGGCTGACCACGACGGCCGTCCGCTACACCTACCGGCGGGTGCCCAGCCGCGGCGGGTGCACCCTCTCCGACGTGGTCGTTCATCTGGACGTGACCGTCACCCTCCCCCGCTGGACGCCCCCGCGCGGCGCGCCCTACGCCCTGGAGCGCGACTGGGCCGCTTTCCGGACGGCGCTCGAACGCCACGAAGACGGTCACCGCCGCCTCGCGGTGTCCTTCGGTGAGGCCATCCGCTCGATGCTCACCCTCGCCCGCACGGCCTCGTGCGAGACGATGGACGCGGAGGTCGGGCGCCGCGTGGCCTCCCTCCAGAGCCACTTCGACCGCCAGCAGCGGGACTACGACGCAGCCACGGACCACGGCGCCAGCGAGGGTGCCCGGTGGCCGCGCCGCTAGCGGGCAGCCACGCCGGAGTCGGGCGGGCGGTCTTTGAGGGCGGCGTAGAGCCAGGCGCGGGCCGAGCGCCACTCCCGCTTCACGGTGGCCGGCGCGACGCCCAGCACTTCGGCCGTCTCCTCGACCGAGAGCCCGCCGAAGTAGCGGCACTCGACAAGGTGTGCCTGGCGCGGGTCGAGCGCGGCGAGCCGTTCCAGAGCGGCGTCGAGGTCGAGCAGCTCGGCGGCGCGGGCGTCGGTGAGGAGGGCGGGCTCCGCTGGAGCGTCGGCGAGGGCGGCATCTAGGGGAAGGCCGGGCTGTCCGGACCCGCGCTTGGCGCGGTGGCGGGCGCGGGCGTAGTCCACGAGCACCTGGCGCATGGCGCGGGCTGCCGCCCCGAAGAAGTGCGCGCGGCTCTCGAAGTCGCCGTGGGCCGGGCCGAGGAGCTTGAGGTAGGCCTCGTGGACGAGCGCCGTCGTGTTGAGCGTGTGGTCGGGGCGCTCGTGGCGGCGCTGGGTGTGCGCGAGCCGGCGCAGCTCGTCGTAGACAGCCTGGAGGAGGCGGCCCGACGCCGCCGCGTCGCCCGCCCGGAGGGCATCGAGGGCCTCGGTGACGTCGGTGGTGAGGGGGGCCATGGCGCGGAGGCGTGCCCGCACGATACGGCGCCGCGGGCCTCCCCGCGCGGGAAGGCCGCACGGCCGTGATCCCGTGCGCGCCGTCTCGACGCATGGTAGGGATGAGCGGCGCTCTGCGCCCCCTCCTTCCTGTCCCCCATCCGTACGCGTCATGAACCTCCTCCGACTCCCCTTCCTCGCGGGGCTCCTCGTCCTGGCCCTCGCGTGGCCGGCGATGGCCCAGCCGCACCTCGCCGCGCCCGCGCTCTATCCCAACCCCGTTGCCGGAAGCGCAGTAACGGTGGCCTACCCCGACGACGGCGCCGCCACGCCCGAGGTGGAGGTGTTCGACGTCCTCGGCCGCCGGGTCTCTTCCGAGGGCGCGCTCCCGGCCGGCGTCTACCTCGTCCGCCTCCGCTGGCCCGACGGGCGCGTGAGCGCCCCGCAGCCGCTCACCAAGCTCACGAACGATCCGCTCGTCGTAGACCTGCGTCCTACGACGGCGGCGCCGTCGCCGCCGGAGGGCGCGGCCCGGATGCCGGAGGACCCCGAGCGGCCCGGCTGCACAGGCCCGGTGGTGTGGGATGGCCTGATGCACGCGCCCCTCGGCGTGGCGCAGGTCGGCCTCAACACCGTCGGCAACCTCGTCGTCTCCAACATCGGGTCGAGCGGGCAGGATGGCATCCGGACGTGCCTGACCCGATCGGGCGGCGCGTGGACGGACTACTCCGGGTTCGACCCCGACCTCCTGCAGCCGGGCTTCTCGTTCGCGTGGGACCTCGACAACGACGGGCTCGCGAGCAACGGCGTCCTCTCCCGCGTCCTCTTCGAGGACGGCACCGGGCCCTTCCGCATCGACGCGGAGGTGGATCTTACGGGGCTGGGAGCGACGTGCCAGATGGTGGAAGTGTGGAACGATGACGTCCTCGCCCACACGGCAACGGTGCCGAGCGGAAGGGTGACGTTCGGCCTCGACGAGTTCGCCGGAGGCGGGGTCGTCCTCGGCATCATCATGGCCAACACCGAGGGGGACTTCCACTCCGGCGCACGCTTCGAGCGCCGGGGCCGGGTGGCCGCGGCGCCGCAAGGAACCGCACCGCACCGCACGTTCGGCGGGCGGTTTGTTTCGCAGCTGGAGTTCGAGATGCTCAACGCCGTCGAGGTCCACCTCGGCAGTGGGGTCTATGTCGGGGACCGCGCCATCTTCACCACGTGTACCACAATCGATCCCCCCCTCGGCTTTCGGGAGAGCCGGATGCAGTTCGCCAACAGTACCCCCATCGAGCTGGAGGACCACCAGCTCGCGGCGATGGGCCACTTCCACTCCGCTGACGACTCACTCGACACCTCGCGCTTCCTCCTCGGCACCTTCTCTCCGGAGGGCCCCGTCATCGCGCGGTGCCTGCCGGGCGGGTGCCCGGACGGGATCGGCATGCAGATCTGGGTGCCGCAGGGGAGCCCGGCCGTCGGCCGCCGGCTCGACGTCGGCCTCCGGCCCATCGCGATCCCGGCCGGCGGCACGGCCTCGGTCAGCTTCGGCGCCGACATCCTCTTCCCAGACGCCCAGGGACGCGTCACAGGTGGGATTACTCGGATGGCGCAGATGAACATGCAGTTCTTCGCCGCGCCCGGCGGCGTGATCCTCCAGATGGAGAAGGAGAACTGCGACGAGCTCACCGGGGGCGGCGAGTGCGAGGCGACGCTGGAGTACCGCCGCAATGGGGAGGTGATGCTCGAACGGGCGATCGTCGCCGGCGAGCCCGTCTTCTTCCCCGGCTCGCTCCTCGTCCGCTCGGGGTGGGTGGCCGCCGACGACGAGCCGGCCGACGCGCTGAAACCGATCACGTGGGAGATCGGCGCGGGCGTGACGATCGTGGGCGGCCAAGAGACCATCCGCGTGTACGGGAACGGCCCGGACGCCGATGCCACGCTCGCGGGGATGACGATCCGCTCGAATCAGCCGCTCGCGATCATCACCGAGACCACCATCCCGTGGGCGGCGCCCGAAGGGCCGCAGGCCCTCGCCGGCGGGGACGAGTAGCAGCGCAGCGTGGGGACGCGCCGCCCTCCGGCTTCAGCGCATGGCGCGGGCCGGGGGGCGGCGGAGGGCGCGGCGGCACGCGGCGAGGTCGGCCTGCGCGGCGCGGGTGGCCTCGTGGTCGGGCCCGAAGGCGTCAAGGAGCGCGGCGTGGGCGGCGGCGAGCACCGGCTCGGCCTCCTCGGCGCGGCCCAGCGCGAGGAAGCTCGCGCCGAGGAGGTGGAGCGCGCGCGTGCCGGAGCGCTCCTCGGGGTCGTAGCCGTCGAGGGCGGTGCGCGCGTCGGCGGCGGCGCGGAGGAGGGGGGCGGCTTCGGCGTGGGCCCCCCGCCGCGCGCGAAGGCGGCCGAGATCATAGGCGGCCTCGGCCCGGCGGGCGTTGGTCGCCGGAAGCCGCTCGCCGACGACGGCCCACACCTCGGCGTAGCGCTGCTCGGCGAGGGCGAGGCGGCCGGCCGCCTCGGCGTTGTGGCCCGCGTTCAGGCGCATCATCGCCACCTGCGGGTTGTCGGCCCCGAAGATCCCGATGAGCAGGGGGAACGCCTCCGCGAACGCGGCCTCGGCCTCCGCGTAGCGCCCGTTCTGCGAGAGCGTCCACGCGGTCATGGCGAGGGTGTTGGCATAGAGCACGCTCTCCCGCCCGTGCACGGCCTCGACGAGGGGAAGCGCCTGCCGGGCCACATCGAGGGCCTCGGCGTGCCGGCCGAACTCGGTGAGGAAGAGCCGCAGCTTGAGAAGATCGTCTAGGTAGCTCTCGCTCCGCGGGCCGTCCGTTCGCTCATGCAATGCGAGGGCCGTGCGGAGGTGCCGCTCGCCATCACCGGCCCGTCGCAGCCCGATGGCGTTGACGCCGAGCAGGGCGTGGACATCGGCGACGGCCCGGTGCGCGGAGCCGTAGACGCGCGTGCGCAGAGCGAGCGCCTCTTCGAGGAGGGGCTGCGCCTCGGCGTACTGCCGCTTAAAGTGGAGGAGCTGGCCGAGCTCGAAGAGGGTATTCGCGAGGTCGAGCGGCTTCCCCGGCGCGCGGCGCTCCACGGCAAGGGCTTCGCGGAAGAGCGCCTCGGCGCGGTCGAAGTCGCCCGTGAGGTGCTGGGCGAGCGCGAGCGTGTAGAGGGCCGGGCCCAGGCCGGGGTCGTTGGGGCCGTAGTGCGCGCGACGGAGGGCGACGGCCTGTTCCAGCGGCGGGCCTACTCGCTCCGGGGAGTCGGTGAACGTGAGGCGCGTTCGGCCCAGCGCCTCTAGCGCCTCGATGAGGGTCTCGGTGTCACCGCGGGCCCGCGCACGCCTCCCGGCCGCGCGCAGGAGGGAGTCGGCGACTTCAAAGCGGTTGGCGGCGGCGAGCGCCTGACCGAGGCGGACCTCGGCGCTGGCGACGTTGGCCGGCGCGGCGCGGCGGCGAAGAACGAGCGCGTGCCGCGCGAACGCGACCGCCCGGTCGGACACGCCGAGGTTTTCGTACGCCCGGCTGATGACGAGGTAGAGGTCGGCCTGCACGTCGGGCTGCCCCGCCAGCTCCGTCTCGACCCGCGCGGCGCCCCGCGCGAGGAGGTCGTAGGCGGTGAGGGTGTCGCCTTGGGCCACGGTGGGGTCGGCGCCCTCGAAGAGGCCGGCGAGCGTGGCCGAGACCTGCTCGGCGCGGGTGGCCGCCGCGCGGGCGCGGTCGCGCTCGGCCGTCACGCGGACGGTGTAGAAGGCGCCCCCGCCGAGGACCAGCAGCGCGACGGCTACCGACGCCGCCACGCCCGCGGGGTGGCGCCGCACGAACGTCCGCACGCGGTACCCGACCGTCGGCGGGCGGGCCGTGACCGGAAGGCCAGCGCGGTAGCGGCGGACGTCTTCGAGGAGGGCGTCGGCGCTGGCATAGCGGGCCTCGGGCTCCTTGCGGAGCGCCTTCAGGCAGATCGTGTCGAGGTCGCCGCGGAGGCGGCGGTACGCGGCGCGGTCGGCCGCGCGGAGCGCCGCGCTGGGGCGGACGGGCTCGCGCGTGAGGATGGCCTCCTCCAGCGCCGTCGGCGTCGGCGCCTCGAAGGGGCGGCGCCCCGTGAGCAGCTCGTAGAGCAGCACGCCGAGGGCGTAGACGTCGGTGGCCGTCGTGATGGCCTCGCTGCGGAGCTGCTCCGGCGCCGCGTAGGCGCGCGTCATCGGGCGCACGCCCGCCGCCGTGAGCGTCGTCGCTTCGGAGCCCTCCTCGTCGCCGCCGAGGAGGCGGGCGATCCCGAAGTCGAGCAGCTTGACGCGCGGCCGGCCCTGCTCGTCCACGGCAACAAGCACGTTGGAGGGCTTGAGGTCGCGGTGGACGACGAGCCGCGCGTGGGCGTGGCGGACGGCCTCGACCGTCTCTTCGAACAGCGACAAGCGGGCGTCGAGGCCGAGGGTATGGCGGTCGGTGTAGGTCGTGATCGGCTCGCCCGCGACGTACTCCATCGCGAACCAGGGGCGGCCGTCGGGGGTCGCGCCGCCGTCGAGGAGTCGGGCGATGCCGGGGTGCTCCAGCCGCGCGAGGATCCGGCGCTCGGCGTGGAAGCGCCGGAGCACGGCGGCCGTGTCCATCCCGCGTTTGACGAGCTTGAGGGCGACGGTCTGCGCGAAGGCGCCGTCAGCGCGCTCCGCCAGGAACACCTCGCCCATGCCGCCCTCCCCGAGCCGACGGAGCACACGGTATGGCCCTATGACCTCCCCCTCGGTAATGGAGGGCACCTCCTCCGGCCCCGACTCAGCGAGAACGTCGAGGAGGACGGCGGCGGGGGCGTCGTAGAGGAAGCTGCCCGCCTCGGTGTCGGCGGCCAGCAGCGCCTCGACGTCGGCGCGGAGCGCGCCGTCGGCGGCGTCGAGGAACGCGGCGCGCTCGGCGACCGGGCGCGACACGGCCTCCTCAAAGAGGGCCTTGACCGCGTGCCAGCGAACAGGGTCATCGGAGAGCGTCGCCATCACCGTCTCATGCGAGATCGCGGAGGGCCGGGGCTCACGATACGGCGCCGCACGCAGCCGCCAAGCATGCCGCTAGTCGAACCGCGAGAAGTCCGGCAGGCGCTTTTCGAGGAAGGCCGCGAGGGCTTCCTGCGCCTCCGGCGCGGCGAGCCGCTCGACGAAATGCCCGGCTTCGACCTCCATGGCCTCTGCCACACTGCCGGCCCCCGCCCGCCGCAGGAGGGCCTTGGTGAGGCGCACGGCCGCAGGCGGCCGCTCGGCGAGCGCCCGCGCCCGGGCCATCGCGTGATCGAGGAGCGCTCCAGCAGGCACGACCGCCGCGATGAGCCCGGCCTGCACCGCTTCGTCGGCGGAGAAGGGCTCGCCGAAGAGCAGCCACGCGGCCGCGCGCTGCGGCCCCACCGCGAGGGGGAGCAGCAGGCTCGACGCCGCCTCGGGCACGAGGCCGAGGTTCACGAACGGGAGCTGGAAGCGCGCCGTCGGCGCGGCGTAGGCGAGGTCGCAGTGGAGCAGCAGCGTCGTCCCGATGCCGACGGCGTGGCCCTCCACGGCGGCGAGGAGCGGCTTCGGGAAGTCGCGCACCGTACGGAGGAACCGGAAGACGGGGCTTGTCTCGTCGCGCGGGGGGTCACTCAGAAAATCCCCGAGGTCGTTGCCCGCGGTGAAGGTGCCGCCCTCGCCGTGCAGGAGGACCACGCGAACGGCTGGATCGGCCGCGGCCTCGTCGAGGGTGTCGGCGAGGGCCGTGTACATCCCCCGCGTGAGGGCGTTCTTCTTCTCCGGCCGGGCGAGCGTGAGGCGGAGGACGCGGCCTTCTAGGGCGACGTGGACGTGGGAAACCGGAGGTTCCTGCAGGGAATCGGGCATGGGCGCGGGGGACGGGGACCGCGAAGGTACCGGGCAAGCGGGTTATCTTCGGGGGCCCCTCATCCTCCGTCCTGATGGCTACCCTCGCGCTCCACTCTCCCGCTGCGTCTTCCGTGGACCGCCTCCGCTCGGGCGAGGCCTCGCTCACCGTCCAAGCGGCCGGCGTCGTCGGCTTCGCGCTCCTGACGGGGCTGCTGGCCCAGTTCGAGATCCGCCTCTACCTCTGGGAGGTGCCCATCACGCTCCAGACCCTCGGCGTGTATTCGGCGGGGCTGTTCCTCGGCGCACGCAACGGCGGGCTCGCGATGGTGCTCTACCTCGCCCTCGGGCTCGTCCTCCCGTTCTACGCGGGTGGCGCCTCGGGCCTCGAGCACTACGCGGGCGCCACGGGCGGCTACCTCGTCGGGATCCCCCTCGCTGCCGCCGCCATCGGCGCTGTCTCGCGGCGGTGGAACTCGTGGGCGGGCAGCGCGCTGGCCGTCTTCGCCGGCTCGGCGGTCCTCTTCACGTGCGGCGTGACGTGGCTCCACTTCGCCGCCGGCCACGCCACGTGGGCCGAGTCCCTCGACAAGGGGTGGCTCCGGTTCGTCGTGTGGGACCTCACGAAGATCGCCCTCGTGAGCGCGGCCTACGCCGGCACGCGGCGGCTCACCGCCTGAGCCGGCTGCTCGACGCTTTCCTCCTTCTTCCTCCGCCCCCGGCCGCGTTACCCCGCTGCGGCCGGGGGCGGCTCCATGTGCGACCCACCGGTCTCCTAAACCCTCCGACCCCATGCGTCCCCGTTCGCTGCTTCTCCCCCTCTCCCTCAGCCTCCTCCTCGGCGTCGCCGGCTGCGACGCCGGCGACCACGACCACGACGTGATCGGCAACGACGTCGTCGTCGTCAACTTCTCCTTCGACGGCTCCGACCTCGACGTGAACACCGACGCCACCGTCGGGTCCTACCAGCGCTCGGTCTCGGCCATTACCGACGACATCTTCGACGAGGGCGCCGTGCTCCTCTACGCCGACGGCGAGCTGATCCTCGACGGCGGCGCGGGCACTTGGACCGCCCTCCCCGTCACGCAGGGCGTGGACCTCGACGACGACCTCATCGTCGACTACACCCTCACGTTCACGTACTCCTACGACGTGGGTGACCTCTACGTCGACATCATCTCGTCGGCCACCGGGACGGTGTTCGAGGACCTCCCCCGGACTGACTTCAAGCTCATCGTCATCGCGGGCGGGCCGTCCGGGACCCTGCGCGGCGTCGACCGGACGAACTACGAGGCCGTCCGCCAGGCCCTCGGGATCGCGGCGGAGTAACCCTCCCCCGCCCCGATTGAGCGCCGCCCCCACGCCAGGGGGGCGGCGTTTTTTCGTTCGGGGGTGCGTGAGCCCCTTGCTCGTACGGAACGCGGCGCGGCCTCCGCCGTGCCACCCCCAGCCCTAGCTCCGCCATGCGATTCCGGTACTCGAAGTGGGACGAGGCGCGCCACGGCCAGGCGCACTCGACGTTTGAGAAGCTGCTCGACCTGTTCCAGCAGCTCCTCTTCCACACCGGCGGCGACGCCGCCGAGGCGCTCGCGTGGCTCACCCAGCTCGACCGCCGCTACGGCCTCACCGACGACGAGATGGGGCTGGGCGACTTCATCGAGGAGTTGAAGAGCCGGGGCTACATCGAGCGCGACGAGCAGACGGGCGTCGTCGCGATCACGGCGAAGACGGAGCGGGGCCTCCGCGAGCGCTCGCTCGAAGAGATCTTCTCGCACCTCCGGAAGGGGAGCGCGGGGGCCCACGCCACCCCCTACGCCGGCGCGGGCGACGAGCGCCAGCCCGAGACGCGCCCGTACGCCTTCGGCGACGACCTCCACCAGCTCGACGTCACCGGCACGCTCTCGAACGCCTTCCGCCGCGTCGGCCTCGACGAGTTCGCGCTCTCGGAGGACGACGTGGAGGTGTTCGAGACCGACCACCACGCCTCCGTCTCGACCGTCGTCCTCATCGACCTCTCGCACTCGATGGTGCTCTACGGCGAGGACCGCATTACGCCCGCGCGGAAGACGGCCCTCGCGCTGGCCGAGCTCATCACGACGCGCTACCCCAAGGACACCCTCGACCTCGTGGCCTTCGGCGACGACGCGTGGGAGGTGCAGCTGAAGGACCTCCCCTACCTCCAGGCCGGGCCCTACCACACCAACACGCGGGCCGGGCTGGAGCGCGCCCGCACGATCCTCCGACGCCGGAAGAACCGGAACAAGCAGGTCTTCCTGATCACCGACGGCAAGCCGTCGTGCCACTTCGAGAACGGGCGCCTCTACAAGAACCCCTATGGGCTCGACCGGAAGATCATCAACAAGGTGCTCGACGAGGCGGCGATGTGCCGCCGCGAGAAGATCACGATCTCGACGTTCATGATCGCGAGCGACCCGTACCTCCAGGCGTTCGTGCGCGAGCTGACGGCCGTGAACCAGGGCCGCGCGTGGTACGCCGCGCTCGACGACCTCGGCAGCTTCCTCTTCGAGGACTACGTGCGCAACCGCCGCAAGCGGGCACGCTGAGGGGAGGGGCCGGGTGGCCCCTCCCCTCGCGGTTAGCGCCGCGCGTGGTACGCCGCCATGATGCGGCCGTAGTAGTCGGCCAGCTCGGGCGAGACGCCCCACAGCCGGTGCATACCGCCGGGGTTCTCGGCGTACGCGTCGTTGAGCGACTGCCGGATGCTAGTATCGCCGCCGGTGAACTCGCCGATGAGGGCTTCGGCCTTCGCGGCGAGGGCCTGTGGCTCCGGCGCGGCGGGGTCGGTGCCTGTCTCCATATGCCGCTGCGCCTCGGCGAAGAGGGCCTGCCACTCCTGCTGGACCTGCTGGATGCGGTCTTCGCCGACGGTCTTTCGGCGCTGGCGGAGCTGCTCCAGTTGCTCGGGGGTGTAGTGCTTCTCGAACATCGTCGTGAGGTGGATGGTCTGGAGGAGGTCGTCGGTGGAAACAGCGACGTGGTCGCGGTGGAAGGCGGCGAGCGCTTCGAGACGCTCGACCAGGTGTTGCTGCTGCTTGATGCTTCCTCGCACGTGCGCGAGGTGCCGCTCGATGACCGCACGTGGGTCGGCGTCGGGCGCGTCGAGGAGGGCGGCGATGGCGTCGAGGGGGAGGCCGAGGGCGCGGAGGGATGCGATCTGCTGGAGGCGCACCACGTCAACGGCCGTGTAGCGGCGGTGGCCGGCGGCCGTCCGCGCCGACGGGCGGAGGAGGCCGATGGCGTCGTAGTGGTGGAGCGTGCGAGCGGTGAGGCCCGTGCGCCGGGCCAGCTCGCCCACGCGGAGGGCAGTGGAGTCGGTCATCAGCGGAGGAGGGTTGTGCGCACGGCGCGAGGGTACGACCTTCACGCCGCGTAAGGATCAAGCGCCCTCGCGCCTCTTCACCCGGAGTTCACCCCTGCTCCCACGCCATGTCCGTCCGCCCGAAGAAGCGGCTCGGCCAGCACTTCCTCACGGACGCCAACGTCGTCCGCAAGATCGTCGACGCCGTCGGCGCGCCGCCCGACGCGCCCGTCGTCGAGATCGGACCCGGGACGGGCGCGCTCACGGGGCACCTGCTGGACCGCTACCCCGGCCTCGTCGCGCTCGAAGTAGACCCCGAGGCCATCGCCCACCTCAAAGAAAAGCTCCCCGCGCTCGACGTGCGGGTGGGCGACGTGCTCGACGTGGACTGGGGTGCCCTCGCGCGGGAAAAAGGCGGGCCGCTCTACGTCGTCGGCAATCTCCCGTACTACATCACGAGCCCCATCCTCTTCGCGCTGCTCGACGCGCGGGCGCACGTCCGCCGCGCCGTCGTGATGATGCAGCGCGAGGTGGCCGACCGGATCGTCGCCGCGCCGAACACGAAGGCGTACGGCGTGCTGAGCGTGCAGCTCCAGCTCCTCGCCCGCCCGAAGATGCTCTTCCCCGTCTCGCGGAACGTGTTCTTCCCGAAGCCCGACGTGGAGAGCGCCGTCGTCGCCCTCGACTTCGACGCGCCGGCGCCAGACGTAGACGAGGCCGCGCTGCGGCGGGTGATCCGCACGGCGTTCAACCAGCGGCGCAAGATGCTCCGCGGGAGCCTGGGCGGGCTGGCGGCCGAGTGGGGCCATCCGCCCCCGGCGGCGTTCGCCACACGCCGCCCGGAGAGCCTGCCGCCGGAGGCGTTCGTGGAACTTACCCGGGCTCTCCTCGCTCCGTAGCTTCGAGCGCCCCTCTCTGTTCACCTGTGGCCGAGCTCCCCCCCGACGACCGCCTTACCGTGCCGGACGCCTCCGACGGGGCGCCCGCCCGCGCGCTCCCGCCCGAGGTGGACGAGGAGCTCGTCGAGAACGTCGAGGCGCTCGTCGGGCAGGGGCAGCAGGGGATGGTGCTCAACCTGATCGCCGACCTCCACCCGGCCGACCTCGGCGAGCTCGTCAGCCACCTCTCCGTCGAGGCGGGGCAGGCGCTCCTCCGCTGGCTCCCCGACGAGCAGGCCGGCGCCGTCCTCCCCGAGCTGGAGAGCGCCCTCCGGTCGGACCTCCTGGAGGCCGTCGAGCCGCACCAGCTGGTCGCCCTCCTCGACCAGATGGACACCGACGACGCCGCCGACGTCCTCGCCGACGTGGACGACGCCGTGGCCGAGGCCGTCCTCCCGCACCTGGAGGACAGCGCGGAGGTCGGCGCCCTCATGGGCTACGCCGAGGACACCGCCGGGGGGCTCATGGAGACCGACCTCGTGGCGGTGCCCGAGACGGCCACCGTCGCCGAGGCCACCGAGGAGGTCCGCCGCAAGGCCGAGGACATCGACCCCCACTTCGTCTACACCGTAGACACGGCGGGGCGGCTGACGGGGATCGTCCCGCTCCGGCGGCTCCTCCTCGCCCCCGCCTCCGCGCCGCTGGCCGACCTCGCGCTGACAGACTACGTCTTCGTCGAGCCCGACCTCGACCAGGAGGAGGTGGCCCGCCTCATGGAGCGGTATGACCTCGTCGCCCTCCCCGTCGTCTCCGCCGACGGGCGCCTCCTCGGCCGCATCACCATCGACGACGTGGTGGACGTGATCCGCGAGGAGGCCGAGGAGGACATCCAGCGCGCGGCCGGCCTCGTCGGCGAGGAGGAGCTGTCGTCGTCGGTGTTCGAAGTGAGCCGGGGGCGGCTGCCGTGGCTCGCCATCGGGATGGCCGGCGCGTTCTTCTCGGGGCTCGTCATCAAGACGTTCGAGGGGGAGCTGGAGCAGGCCATCGTGCTCGCCTCGTTCATCCCGCTCGTCACGGCCACGGGCGGCAACGCTGCCATCCAGAGCGCGGCCATCGTCGTGCAGGGGCTCACCTCCGGCGAGCTGTGGGTGGGCGAGGGGCTGCGCCGCATCGGGAAGGAGCTCGCGGTGGCCCTCCTCAACGGGGTCGTCCTCGGCGTCCTCCTCGGCGTGCTCGTGGTCGTCCTCGCCCGGACGGGCGTCCCGATGGGCGACCCCCTCCGCCTCGCGCTCACCGTCGGCCTGACGCTCCTCTGCGTGGTCCTCCTCGCCACGACGAACGGCGCACTCGTCCCCTTCCTCCTCAAGCGGATGGGGATCGACCCCGCCACCTCGATGGGGCCGTTCGTGACGACGCTCAACGACATCCTCGGCCTCACGGTGTACTTCCTCATCGCCTCGGCCGTGTACCTCTGACCCCGGCATGTCCACCCTCACCGTAGCCCGGAAGGGGCGCCACGCCGCGATGGCGGCCGACTCGCTGACGACGTTCGAGGAGACCCGGCTCCCGGCGGCCTACGACGCCCACCCCGAGAAGGTCTTCCGGGTCGGCGACGCGCTCGTGGGGGTGGTCGGCTACACCGCCCACGTGCTCGTGATCGAGAGCGCGCTCGCCTCGCTCGACCGCCCGCCCGACCTCACGAGCCGCCGCGCCATCTTCGAGCTCCTCCGCGACCTCCACCCCATCCTGAAGGAGGAGTACTACCTCAAGCCCGACGCCGAGGAGGGCGACCCCTACGAGTCGAGCCAGGTGACGCTCCTCGTCGCGAGTCCGCACGGGCTGTTCGGGGTGTACGACCTCCGGGAGGTCCACGAGTACAGCCGGTTCTGGGCGATGGGCTCGGGGGCCGACTTCGCCCTCGGCGCCATGTTCGCCGTCTACGACTCCGACGCGCCGGCCGCCGAGGTGGCCGCTACCGGCGCGCGGGCGGGGGCGGAGTTCGACCGCGGCTCGGGGCCGCCCGTGCGCGTCTACGAGATCGAACTGGCCGGCTGACCGAGCCGCGCGGCGACGTCGGCGAGGAGCGCGCGGACGCGGCGCTGGTTCACGCCGAAGTCGCTTTGCCCGATCTGGTTGCGCACGGCGCTCCGCACGTGGAGCGCGCTGCCGGTCAGCGACGGCTCGACGAGGAGGTCGAGGTCGTCGCGGAAGAGGCCGACCTGAAACAGGGCCCGGAGCGTGAGGCCGTCCACCTCCACCTCGACCGCCGACCCCGTGAGGAGCGACCGGTGCGTGCGCACGGCCGCTTCGGCAGCGGCGAAGACGGCCTCGGGCGGGTCGGCGAAGTCGCGGCGGACGCGGGTACAGACGGACCGCCCGCGCGGGCACGGCGGGAGCGGACCGAGGTAGCCAACCGGGCTCCGCGAGCCGAGCACGCGGGACCCCGCGTATCCCGCGACGCTCAGCGCCGCCAGCCCCAGGAGCGCCGGGCGAAGCCTCACCCGGACGTCGCGGGGTTCGACGCCGGTGTGGTGGGTGTCCCTTCGAGCCCACGCGCGTCGTTGTACTTCGACGGGCACTTCACGAGGATGTGCTCGGCCACGAACACGTCGCCCTCCATCTGGCCGTCCACGACGACGCGCTCGGCGTCCTCGAAGTTGGCGGGCTTGGGGTTGGCGTAGACCACCTGCCGCACGACGCCCATCTCGTCGCGCATGTAGAACGAGAAGCGGTTGGTGGAGGGGTCGTAGGCCATCGGCTGCGCGCGCTCCCACGTGCCCACGACGTGGGCGCGGCGGGCGTTCTGGCTCGCCTCGCCGAAGTTCTCGTACCCGGCCACCTGCTGGCCGAAGCTGTTGACGACGAGGAAGCCGAAGACAGCGAGGAGCGCGATCCCGATGATCGTCTTGAGGTTCATGGGGGGCGTTCAGGGCGTGGTGGTAAGCCGGTGTACCCCGCTCAGGCGTCCGGCGTTTCCGCGCGGAGGGTCCGCTCGACGCGGGCGAGGCGGCGCTCGGTGCGGAAGAGCAAGAAAAGCAGCCCGAACCACACGATGAGGACGACGGCGAGGACGACGTAGAGCTTGTCCTCGGCGAGCATCACGCGCTCGATGCCCTGCGGCGGCTGCGCGGTCTCGGCCTGCGCCGCGGCGGGGTCGAGGAGGGCGATGGTGGTGTCGGGCTGGGGCATCGGTCAGGCGAGGTCGGGGCGGGCGTCCTCGGCGCGGAGCTCGGCCGTGCGCATCCGCACGCGGAGCCGGTAGAGCCACCCGTAGAGGCCGAGGAAGCCGACGGCGGCGGCGTAGAAGACCCACCGCATCTCTGGGGCGAGGTCGGTCTGGCTGAAGGCGGGGTTCCCCTCGGCGCCTGGGTGGAGGCTCTCCATCCGGCGTGGCAGCACGTAGAGGAGGAACGGCATCGTGACGGTGGCGAAGAGGGCGTAGACGGCAGCGAGGCGGCCGCGCCGGCGCGGCTCGTCGACGGCCCCGCGGAGGACGAAGTACGCCCCGCAGAGGAGGAGTTGCACGGCCACCATCACCTGGCGGGGGTCCCCGCTCCACCACACCTCCGTCCCGGAGTACCACGTGAACCGCGCCCACACGATCCCCGTCGTGATGGCGACGAACCCGTAGACCGTCGCCACGAGGGCGGCCTGCTCGGCGCGGACGTCGTGGAGGCGGCGGCCCGTGGTGAGGTGGCGGAGCGAGTGGTAGGCGGCGAGGAGCCACCCGAGCATCAGCCCGAACCACATCGGCACGTGGAAGTAGAGGTTGCGCGCCGTGTGCTCCAGGATGGCGAGGCTCGGGATCGGCCGCAGAAACGCGAACGCGAGCACGGCCGTCATCCACACCGCTACGCCGACCGTGTAGAGCCGGTACAGCGGCCCCGTCGTCGGCAGAGGCAGCGCGTCGCGGTCGGTGAGGGCGGGCATCGCGGGGGGTTCGTGGGCCGTGTCAACCGGGAAGATGGGCGCAAGATTCGGGCCGCGCAAAGGGGGGCCGTGAAGCGCCTGCGGAAACGCCTCACCCGGGCGGCGGCCCGCCACGCCCTGCGCAGGCGGTGCGCTCAATCGCGCCAGACGTACTCGAACAGGAGGGCGGAGGCCGTGATGGTGAGGCCGGCGAAGCCGACGAGGGAGAGGAGGTCCTGCGTGCCGTCGGCCCAGGTGGTACCGGGTGTGAGGGCGAGGAGCGTGAGGCGGACCGCCGAGAACAGTAGGGGGACGAGCACGGGGAAGGCGAGCACGGCCAGGAGCGGGCTGCCCCCGGCCGTCCGGGCGAGGAGCGCCGAAAGCAGCGTCGTCGTCCCGGCCAGACCGACGGCGCCGAGGGCGAGTGTTGCCAAGAGAAGCCCCGGCAAGGCCACCGACGTCCCGATCAAAACGAAAAACCCCCCCGCCGCCACGAGGTTGACCACGAGGGTGAGTGCCACATTGAACGCGAGCTTGCCGGCATAGACGGCCGACGGGGGCAAGGCGAGTTGGAGCAGCAGCACGGTCCCCCGCTCCTCCTCGGCCACGAACGCACGCCCGAGCCCGAGGGCGGCGGCGAATAGGATGACCACCCAGAGCAGCGCCGCCGCCGTCTCCGGCGCCACCTCCGCGCGGCCGAGGGCGAGACGGAGGAGCACGAGCGAGGCCGCCACGAACAGCCCCAACGCGCCGAGCGCGTAGCGCGTGCGCAGCTCCACACGGGCGTCTTTCAGGAATAGCGCCCAGGCACCGGCGAGGAAGTCCAAGGACTAGGTGAGGTGAGAAAGGTGGGCAATGGTAATCTCGCGCGGCCCATCCACGCCCCTGCTGTGCCCCCCGCCCTCTCAGAAGACCGCGTACTCGGTGCCTTCCTCGGGGCGGCCGTCGGGGACGCCCTCGGGATGCCCGTCGATGGGCTCAGCCACCAGAACGTCCGCCTCTTCTACCGCGGGATCAAGGGGTACACCGCCGACGAGAAGCGGGGCGACCTTGGCGCCGGGCAGTGGACCGCTCATACCCAGCGTGCCTTCGCCCTCACGCGGGCGATTACCTCCGCGTGGGACGGCCCGGAAGCGGTAGCCTCGGCATTCGCGCGAGAGCTGGAGCAGGGGGGACCGCTTCGGCGGCCTTATCGCGCGGGCGCCGCTCCCACGGTTGCCGCAGCCGCCGCCGGAGCCCCCCTCGGGCTCTGGCGCGCTCTCCGGGCGGACTGGTACTCGGCGGGCGAGGACGAGCTCATCGAGTTCGCCCTCACAGCTTTGAGGCCACTCACCACCAACGCGGAGGCGATAACCGCGGCTGTCGGGGCTGCGTTCGGGGTCGCTTTGCTGCTTCGATCCGCGCAGATAGGGCCACCTAGGTCGTTCGTTGACTCAATCACGGCGGTGACCGGGTCGGTCGAGCTTTACCTAGGCTCACCCCCCCGCGTGGGGCGCCGCCTCCAGTTGCTTAAGCCACACCTCGACGACTTCCCGCTCGACCTCCAGGACCGTTGCAACGGAACCGGCGACGCGGCCGACGAGGCGTTCCCCTTCGCCGTCGCCATGTTCGCGCGGAACCCCACGCTCGTCGAGGCCACCCTCCTCTCGGCCATCAACGTGGGCGGGGCCGCGAGCGCCGTCGGCGCGATGACGGGGGCCTTGCTGGGGGCGCTGAACGGATGGCGTGCGTTCCCCGCCGCGTGGCGTGAGGGACTCGAAGGCGCGCCCCAGCTCGAAGCGGAGGCGCGGGCGCTCTACGAGGCCCTGCGCGCCTAGCGTTTCGATTCTACCCCGTTCATTCCCCCTTGACGACGCGCTTCGGCGACGGACAGGCCGACTGAACGGCGAAACGGCTTCGGGAAGGGCCGCCTGGCCATGCGCTCCGGTTGGCACGGTTATGGAACAAGCTCCCGACGTCGCGCCTCCTCCGGGCCGACACATTGGGGAAGGGACGCCGCGCCCCCTGAGCCGTTGAGCCGGGGGCGCGGCGCATTTTTTTTCTAGACCGTGCCCCCGGGGTGCCCGCCCGGCGGCACGCCTCCTCGGTAGCCGTCGGCGTCCTCCCACCCTCTCGGCGGCACGCCCGGCAGGGCGCCGAAGTCGCCAACGAACCCGATCTCCGGCGAGAGCCGGTAGCCCGTCTCGCGCTCAACCGTCTCCTGCACGTAGGCGATGAGGTGGCGCACGTCGTGCGCGGTGGCGCCGCCCCGGTTCACGATGATGTTGGCGTGACGGGGCGACACCTCCGCCCCCCCGATCCGCGCGCCCTTCAGCCCGCACCCGTCGATGAGCCGGCCCGCGCCGATGCCCTCGATCTTCTTGAAGATGCTCCCGGCGCTCGGCTCCGTGTCGAGCGGCGGGTGGCGCTCGCGGCGCCATGCGAGGTTCGCCTCCATCACCGAGCGGAGCGCCGCCTCGTCGGCCTTCTCCAGCTTAAACGTGGCCGAGAGCGCAAGGTCGCCGCTCACGTGGAGCGAGGAGTAGTCGTACCCGAAGTCGAGGTAGTCCACGCCGACGGTCTTCCGCTCGCCCTCGGGCGTGAGGAGCTCTGCCGCCGTCAGCACCTCCTCAATGAACATCGTCCGCGAGCGGTCCGGCGAGAGGAAGTGGAGGTTCTGCCAGAGCGCGCCGCCGACGGTGCTGGGGATGCCCACGTAGTGCTCCAGCCCGGAGAGCCCCGCCGCCACGGCCGCCTCGATGAGGTCGGGGTAAACGACGGCTCCGCTCTCGGCCCACACCCGCCCGCTCTCCGCGTCCACGGTCAGGTGCGCGGCGCGGTTGCGGACGACGAGGCCCCGGAAGCCGCCGTCGCCGGTGAGGATGTTCGCGCCGAGGCCGAGGACGAAGTACGGCACCCCGTGCTCCCGCGCGGCGCGAACGGCCGCTACGAGCTCGTCGGCCGAGCGCACCTCGACGAAGCGGTCGGCCGGCCCGCCGATCCGGAACGTGGTGTAGGGCGCAAGCGGCACGGTTTCGCGCATGCGGCCCGGCCCGAGGGCACGCTCCAGCGCTTCCGCAAGGCGGGCGTAGCGGGCCGCGCGCTCGGCGGCAGGCAGGGGCGGAGCGGGGGCGAGGATGGCCGTCGGGGTTGAACGAGAAGGGAACGCGGGCGATACTTCTGGCGGCGGAGTTTACCCATGCCCTCCCGGCGCCGCTGAAACCGCATCCCGCCCTCCGGCAATCCGTACGCCCCCCGTCCTCACCCACCCCGCACCCGCATGGCCGACCCCCTCGCCAACCTCCGCACCAAGACCGCCGCCGCCCGCCCCCGGGGCCGCGCCGCCGCCTTTCTGGTCCTCTTCGTGCTCATCGTGATGATGGGCGCGTGCATGACGACGAGCGTCGGCTCGGGCGAGCGCGGCGTGAAGTATTCCAGCTTCACAGGCACGAATGAGCGCCGTGTCTACGGCGAGGGGCTCCAGTTCACGTGGCCCTGGGAGCACCTCGTGATCTACGACGTCCGCTACCACTCGCAGGACGAGGCGCTGGAGGTTCTCTCCTCCAACGGCCTCACGATCACGATGGACGTGAGCGTGCGCTACCGCCCGATCCCGGAGCGCCTGCCCCGCCTCCACACCACGCTCGGGCGCGACTACTACGAGCGACTCATCCGGCCCGAGCTGCGGAGCGCCGCGCGCGAGGTCGTGGGCCACTACACGCCCGAGCAGCTCTACTCCACGCGGCGGGCCGAGCTGCAGGACCTCATCGCGCAGCGCGTCGCGCGCGTGGCTGAGCAGCGGCACGTGGACATCGAGGCCGTGCTCATCCGCGACGTGGTGCTGCCCGACCAGATCCGCGCGGCCATCGAGACGAAGCTGCAAGAAGAACAGCGCGTGCAGCAGCTCACGTTCACCATCGAGCGGACGCGCCGGGAGGCCGAGCGGCAGCGGATCGAGGCGGAGGGCCGCGCCGCCGCCCAGCGCATCCTCGACGCGAGCCTCACGCCGCAGCTCCTCCGCTACGAGGGCATCCAGGCCACGCGCGCGCTGGCCGAGTCAGACAACGCGAAGGTCGTCGTGATCGGCTCCGGCACCGACGGGCTCCCGCTCATTCTCGGCAACCAGTGAGCGAGGAAGCCGACCGGCAGGACTTCTTCTCCCGGGTGTGGGACGTCGTCGCGCGCATCCCGCCGGGGCGCGTGACGACGTACGGCCACATCGCCGCCCACCTCGGCGCGAAGAGCGCGGCGCGGACGGTCGGCTACGCCCTCAACGCCGTCGCCCGCTCCGACGAGGGGCCGGCGGCGATCCCCTGCCACCGCGTCGTCAACCGAATGGGCGCGCTCTCGGGGCGGATGCACTTCGAGACGCCGTTCGTGATGGAGGAGCGCCTCCGCGCCGAGGGCGTCGCGTTTACCGCCGACGGCCGCGTGGACCTCGACCAGCACCTCTGGGTACCCGGCGTGGAGGACTAAGACGCCTCCTCCCTGCCCGACACGACGCCGCCCGCCGCCTCGTCGAGCGCGTCCCAGAAGCCGGGATAGGAGGCGGCCACGCAGCCAGCGTCGCGAATCGTCGTC
Organism: Rubricoccaceae bacterium; assembly: GCA_035628035.1. GTDB lineage: Bacteria > Bacteroidota > Rhodothermia > Rhodothermales > Rubricoccaceae > DASPKS01. The sequence goes on from DASPKS010000180.1 coordinate 25,974, forward strand.
GGGGAGGAGGCGGTAAGCGCGGCGACGGCCGCAGCCATCGCGATGCGGTGGTCGCCGTGGCTCTCGACGGTGGCGCCGCGGAGCTTTTTCCTGCCCTCGATCATCAGCCCGTCTTCCCGCTCCTCTACATCGGCGCCCATCGCGGTCAGGAAGGCGGCGGTGGCGGCGAGGCGGTCCGTCTCCTTCACGCGCAGCTCGGCGGCGTCGCGGATGACCGTGCGCCCTTCGGCGCAGGCGGCGGCGACGGCCAGCACGGGGATCTCGTCGATGAGGTTGGGGATGAGGGCGCCCCCCACCTCGACGCCCACGAGTCCCCCTTCGGGCGCGTAGACGCGGAGGTCGGCCAGCGGTTCGCGTCCGCGCTCGCGCTCGTTCACGACCTCGATCTGCGCCCCCATCGCAGTGAGCACGTCGAGCAGCGCGCTCCGCGTGGGGTTGAGGCCGACGCCGAGCAGCTCCAGCGTGGCGTTCTCTAGGATCGAACCGGCTACGAGGAAGAACGCCGCCGCCGAGAAGTCGCGCGGGACCACCCAGAGGCCAGGGAACACCCCGTGCCCGCCCCGCACCGTGACGTGCCGCTCGCTCCCGAAGTCCATCACGGACAGGCCGAGCATCCGCTCGGTGTGGTCGCGTGAGGGCGCGGTCTCCACGACGGTCGTTGCGCCGTCGGCGAACAGGCCGGCCAGCAACACGGCCGACTTCACCTGCGCCGACGGGACCGGCAGCCGGTACTCGACCCCGCGCAGCGCACCGCCGTCGACGCGCACGGGGGCGTGGTCGCCCTCCAGGTCCACCCGCGCACCCATGCGGCGGAGCGGCTCGGCGATCCGGTCCATCGGCCGGCGCGAGAGCGACGCGTCGCCGATCAGCGTGGACGAGAACGACTGCCCGGCAAGGACGCCCGCGAGGAGGCGCATCGTCGTGCCGGAGTTGCCGCAGTCGAGCGGGCCGGCGGGCGGGCGGAGGCCCCGCAGCCCTCGTCCTCGAACGAACAGGCTATCCTCTCGTGCCTCGGCGTCCACCCCGAGCTTACGTAGGCACGCCAGCGTGCTCTGGGGATCGGCCGCGTCCGGAAAACCGACGATCTCGCTCTCCCCGTCGGCCAGCGCCGCGAGGATCGCCGCCCGGTGCGCGATGGACTTGTCGGCCGGTAGCGCCACGCGCCCGGCGATGGCGACCGACGGCTCGACCGTGACCGCCGTCTCTCCGGTCATTGCCGGGGGTAGACCACCGGCCACTCCTCCGGCGGCGGCAGCTCGTCGGGGACCGTGGGGTCGCAGCCGCGCATGCGGATCTCGACGACCTCGACGGTGCCGTCCTCTCCCACGCGGTAGCGGCCGAACTCGCCGCAATCGCCGAGGCCGCGGGCAAGCCCGAACGTCGTGAACTCCCGCGTGTCGGGGTCCACGACCCTCAGGGTAGAAAAGGTGCCGCCCGGAGGGCCGTAGGGCTGCGCGTGCTCGTCGTAGTCCTGCGCGAGGAGGAGCGTGGCCTCGTCGCCGTCGAGGTGGGCGAGCGCGTAGTAGCCCTGGTAGGCCCCGAAGTTGCACGTCACCGCGACGACGTGCTCGTCGTCGCCGAAGGGGTGAAGCTCCATCATCCCGCGCGCCCAGTGCCCGCCACCGTCCGGCTCCGGCTCGTAGATCTCCCGGTTCGACTCGGGGTCCCAGTACGAGTCGCACGCGCGCTTCCAGCCGACGGCGCGGTCAAGCGTGTCGGCGAGCGCCTTGATGCGCGCGACGCGCGGGTCGTCGTAGTTCGTGTGCTCCATGTCGGCGCCGCCCGTGGCCTCCAGCGCGGCGCGGACCCACGCGCGGGCGTCGAAATCGCCCGATGCCCCGCGGAAACCGCCCGTCGTGTTGGTAGCGGAAGCGGCGGAAGGGGAAGACTCGTTCCGGGAGGCGGGCGCGTCGGGGGCCGCGCAGGCCACGAGCAGCACGAAGGCGGGCAGGAGAAGGCGCATAGCAGGAAGGTAGGTCAGGCCAGCACGAGCGGCGTCACCTCCGCCAGCAGCTCCTCCTTCTCATGCCAGGGGAGGAACGCGTGGCGGAACCCGTTGAGGACGACCTCGCGGAGGGCGTCGGCCGGGATGCCGCAGCGGGTGTGCCCCAGCCACAGCTCGTCGGTGACGGTGGTGTGCGAGAACAGCCGGCTGTCGGTGTTGATCGTAACGGGCACCCCCGCGCGGACGTACTCGGCGACGGGGTGCGCCTCGTACCCCGCCACGACGTGCGTCTGCACGTTGCTCGTGGGGCACACCTCCAGCGGGATCTGGCGGTCGACGAAGTAGCGGAGGAGGTCGGGGTCCTGCCCCAGCGTGACGCCGTGGCCGATGCGGTGGGCGCCGCACTTGAACAGCGCCTGCCGGATCGACGCCGGCCCGAAGCTCTCCCCTGCGTGGATGGTGATGTTGAGGAGGTGCTTCCGCGCGTGGTAGAACGCCGCCCCGTGGAGGTCGGCGGGGTTGCCGCGCTCGCCCCCGGCGAGGTCGAACCCGACGACGCCGCGCTCGCGGTGGCGCACAGCCAGCTCAGCCTGCGCGAGGCTCGCACTCTCGTAGCGGTCACGGAGGCCGCACACGATCACGCCCGTCTTGACGCCGAAGTCGCGCTCGGCGTCCTTGAGGCCGGCAAGGACGGCGTCGCTAACGGCGTCGAGCGTCAGCCCCTCCTCGGTGTGGAGGATGGGACCGTACCGAACCTCGAGGTAGCGGACGTTCTCCCGCGCAGCGTCCTCGGCCATCTCGTAGGCCGCGCGGTGGAGGGCGTCGCGCGTCTGGAGCAGTGGGATCGAGTAGCCGAACCACGCGAGGTACTCCTCCAGCGTGGCGCTCGCGTCGATCTTCTCAAGCTCTGCGGTGAGGCCCGCCTCGTCCTGCGCGGGCAGCAGGCCCAGCTTGCCCTGCTGCGCGGCGAGGTCGAGGAGCGTGGCGAGGCGGAGCGAGCCGTCGAGGTGGCAGTGCAGCTCGGCCTTGGGCCAGGCGAGGACGGTCTCGCGGGTGAGGTCGGGCGCGGCGGGTTCGGGCATGGGCGAAGCTACGGGCGCGCCGCGCGCACGGGCAACGCGGCATTCCCCATCGGCCGGGGTGGTTAAGGGGCCTTGGGCCGGGGCGATACCGGCGGTACCTTGCCGGGGTCCAACCCCGCACTGCCATGGGCAACATTGGCGCCTGGGAGCTCGTCCTCATCTTCCTCGTGATCCTCCTCGTCTTCGGGGCCAAGCGCATCCCCGAGATCGCGCGCGGGATGGGGCGCGGCATCCGCGAGTTCAAGGACGCTACGCAGGACATCAAGCGGGAGATCACGCTGGCCGACCAGCCGCCACCCCCACAGGTCGGCCCCCCCTCGCAGGCGCGCGCGCCGCAGTACCCCGCCCAGCAGGCGTACGCCCCGCCGCCCGCGCAGGCGCAGCCCGAGCCACACACCCCGGCCACCCCGCCCGTCGGCGCCCCACCTCCGGCCCCGCCGCCCACCGAAGGCCAGCCGTCGCAGTCGTAAACGCGGAAGCGAGGGGTCCGTAGGAAGCGGTCGCTGGGAAGCCGTGTCCGTAGCTTACGGGCCCGGCTTTTCTTCTACGGCCCCCTCTCCATGAGCATCCTCGTCAACAAGGATACCCGCGTCGTCGTCCAGGGCTTCACCGGCAAGGAGGGCACCTTCCACGCCGGCCAGATGATCGAGTACGGGACGGCCGTCGTCGGCGGCGTGACGCCCGGCAAGGGGGGGACGACCCACCTCGACCGCCCCGTTTTCAACACCGTGCGCGAGGCGGTGGAGAAGGAGGGCGCCAACACGGCGTGCATCTTCGTCCCCCCCGCCTTCGCCGCCGACGCCGCGCTGGAGGCGGCCGACGCCGGGATCGCCGTGATCGTCTGCATCACCGAGGGCATCCCTGTGCGCGACATGCTCCCCGTGGTCCCCTTCGTGCAGGAGCGCGGGGCGCGGATGATCGGGCCGAACTGCCCCGGCGTGCTCACGCCGAACGAGGCCAAGGTCGGCATCATGCCGACGATGATCTTCGCCGACGGGAACGTGGGCGTCGTCTCGCGCTCGGGCACGCTCACCTACGAGGCCGTGGACCAGCTCACGCGCGCCGGGCTCGGGCAGAGCACGGCCGTCGGCATCGGGGGCGACCCCATCATCGGGACGACGTTCAAGGATGCCCTCCGGCTGTTCGAGGACGATCCCGAGACCGAGGCCGTCGTGATGATCGGCGAGATCGGCGGCTCCGCCGAGGAGGAGGCTGCGCAGTTCGTGAGGGACCACATGACGAAGCCCGTCTTCGGGTTCATCGCCGGGCGGACGGCCCCGCCGGGCCGGCGCATGGGCCATGCCGGCGCCATCATCGCCGGCGGCAAGGGCACGGCCGACGAGAAGCTGAAGGCGATGCGCGAGGCGGGCATCACGACCATCGAGAGCCCGGCCGCGCTCGGCGAGACCGTCCGCGCCCACTTCGCGCGCGTGGCCTGAGCGCCGGGGCGGAATGGAGTTCCGCGCTGTCGCCTTCGCCCGGCCCGCCGCCACGTGGGCCCAGCTCCCCGACGACGGGCTGCCGGAGGTGGCCTTCGTCGGCCGCTCGAACGTGGGCAAGTCGTCGCTGCTCAACGCGCTCATCGGAAGGAAAAACCTCGCGCGGACGAGCGGGCAGCCGGGCAAGACGCAGGCGCTCAACTTCTACCGTGCCGAGCTGGCCGCCTCGCTGAAGGAGACCGACCCCGGGCGCCCGCTCTACCTCGTAGACCTGCCGGGGTTCGGTTACGCGAAGGTGGCGCAAACGCAGCGCGCGGCGTGGGCCCGCCTCATCGGCCGCTACCTCGACGAGCGCGGGGCCCACGGGGGGCCCCTCCGCGTGGTCGTCCAGCTCGTCGATAGCCGGCACGAACCCTCCGCGATCGACGAGGAGCTGCTCGACCGCCTCTTCGCCGGGCCGGTCCCGTTCGTCGTCGCCCTCACGAAGGCCGACAAGCTCTCGGGGAATGGGCGGCAAGCGCGGGTGGCCGACTGGAAGCGCCGCCTCGCCGCGGCCGGCCGCGACGCCCCCGTCGTCCTCACCTCCGCCGAGAAGAAGCAGGGCCTCGACGCCCTGCGCGACTGGATCGCGACGTTCGTCTGAGCTACGTCAGCGCTGGCGCACGAGGAGGGCGTCGGTCCCGTCGGCCGTGTCGTGGAAGTCGAGGGAGTCGCCCCGGAGGCGCACGCGGTACCGGCTCTTGCCGTCGACGACGAGCGCGGTGTCGCCCTCCAGTTCGTAGGCGAAGCGGAGCGGGTCGCCCTCGAGCGCGGGCGGGAGCGTGATCGTGAGCGTGTCGCCGTCGAACGCGTAGGTCCACGAACCGCCGAGGTCGATGGGCGCCGGCTCGGTCTCGACGCGCGTCCACGTCCCTTCGAGCGGGCTGGCAGGCGCCCCGGCGGGGGCGCCGGCGTTCGGGGCATCGTCGGCACCAGCGTCGCGCCGGCAGCCCACGAGGGCGCTCACGACCACGAGGACTAGCAGGGCACGGGGCATCGGGCGAGGCGGAGGAACGGGGCGCATACCTAGCGCGGGGTCACGGGGCTCAGCGCACGAACGCGAGCGCCACCGACACCACCACGATGGCGACGACGGCGGGGAGCAGAAGCCGGCGGAGGCGGGGACCGCCGAGCGTGAGCACGAGCCCTCCCTTGACGAGGGTGTTGCTCATCGCCGCGAGCACGATGGCGCGCGCGGCCGTCTGGGGCGCGAGCCCGCCACGGCCTCGGCTGAGGTCGGCCATCGAGAGCGTGATGGCGTCCACGTCGGCCACGCCGGAGGCGATGGCGGAGACGTACACCCCGGCCGCGCCGAAGTACATCGAGGCTGCCTTCGAGACGACGAGGATGAACCCGTAGAGGAGGCCGAACTGGATGGCCGGCCCCAGCCGGAAGGGGTTGGCGAACGAGGTGGGCTCGGTCTCCGCCTTCTCCCCTTTGCGGAGCGCGAGGAAGCCGGCCCACGCGAGCGCCGCCGCGCCGCCCGCGCCGATGGGCACGGCCACGCGCGGCAGCAGCGCGGCGTGGACCACCCCCACCTCCACGAGCACGCGCCCGAACATCACGGCCCACGCGAGGAGGATGCCGAGCCCGAGCGCCCGGGCGAGGCCCTCTGCCTCCTTGCTCTTCTGCGCGAGCGAGAGTGTGACGGCCGTCGACGAGACGAGCCCCCCGAGCACGCCCGTCAGCCCCACGCCGCGCCGCGCCCCGACGAGCTTGATGAGGACGTACCCGAGGAAGGAGATCCCCGAGATGAACACCACCATCAGCCAGACCTTGAACGGCGTGACGGCGTCGAGCGGCGGGGGCCCGAGCGGTGTACGCGGGAGCACGGGGAGGACGAGCGCGGAGATGGCGGCCAGCTTGAGCGAGGCCTCCACGTCCTCGTCGGTGAGCTGGCGGGCGAACGCGCGCGTGTGCCCCTTCAGCGCGAGCAGCGCCGTCGTGGCGACGGCGACGGCGGCGGCCAGGGCCATCCGGTCCCACACGCACAGCGCGCCGACGAAGAACGTGACGAGGACGGCGACCTCCGTCGTCACGCCGACCTCGCCGCGGTGCGCCCGGACAGCGTAGCCCACCGCCACGAGCGCACCGACGAGCGCGAGCGCCGCCGCGAACACGAGCGGCGACCGGAGGAGGAGCGCGCCGTACCCGGCCAGCGCGCCCGTCAGCGCGACGAGCGTGAACGTACGCGCCCCCGCGAATAGCTCGCGCCCTCCCGCTTCGTCGTGCTTGGCGTACTCCCGCTGCAGCCCGATGAGGAAACCGGCGCCGAGCGCCGCGCCGAAGCGAGCGAACAGGACGACAGGATCCATCACGTTGGAGCGTTCAGAGAAGGCATGGTGCGCACGGGCGCTAAGTTACCTGCCCGCCCGTTTCCATCCCGATGCTCCTTGACGCACCCGTTACGCTCCTCCTGCTCGTCCTGAACGGCCTCGTCGGCGTGTACACGCTGTTCGTGGACCCCACGCTGCTCGGCCGGTGGGCCTTTCGGCCGTATCGTGCCGCGAAGGAGGGCGAGTGGTGGCGGTGGCTCACCGCGGGGTTCGTCCACGTGGGGCTGGCGCACATGGCGTTCAACCTCCTCACGCTCTTTTTCTTCGGCCCCCTCATCGAGGGGATCATCGGGCCGCTCCGGTTCCTCGCCCTCTACTTCGGGGCGGAGCTGGCCGCGAACGTGCTCACCCATGCGCGCTACAAGAACCAGCCGGCGTACTCGGCGGCGGGCGCGTCGGGCGCCATCTCGGGGGTCGTCTTCGCGTTCTGCCTCTTCTACCCGCTGGAGACGATCTACGTGTTCTTCGCCATCGGGATGCCGGCCATCGTGTTCGCCGTGCTCTACGTCGCGGCCTCCATCTACGCGGCGAAGCAAGGGGGCGGCCACGTCGCGCACGAGGCGCACCTCGGTGGGGCCCTTGGCGGCGTGGTCCTCACGCTCCTCCTCTACCCCGCCGCCGCGCGCATCTTCCTGCACCAGCTCGGCTTCTGAGGTGGGCGCTCAGAGCGGCTTCTCCAGCATCGCGTAGGTCTTGTCCACGATGGACCCCATGCGCTCGATGGCGTTGCGGAGCGGCATGTTGGTCTCGAGCACCCAGCTCATCTCGCCCGCGTCGTAGCCCTTCACGATCCCCCGCTTGAGCGTATCCACCACCATGAGGGAGTCGAAGCCCTTCCCGTGGTGGGCCTTCCGCACGCCGAGGAGCGCCACGCGCATCTCGTAGACGGCGCCCAGCTTGGCGTACGCGAGGAGCTTCGGCAGGCCGAGCGGGAGGAGACGCCCGTTCTTGACGTGCTTGAGGGCCTGGTTGAGGTTGGGGAGAGCAACGGAGAACGCGACGGGCTCGCCGTCGAGCTCAAGGATGGTCACGATGTCGGGGTCGACGACCTGCTTGAGGTCCTTCGCGAGGTGCGCGAACTCGTGCTCGGTCATGGGGACGTGGCCCCAGTTCTCGCTCCAGGCCTCGTTGTAGATGTCGAGGACGACGCGGGCCTCCTCCATGAACCGGCTCATGTCGAGGTGGCGGAGGCGGAGGCCGGGGTAGCGCCGCTTCACCAGCTCCGACCCCCGCTCCAGCTTCTTCATGTCGAGGTACGCCTCGTGGACGTAGTACGCGAGCATCGTCATCACGCGGGCGAACCCGTAGCGCGTGAGGAAGCCCTCGTAGTACGCCTTGTTGTAGGGCATGAGGATCGACGGCTCGCGGTCGAACCCCTCAACGAGGAGGCCCGCGACGTCGTTCATGCTCGGGTTCGTCGGGCCGCGCATCTTGTCGAGACCCTTCCCGCGGAGCCAGCCGGCCGCCGCGTTGAGCAGCGCCTCGGCGACGGCGTAGTCCTCGACCGTCTCGAAGAACCCGAAGAAGCCGACGCCGTCGGCGTACTTCTGGAGGTGCATCCCGTTGACGATGGCGGCCACGCGGCCGACGACCTCGCCCCGCTCGTCCTCGGCGAGGAAGAGCTGCACCGCGCCGTGCTCGAAGAAGGGGTTCTTCTTCGGGTCGAGCACCTTGTCCTGGTCCATCCGGAGGGGCGGGACGAAGGCGTGGTCGCCGGCGTAGTGGCGGTAGGGGAAATCGAGGAAGCGGGCGCGGTCGCGGCCGGAGGCTACGGGGCGGACGGTGACGGCCATACGAGGCAGCGGGCGGGGAGGGAGGAAGCTACTGGCCCGAACGAAAAGCGCGGCGCCCCCAGGGGGCGCCGCGCCGAAGAAGCCGACGGGAGAGAAGATCAGCCGGGGTGGCCGTTTGCCGGGACGACGTGACCCGGCTCGCTGTCCTCCGTGATGACGCCGTGCTTGAGGCCCACCTTGCGGAACGCCTCGAGGATGAGGTCGAGCTCCTCGTCGGTGTGGGTGGCCATGTACGACGTGCGCATGAGCGACTGCCCCGGCGGGACGGCCGGCGGGATCACGGCGTTGACGAACACGCCCTCTTCGAGGAGGTCGGTCCAGAACCGGAAGCACGTGTACATGTCGCCGACGACGACGGGGATGATGGGGCTCTGGCTCGTCCACACGTTGAACCCGAGCCGGCGGAACCCCTCCCGCATGTAGTTCGAGATCTGGTCCAGCCTTTCGAGCCGCCACGGCTCGGTCTCCAGGATGTCGAGGCAGGCCAGCACCGTCGCCACGTTGGCCGGCGGCATCGAGGCGCTGAAGATGTGCGTGCTCGCCTTGTGCCGGATGTACTCCGTGACGGCGAAGGAGCCGACGACGAACCCGCCGAGGGAGGCGAACGACTTCGAGAACGTCCCCGTCGTGAGGGCCACGCGGTCGAGCAGCCCGAAGCACGCCGCCGAGCCGCGCCCGCCCGGCCCGATCACGCCGACGGCGTGGGCATCGTCCAGCATGAGCGCGGCGTCGAACTCCTCCGAGAGGGCGACGAGCTCAGGTACACGCGCGAGGGTCCCACTCATCGAGAACACCCCGTCGGTGACGATCATCTTGCCCGCGTCGGGCCGCTCACGCGTGTACTTCTCCAGCAGCAGCCGGAGGTGGTTCACGTCATCGTGGCGGTAGCGAACGGTCTCGGCGATGGCGACCTGCGTGCCGGCGACGATGCAGGCATGGTTGTCCTTGTCCGAGAAGATCAGGTCGCCCTTCCCGGCCAGGCCCTGCATGACGCCCATGTTGGTCATGTAGCCGGTCGAGAACAGCACGCACCCCTCCTTCCCCATGAACTTCGCCAGCCGCTCCTCCAGCTCGAGGTGGAGGTCGAGCGTGCCGTTGAGGAAGCGGCTCCCGGTGCAGCCCGTTCCGTACCTCGCGATGGCCTCGCGGGCGGCCTCCTGCACGCGGGGGTCGCTCGTCAGCCCGAGGTAGTTGTTCGAGCCGGCCATGATGACCTCGCGCCCGCGGAGGACGGCGCGTGTCCCCTCCGAAACCTGGATGGGCCGGAACCACGGGTAGAGGCCGGCCCCCTTCACTTGCGAGTAATCGCCCTCGGGGGCGAGGAACTGCTCGGCCTTCTCGAAGATCGCCGGCACCGAGCCCGCCGGGCGCGGCGGGGTTGAGGGCGTGGGCGGGATCGCGCCGTGGAGGTCGGGGAGCGTCATAGGCGGCGGGGGCAGGGCGTGGCCGCCGGTGCGGTCCAGCCCACACGAAGGTAGCGCCCGGTAATGCCCCTCACCCGGCAATATAGAGTGAAACGCCGTCCCTGCTTGGTCCGGCCACCGGTAGGGGCTTCCCCCGGAATACGACGGGCTTACGCGCCAGAGCGCGCTAGAACACCACGCGCAACGTGAGCGCCGGCCCGTCGGGGGTGGGCACGGCGCGGAGGGAGAGGTCCTCCCCCACGTCGAACCCCGCGAGGTGCGCGTAGACGTACGCGTCGAGGGCCTGGAGGGCGTAGGCGAGGCCAGTGCCGAGGATGGCGAGGTCGCGGTTGCGCCGCGTGCGCTCGCGGAGGGTGCGCGTGGAGGGGGCGCTGAGGGCGCCGGCCGCCACCCAGTCGTCGAAGTAGGCCGCGTGGGGGTTGCCGGGGTCGGGCGTGGCGGGGTCGGGGTCGGGCGTGGGCTCGGAGACGACGTAGAGGTACGCCCGGCGGTACTGGCCGTACTGGGTGTGGAGATACACGGCAAACCCGGCGAGCCCCACCACCGCGCCGGCTACGACGGGCGCCTTGAGGGGCTGCCGGTTGTAGACCTGCCCCCAGCCCGGGATAAGCAGCGAGCGCCGCAGCGCGCCGCCCGGCGTGCGCCCGTCCGGGCCCGCGCTGTCGACGACGACGGACGGCCGCGGCGGCGCGGGGGGCTTGCTAGCCGCCGTATCCGGGACGACCTGCGCGCGCGCACCGGCGGCGAGCAGCAGCCCGGCGCAGAGGACGAGGCGCGCGAACCGGAAGCGGCGCACCTCAGCCGTGCAGGACCCGCTCGACGACGCGCTCGAGGTCCTCCAGCGTGTAGTACTCGATCTCGATGGTGCCCGCGCGGTCGTTCGGGCGGTGCCGAACGCTCACGCGGGTGCCGAGCGCCTCGCGGAGCTGCGCCTCGAACCCCTCGATCTGGATGCGGTCGCGCGGGGTGAGCACGGCGTCGCCGGCGGGCGCCTCCGGCGTAGCGGCATCGGCCTTCGGACGGGCGGCCCCCTTCTTGGGCCCCTTGCCCTCGCGGATCTCGCGGGCCAGCCGCTCCACCTCGCGCACGGAGAGGCCGCGGTCGAGGATGGCCCGGTGCAGCGTGAGCTGGGTCTCCTCGTCCTCGATGGCGACGAGCATCCGCGCGTGGCCCGCCGTGAGGGTGCCGTCGCGGAGGGAGGCCTGCACCCGGGGAGGGAGCCGGAGGAGGCGGAGCTTGTTGGCGATGGTGGAGCGGTCCTTCCCCACGCGCTCGGCCACCTCCTCCTGCGTCAGCCCTACCTCCTCGATAAGGCGGTGGTAGCCGAGGGCGACTTCGATGGGGTTGAGGTCCTCGCGCTGGACGTTCTCCACGATGGCCATCTCGAGGAGCGCCTTGTTGTCGGCCTCGCGGACGTAAGCGGGCACCCGCTTGAGCCCAGCCCGCCGCGCGGCGCGGAGCCGCCGCTCCCCGGCAATCAGCTCGAACCGCCCGCCCTCGATGGCGCGGACCGTGATCGGCTGGATGATGCCGAGCTGGCGGATGGACGCGGCCAGCTCATCGAGGGCGGCCTCGTCGAAGTCCTGACGCGGCTGGTACGGGTTCGGGCGGACGGCCTCGATCTCGATCTCGGCGACGCGTCCGGCCAGGCGCACGCGCTCGTCGAAGTTGTAGAGCCGCGTGCGGGGGAGCTCCTCGGCGCCCCCCTCCTGCTCGGCCTCGGGCGCGTCGGGGAGCTGCGGGATGAGGGCGCTAAGGCCCTTACCGAGGGCGGCTTTCCGGTGGGACATGGGGGCGGGCCGGGGGCCGGTTCAGAGGCGGGAGTCGGAGGCGCCGTTGGGCGGCGAGGGCGGGGGCTCAGCAGCGGGCAGCCGGTGCGGAAAACGCTCGGTTTCCTTCGGAAAGCGTTCGCCTTCTTGCTGGAAGCTGGCGCTTTCCTGCGGCGGCCGGGCCGTTTCGCTTGGGGGGCGGGCGGCCTCCGGCGTGAACGAATTGGCGTCGGGCGTGGTAGCGCGGGAGGCCAGGCGGATGCGGCCGGCGTCGGACGTGGGAGGCGGCGGGGCCGGGGGCGCGGCGGGGGGCGGCGGGGAAGCGGGGGCGGGAGGGCGCTGCATCTCCTCCTCGCGCACGCGCGCCGCCTCGGGCCTGGGCACGTCCTCCTCAAAGCGAGGGGCCGGCGGGGGCACGTCGGCCGGGCTGCCGTCGCCGAGGGTGCCGCGCGGCCGGACGGGGGCAGGTGGCGGCGTGAGCCGCGCGCTCGGTGCCTTCCGGTGGAGTCCTGGCGGCGGCGCCGCAGCCGTCGTCACGGACAGCGGAGCCGGGCCGTCGCTCGCCTCCCCCTTTGGCGGGTGGAGGTACCGCTGGTTGTTCTCGATGATCTCGGCGGCCAGCGCCATGTAGTTCCGCGAGCCGATGCTGATCGCGTCGTACAGCAGGACCGGCTTCCCGAACGAGGGCGCCTCCGCCACGCGGACGTTCCGCTGGATCACCGCCTTGAACACCTTGTCGCCGAAGTAGCGGCGGACCTCCGAGGCCACCTGCGCGGCCAGCCGCAGGCGCGGGTCGAACATCGTCAGCAGCACGCCTTCGATCTCGAGGTCGGCGTTGAGGTGCTGGCGGACGATCTTGACGGTGTTGAGGAGCTGCCCGAGCCCTTCGAGCGCGAAGTACTCCGCCTGCACGGGGATCAGCACGGAGTCCGCCGCCGTGAGCGCGTTGAGCGTGAGGAGCCCCAGGCTCGGCGGGCAGTCGATCACGACGAAGTCGTACGTGCGCCGGATGCGCGTGAGGGCCCGCTTGAGCACCTGCTCCCGCTCCACCACGTCGATCATCTCGATCTCGGAGCCGACGAGGTTGATGTGGCTCGGGACGACGTCGAGGAACGGCATCTCCGTCTGGCGGACGGCCTCCTCCATCGTGGCGCTCCCCGTGAGCACCTCGTAGATGGTGTTGCCGACGGTGCGGAGGTCGATCCCGAGCCCGGAGGTGCCGTTGGCCTGGGGGTCGGTGTCGAGGAGGAGCGTGGGCTTCTCCGACGCGGCGAGCGAAGCGGCGAGGTTCACCGAGGAGGTGGTCTTCCCCACCCCGCCCTTCTGGTTCGCGACCGCGATGACTTTGCCCATGAGGATGCGCCCGTTCGACGGAGGCCGCACGGAAGAGGGGCCGTTTCGTGCGTTCGCCGCCTCGCCGCCGTGACGGGCGAATATAGGCCGGGGGCCGGAGGGGTGCAACGCGAGCACGGGCCGGCGGGTCCCCGCCGCGGCCCCTCAGCGGTCGCCCGTCGTGAAGCCGATCCGCTTGTGCGTGCCGTCGCAGAACGGCTTGTTGGCCGACTGCCCGCAGCGGCACAGCGACCCCTTCGCCGTAACGACCGCCGCCCCCTCCGCGCCGCGCACCTCGACGGGCCCGCGGAGCTGGAGCGGGCCGTCCTTCGCGAGGACGATCCGCAGGGGGCCGGCGCCCTCGGGCATCGTCGCGTTGTGGGTGCCGAGCGCGCCCGCGTCGGCGAACCCCGCTTCGAGGGCGCCGGGCTCGTGGCTCCCGTCGCAGAACGGCTTGCGCTTCGACAGCCCGCACCGGCACAGCGCCACGCGCGTGTCGCGGAGAACGACCTCGCCGTCGGGCGTCTCCACCTGGAGGTCGCCGCGCACGTACAGCGGCCCGTCGGGGACGACCTCGACGGTGTTCGCCATCGGGGTGGGCTCGGCCCCGCCGCCGTCCTTCCGCGTGAAGTGGAGCGCGCCCGTCGGGCACCGCTGGACGACCTCGACGATGGCGTCGGCCGCCGCCTGCGTGGGGTCGATCCACGGCTTCCGCGCCGGGTCGAACACGTGAGGCAGCCCCCGCACGCACTCAGCGGCGTGGATGCACCGCCGCGCGTCGTAGTGGACGGCGACGCCGTCGCTCTCGTAGGTGCGCGTCGTGGAAGCCATGGCGCCCGCTACGCCGCTCGTGCGTGCACGGTTCGCCCCTCACATCCCGAGCGCCTGGAGGAGCCGGTCGCCGTGGACGGTGATCGACGGGACGACGATCACGTCGCGGTTGTCGAGGTAGGGCGAGGGGCTGTAGAAGACGCCCAGTTCGGGGCTGACGCCGAGGTCGCGCCAGCCGAAGCGGACGCCCGCGAACGCGCCGATGGCTGGGTCAAGGGAGGCCGCGTCGGAGGCGAACGGGAAGGCGTGCTGCGCACGGACGCCGCCGTAGGGCGTGAGCGTCCCGCGCGGGGCCGAGGCCACGAGCGTCCCCTCCGCGTGGAGGTGCGTCCCGAACCCGACGAGCCCCGCCCCCCCGATGAAGGCGAGCCCGGCGTCGCCCTCCCCCGCCAGTCGCCGCTTGTAGCTTGCCACGATCCCGCTCGCTCCGACGAGCCGCACGCCCATGTCGGACGCGTCGGTCAGCCCGAAGCGGACCTCGTTGTCGAGGGAGGCATAGGCGCCGTTCGCGGGTTCGCCGTCGGGCGTCTCCTCCAGCTCACGGCGGTCGGAGACGAACTGGAACGTAGCGGTGGGCACGACCTCGCCCGGCGCCACCGTCGCCGCCGTGGTGCCGACGGCGTAGGGGAAGCACCCGCTCAGGGCGAAGACGACGACGAGGAAGAGCGGCAGAACCCCGAAGGGCAACGCGAAGCGAAGGCGAAGCATGGCGCGCGGAGAAGGGCGGCCCGAACATACGGTGCCCCCGCGCCGGCCTCAACGCACAAGGCCCCGCTCGAAGGCGAGCCGCACCGCCTGTGCGCGGCTGTGCACGTGGAGCTTCTCGTAGAGGTTCTTCACGTGGCTCCGCACGGTGTGCGGGCTGATGAACAGCCGCTCGGCGATGGCCTCCTCCGTCTCGTCGGCCACGAGGCGTTCGAGCACCTCGCGCTCGCGCGCCGTCAGGCCGAGCGCCTCGGCCGCAGCGTCGCCGCGCGGGGTGGCTTCCTGCTGGCGGACGTAGCCGAGGAGCTTCCGCGCCACGAGCGGCGACATCGGCGCGCCGCCATCGGCGAGCGCGCGCACGGCCGCCACGATGTCCTCGGCGGAGGTCTCCTTGAGGAGGTACCCGCTCGCGCCGGCCTGCACCGCCGCGAAGATCTTCTCTTCGTCCTCGAAGACGGTGAGCATGAGCACCTCCACCTCCGGGTGGGTCGCCTTCAGCCGGCTCGTCGTGGAGATCCCGTCGGGGCCGGGCATCTCGATGTCCATGAGGACCACCTCCGGGAGCACTTCGAGGTCGCCGAGGGCGGCGAGGAAGGCGGCCCCGCTCTCGGCGGCGAGGACGAGCTCGACGTCGGGGAAGAACCGGAGGCGCTCGACGAGGCGACGCCGGAGCTGGGGGTGGTCTTCGACGAGGGCGAGGCGGACGGGCATGGGCAGGGCTGAACGTCGTCGAAGGTGGCGCCGGGCGCGCCGGGCGATCAATCCCCGGCGGAGGGGATGTTGACGGGGGCCTCCCGCGGGACAACCACGCGGACGGCCGTGCCCGCGCCGGTGTCGAGCGCGAAGTGCCCGCCCAGCTCCTCGGCGCGGCGGCGCATCGAGTCGAGCCCGAACCCGGAGAGGCCGTCGCTCGCCGCGGGCGGCTTGAACGCGCCGTCGTCGCGGACCTCCAGCGCGACGGTGCCGTCGTCCACGCGGAGGGTGACGGCGAGCTGGTCCGCGTTGGCGTACTTCAGCGCGTTCGAGACGGCTTCCTGCGCGATGCGGTAGAGGTGGAGCGCCTGCATCGGCGAGAGCGTGCACGCGGCGTCGCCCTCCACCGCGATGGTCGCAGCCGGCTGGGTGCGCCCGCGCAGGCGGTCGCGGACGTACGCCTCCACGCGCGCGCGGAAGTCCTCGCACGCGACGGCCTCGTGGCGGAGCGCCCAGATCGTCTCCCGGAGCTGGGCCAGCGTCGCACGAGCGTCGGCCTCGACGGCAGCGAGCGGGTCCTCGGGCGCGGAGCCTGTGGTGAGCGGAGCCGAACCATCGCCTGCAGGCATGGCTCCTCCGCGGCCCGCCAGCCGCGCCAGTTCGACCCCGGCCAGCAGGTTCGCCACCTGGGCGCCGACGTGGTCGTGGAGGTCGCGGCTGATCCGCGCGCGCTCGGCCTGGAGGCGCCGCGCCACCTCGAGGCGCCGGATGCGGGCGCGGTAGCGCCGCCGCACGAGGGCCCGCACGCCGAGCGCGACGGCCGCGAGCACGACGAGGACCACGAGGGCACGGAACCACCACGTCGCCCACCACGGCGGGACGACGATGACGGGCACGGTGAGTTCGTTCGGGCTCCACGCCCCGCTCGCCGTGCCGGCCCGTACGCGGAGGAGGTAGCGCCCCGGCGGGAGGTGCGCGAACGAAGCGGTGCGCTCGGAGCCCATCGGCACCCAGGCCTCGTCGAGGGGGTCGAGGCGGTAGGCGTAGCGGACGCGCGCGGGCGCGGCGAAGGCGAGCGCGGCCACGTCCACCGAGAACACGTTCTCGTCGGGGGCGAGGCGGAGCGGCGTGCCCACAGGCGGGAGCGGACGCGCGCGGCCGAGCACGCGGAGCGACCGGAGCACGACCGGCGCCTCGAAGCGGGCCGCGCCGAGGCTGTCGGGATGGAAGACGACGAGGTGCCCGCCCGCGGCGAAGGCGAAGCGCCCGTCGGGGAGGGCAGCAGCGTCGTAGAGGCCAAACTCCGAGCCCGGCAGCCCGTCGGCCTCGGTGTAGACGCGGAGGTCGCCCGTAGCCGGGGTGAAGCGGACGAGGCCGGCCTCCGTCCCCACCCAGAGGTCGCCGTGGCGGTCCTCGAGGATCGACTTGATCGTGAGGCCGGGCATGCCGTCGCGGCGGGTGAACCGCGCGAAGTGGCCGGTGCTCGGCTTGAACCGGTTGAGCCCGCCCCCGTAGGTCCCCACCCACACCACGCCCGGCTCCGCGCGGCTCCGGTGGATCACCGTCACGACGTCGGCGCTGATCGAGGTGGGGTCCGTGTCGTCGTGGACGAACCGCTCGGCGCGGCCGGTGGCGGGGTCGAAGCGGTTGAGGCCGCCGCCGTAGGTGCCCACCCACAGCCGGCCGTCGCCCGTCTCGGCGAGCGACCAGATCGTGCTGGCTGAGAGCGAGCGGGGGTTGCCGGGTTCGTGGCGGTAGTGCGTGAACCGGCCCGTGGCGGGGTCGAGGCGGTCGAGGCCGTCCTCCGTGCCAACCCAGAGTCGACCGCCCCCGTCCTCCAGCACCACCCGGAGTGCCGACGAGGCAATGGACGTGGAGTCCCTGCCGTCGTGCGTGAAGCGGGCCGTGCGCCCGCTGGGGGCAAGGCGGACGAGCCCGCCGACGTCGTGGCGGGGCCAGCCCGCTAGCCAGAGCGACCCGTCGCGCGTTTCGAACGCGTTCGAGAGGCAGCGGGGGCGCGCGGCCTCGAGCGCGGGGAACGTCTCCGCGAGCGGCTTGAGCTGGCCCGACACCCCGCCGAACCGGAAGAGCGCGCCGCAGAGGCTCCCCGTATAGACGTGCCCGGAGGGGCCCGCTGCCACGAGGTGGCCGAGGTCGGTCGGCGGCAGCGGGTGCGCCTCGAATGCCTCCCAGCGCGGAACGACCTTCCGGAGGCCGGACGTCGTGGCGACCCACAGCACCCCTTCCCGGTCCTCGATCATTCGGGAGACAGAGCCCGACGGGAAGCTCAGCGGGTCGCTGGGATCGTGCCGGTACCGGACGACGCGGCGCGTCGCGGGGTCCACGGCGAGGAGCACCGGCTCCTCCGACTCGCGCATCCAGAGCACCCCGCGCCGGTCCACGAGCAGGCCGGACCTCGCGCGCTCGCCGAGGCCGGGGACGGTACGGAGGTCGAGCACCGTCACGAACCGGCGCGCGGCGCGGTCGAACCGCTGGAGGAAGCGAGGGCGCTGGGACGGGTACAGCCGCCAGAGCGTGCCGCGCGCGTCGAGGCCGAGGAGGCTGCCCCGGTCCGGCGGCATCCGTACCGCCCGCTGCCCCGGCGGGAGGTAGAGCAGCCCGCCCCGGTGCGCCGCCCACACGGCGCCGTCGGCGTCGGTTACGAAGCCCCATCCGCCCGGCCCCTCCGAGAAGGGGACGCGGCCGAGCCTCCGCGATGCGGGATCGTAGCGGAGCAGCGCGGACGCGCTCCCGGCCCCCGAACCCGTCCCGATCCAGACCTTCCCCTGCCCGTCCACGGCGAGGGTGGGCTGGAAGGCGAACGAGGCGGGCAGGCGGACCCGTTCGAACCGACTCCTTCGCGGGTCGAAGCGAACGAGGCCGAAGCGGTCCACCGCGGCCCAGAGCGCGCCGTCGGGCGCATGGGCGAGCCCCGTGATGCGGTCACCGGGGAGCGCGCCGGGGTCGTCGGGGTCGGCGCGGAAGCGCTCGAAGGTGACGCCGTCGTAGCGGTAGAGCCCCTCCTCCGTGGCGATCCACAGGAACCCCGCGCGGTCCTGCACGAGCGCATACGCGACCGTCGGGCGGTTCGAGAGCGTGCCCGGCTCGGGCACCTCGAACCGGAGCGCCGCGGGCTGCGCATCCACGCCGCCCCCCCACCCGAAGGCGGCGGCCAGGCAGACGATCCGGAGGACGTAACGCAACGGGGGCAGCGAACGAGGCGCGGGAAAATAGGCGGCTGAGGCCGCCGCGCCTATCCGGGGCACCGCTGGCCAGGCTGCTAATTCTTTAGCGCACCCACATACGCCCCGCGCAACCCCGCCCGTTGGGGGCCGTAGCGCTGCCCGTTCGCTCACCCCTTGACGCCCTCCCGCTCCCGATGCTCCGCTACCGGCCGTCTCTACTCACCCTCGCCTTTCGCTTCGCGTTGCCCTTCGGGGTTCTCTTCGCTGCCGCCGCGGCGGTCTCTTCTGCCCAGCCCGCCGGCCCCGGCGGCCCGCCGCAGGGCGGCGCCATCGCCGGGCGTGTGGTCGACGCCGCCACCGGCGCGCCCATCGGCTTCGCCACCGTCGCGCTCTACCAGGCCCCCGACACCGCGTTCGTGACGGGCACCGTCACGGGCGACGACGGCGCCTTCCTCATCGAGCGGCTCCGGCCCGGCACCTACGAGGTGCGCGTGAGCTTCGTCGGCTACGCGAGCCGGTCCATCGGCGACGTGGCCGTGCGGCCCGGCCCGCCCGTCGCGCTCGGCGACGTCCGCCTCGAAGAGGCGGCGGCCCAGCTCGACGAGACCGAGGTGACGGCGCAGCGTGAGCTCGTCGAGCAGCAGGCCGACCGCACCGTCTACAACGTCGCCAACCAGCCCGTCTCGACGGGCGGCAGCGCGCTCGAGACGCTCCAGACGCTCCCCTCCATCGAGGTCGACACCGACGGCAACCTCGCCCTGCGTGGCAACCAGAACGTGGCCGTCCACATCAACGGGCGGCCGGTGCCTGTCCGCGGCGCGTTCCTCGCCGGGATGCTCCGCCAGATCCCCGCCACGAACGTCGAGCGCATCGAGGTCATCCCGAACCCGTCGGCCCGCCACGAGGCCGACGAGATGGGCGGCATCATCAACATCGTGCTCAAGCAGGGGACGAGCCGCGGGCTCTCCGGCGGGTTCACGCTCGGGGGCGGCTCCGCCCCCGCGGGCGAGGCCTCGGGGAACGTGAGCTACCAGCAGGGCCGCTTCGATGGGACGGCCTCCTACGGCCTCCGCTACGACGACTTCGACATGGTCGCCTTCTCCGACCGCACGGTCTTCGACAGCACCGGCACGAGCGGCACGCGCTCGCTCCAGGACTTCTCGGCCACCAACGGCTTCCTCTCCCACCTCTTCAACGGGACGCTCGACTACACCCTCCGCCCCGGCCTCTTCGCCACCCTCAACGGCTCGCTCTCGGCCCGCTTCGGCGACACCGACAACTTCAGCACGGTCGACGTCGCCCCGACGGGCGGGAGCGCGACCGGCCGCGAGGTCCAGATCACCGACGGCGGCCACGACGGCACCAACGCCGACGTCTCGCTCGGCCTCCGCCGCGAGTTCGCCCCCCAGACGCACACCCTCTCCGCCGAGGCCCGCTTCACGCGGAACTGGGACGAGGACGACGACGCCTTCACCTTCCGCTCGCTCGACCTCGACGACCCCGCTTCGTCCGACTCCTCGTTCTCCCGCAACCTCGTGGCCTACACCACGCACGAGGGGTATTTCCAGACGGACTACGTCCGCCCGCTCGGCCGCGGCCGGTTCGAGGCCGGCGGGAAGGGTACGGTGCGCCGGCAGGACAACGACCTCCTCTTCGAGGACCTCATCGACGGGGAGTACACGACGAACCCCGACCGCACGAACCGCTTCGTCCTCGACGAGCACGTCTACGCGGGCTACCTCCAGGCGGCGCACCCGGTGGGGCCCGTCGAGGTGCAGCTCGGCCTCCGCGCCGAGGCCTTCAGCCGGGACTACGCGCTGACGGCGGCCGAGCAGGAGGACACCGGCGCCATCGCCCTTCGCCTCGACCTCTTCCCGAGCGCGTTCGTCTCGTACACCTACGGGGAGGGCTCGCTCGTGAAGGCGAGCTACAGCCGGCGGATCAACCGCCCGCGCCACTTCATGCTCAACCCCTTCACCACGTTCGAGGACCAGTTCAACATCCGCCGAGGGAATCCCGACCTCCTGCCGGAGTTCACCGACGCCTTCGAGCTCACGCTCCAGTACAGGTACTTCCTCACGCTCACCCCGTTCTACCGCCGCACCACCGACCCCATCCGCCAGCGGCTCACCGTCGGCGAGGACGGCGTCTCGGTGTTCTCCTTCCAGAACTTCGACGAGGACGAGAGCTACGGGGCCGACCTCACGCTCGCGCTGGCGCTCCCCGGCAACCGCCTCCGCGGCTTCCTCTCGGGGAGCGCGTTCCGCAGCGTCACCGACGGCGGGAGCATCGAGAGCGGGCTGGCCGCCGACGCGCTCGGGTGGAACGTGCGCGGGAACGTGCAGGCGAACCTCCGCCGCGGCACCGACCTCCAGCTCTTCGCCTTCTACCGCGCCCCGCTCGACGTGCCCGACGGGCGGATCTCCGGGTTCGGCGTCGCCACGCTGGGCCTGAGCCAGAAGCTGCTGAACGACCGCGCCACCGTGTCGCTCCGCGTGAACGACGTCCTCTCGACCTCGCGCTTCCAGTGGCGGACGGAGGACGAGACGCGGAACTACACGTTCTTCGGCGAGCGGAACCCCGACCTCCAGCAGGTGAACCTCACGTTCACGTACACCTTCGGGCAGCAGCCGCGCCGCCGCCCGCCGCCGCGCCCGCAGGAGCAGCCGCAGCAGGACGGCGGGTTCGGGTTCTGATCCGAACGCACACCGCGTAACAAAGACCGCCGGCAAGGCCTCCCTTGCCGGCGGTCTTTTTTTACCGTTCGGGATGCCCTATCCTCCTCCTCCAAGCGAGGGGTTTCCCGATGCGACGCCTGCTCCTCCTGCTCACCGTGCTGGCAGCTCACCCAGCGCTCGCTCAGCCCGGCGCCGTTCGCTACGTGGACGTAGATGCCCCATCCGGCGGCGATGGCGCATCGTGGGGAACCGCCTTCAACCAGTTGCCAGACGCGCTGGCCTACGCCGCTTCGCATCCGGAGGTGCGCCAGCT
>DASPKS010000181.1:0-12179 GCA_035628035.1 Rubricoccaceae bacterium
CGGGTAGTACGTCCACGGCGGAGGCGCCTGCGACCGCCCTGCCACCGGCAAGAGAACGGCTGCGAGGATTGCGAGGAGGAGGCGCTGCTGCATAGCGGAGTATAGGGCGCCGCCTGCCGGTTCGAGCCCAGCGCGGAGGGCGGCGCGGGGCGCCGGTATCTTGCCGTGCCCCTTTTCCGCCGCCATGCCCGACCGCCCCCGCTACGACCTCGACGCGCTCCCGCCCCTCCCCCGCCCCACGCGCGTGCTGATGACGACGCCGGAGCACTTCCAGGTGCACTACGTCATCAACCCCCACATGGAGGGCCACCTCGGCGAGGTGGACGTGGACCGCGCCCGCGCGCAGTGGGACGCGCTCCGGGCGGCCTACGAGGGCGTCGGCGTGGAGGTCCACACGGTCCCCGGGCAGCCGGGCCTGCCCGACATGGTGTTCTGCGCCAACCAGACGCTCCCCTTCCAGACGCCCGGCGGCGAGCGCGGCGTCGTCCTCAGCCGGATGCACGCGGAGCAGCGCAAAGCCGAGGTCCCCTTCTACGCCGACTTCTTCCAGGGGCGCGGCTACGAGGTCCACCCGCTCGACGAAGACCTCCCCGGGGATTTTGAAGGGATGGGCGACGCGCTCTGGCACCCCGGCCGCTACCTCCTCTGGGGCGGCTACGGCTACCGCACCGACCGGCAGGTCTACGACCGCCTCGCCGAGCGCTTCGGCTTCCCCGTCCTCCCCCTCTCCCTCACCGACCCCGACTTCTACCACCTCGACACCTGCCTCTGCCCGCTCGACGAGGACACCGCGCTCTACTACCCCGGCGCCTTCGACGACGAGGGCCTCGCCCTCCTCCGCGCCCACTTCCCCCGCCTGATCGAGACGCCCGAGGAGGACGCCCGCCGCCGCTTCGCCTGCAACGCGCACTGCCCCGACGGCGAGCACGTCCTCATCCAGCGCGGGTGCGCCGAGACGAACCGCCGCGTCCGCGAGGCCGGCTTCGAGGTGGTCGAGCTCGACACCGACGAGTTCCTGAAGTCGGGCGGCTCGGTGTTCTGCATGAAGCTGATGTTCTGGTGAGCGGAACGGGCCCCCCGGGGGCGGGTTGGCCTCGCCCCTTCTCCCCTTCCCCCTTGACCGTCCGCATCGTCATCCCCACGCTGGACGAGGCCGACCAGATCGGCCCGACGCTCGCCAGCGTGGCCCGGCAGGAAGGGCCGTTCGAGGTCGTGGTCGTGGACGGCGGCTCGTCGGACGGCACACCGGAGGTCGCCGTGCGCGAAGGGCACCGGCTTGGCCTCGACGTGCGGGTGCTTTCGGCGGCACGTGGCCGGGCGCAGCAGATGAACGCGGGCGCGGCTGCTGCGTCAGGGGACGTGCTGCTCTTTCTCCACGCCGACACCCGCCTCCCTGCTGGCGCGCTCGCCCACGTCCGCCGCACGCTGACCGACCCTGCCGTCGTGGGCGGCTGCTTCCGCACGACGTTCGACCTCGGCGGCTTCTGGATGCGCCTCTGGAGCCTCCCCCTCTGGATGCGCTGGCACCGCTTCGCCTTCGGCGACCGCGCCCCGTTCGTCCGGAGAACCGCGTTCGAGGCCGTCGGCGGCTTCCCTGACCAGCCGCTCTTCGAGGACCTGGAGCTCGTCCGCCGCGTGCGGCGCCTCGGGCGGTTCGCCTTCCTCGACGCGGCGGTGGTGACGAGCGCGCGGCGGTTCGCGCAGCACGGCCCGCTCCGGCAGCAGCTCCGCAACCTCGTGGTGTGGGGGGCCTGGAACCTCCGCCTGCCGCCGCGCTGGTTCGTCCCGCTCTACCCCTACGCTCCCGGCGCGCGGGGTTGATCTCGGTGGTTGGCGGAATGGGCGCGGCGCCCTATCCTTCGGGCCCCTGACGCTCCACCCCCCTCACCCATGCTCGACGGGTTCTCGCTGACCGGCGGCTCCGTGCTCTGGGGGATCGCCCCCTGGCGCGTGGCGGCCGCCCTCGCCATCGTCTTCGTCGGGTTCGCCAGCCGGCGCGCCATCCAGGGGCTGTTCGTCTACTGGGGGCGGAAGGCGCAGCAGACGAGCATCCGGTGGGACGACGAGGCGGCCAACCTCCTCCCGAAGCCGCTCGCCCTCGTGGCGCAGGTGCTGCTCTGGCGGGTCGCCGCCGCCGTGCTCCTCCTGCCGACCGCGCCCGTCAACACGCGCGTGCTCGTGGCGCAGGGGCTCGACGTCGCCCTCATGGTCGGCTTCGTGTGGACGTTCTTCCGCGTGGTGGACGTGCTCTCGCTCGCCGCCACCCGGCTCTCCGGCGGCACCAAGACGCGCATCGACGACCAGGCCGTCCCGCTCCTCCGGAAGACGCTCAAGGTGTTCCTCGCCGTGCTCGGCGCCGTGTTCATCATCCAGAACCTCGGCTACTCCGTCACGAGCATCCTCGCCGGGATCGGCATCGGCGGGCTCGCCATCGCGCTGGCCGCGCAGGACTCCGTCGCCAACTTCTTCGGCTCCGTCGTCCTCTTCACCGACGCGCCGTTCCACGTGGGCGACTACGTCGAGTTCGGCGGGCTCGTCGGGACCGTCGAGGAGGTCGGCTTCCGCACCACGCGCGTCCGCACCGACGACGGCTCGCTCGTGAGCGTCCCGAACCAGACGTTCACGGCCTCCTTCATCACGAACTACTCCGCCCGCGCCACGCGCCTCGTCGAGTTCACCTTCGCCGTCACGCCCGCCTCGCCATCGGAATTAGAAACGCTCCTCGCGAAGGCACGGGCGGCCTTCGCCGCGCACCCCCACGTGGAGGAGGGCACGGTGGAGGTGCACCTCACGGGGATCGGCGAGTGGCGCATCGAAGGCCGCGCCGCCGCCTACTCCACGGTCACGACGTGGATCGGCTACCTCGCCACGCGCGAGGAGCTGCTCCTCCGGCTGCTCCACGTCATCGAGGAGACCGGGATGACGCTGGCCCAGCCCACCCGCGCGCTCTACGTCCGCGACGGCGAGCACGGCAAACGGGCCGGGCTGCCGGAGGCGCTGGCGGCGCACCGGAGCGGCGTGGCCTGAACCGGCCGGACGGCGGGGCGTTCGACCTCGCCCCTCTTCCCTGCTCGTCCCCTCTTCCCTGCTCGTCATGCGCCTGGCCCTCCTGCTCCTCCTCTTCGCCCCCTCCACGGCGGCCCAGCCGAGCATCTCGTTCGTGGGGTTCGACTTCGCCCGCCTCCAGAACGCCGCTGAGATGCGGGAGGCGCTCGCCGAGGCCGTGTACCCGGAGGACGCCCGCGAGGCCGGCATCCAGGGCGACGTGCTCGTGCTGTTCGTGGCCGACACGACGGGGCGGATCATCCGTGCGGTCCCGGCGCGGCGGCGCGGCGGGCTGGAGGAGGCGGCGGCGGCGCTCGTCCGCCAGATGCGGATCATCCCCCCGCGCATCGGCGGCGTCCCGGCCGAACTCCGGTCACAGGTGGTCGTCCGCTTCACGCTCGACGAATCGCGCTGAGCGCGTCGTACTTTGGGCGCGGAAGCCAGGGGTGCCCCGGACAAAAACAACGGGGCTGAGAGAGTCCCTCCGCACCTGATCCGGTTCGTACCGGCGTAGGGAGCGCTTCTAGGCCCGGTGTAGGAGCTCGAATCCTACCGGGGAGCCCGGCTGGCTTCCGTTCTCCCTTTCCACCGGAAGCCGCCATGGAAGTCCCCGCCCTGCCCACGTCCGCCGCCGCGAAGCGCGACGCCGACGCCCGCACGTTCGACCGCCTCACCGAGCTGTCGGAGGAGGTCCGCCGCCCGTTCCCGGCCTCGCAGAAGGTCTACGTCGAGGGGTCGCGGCCCGACCTCCGGGTGCCGTTCCGCGTCGTCACGCAGTCGCCCACGCCGGCGTCGTTCGGCGAAGAGGAGAACCCGCCGTTCCCCCTCTACGACACGAGCGGCCCGTACACCGACCCCGAAGCGACCATTGACCTCCGGGGGGGGCTGCCGCCGATCCGCGCCGCGTGGATCGCCGAGCGCGGCGACACCGAGGCGCTGAGCGGCCCGTCGAGCGCGTTCGGGCACGAGCGGCTGGCCGACCCGGCGACGGCGCACCTCCGCTTCGAGCACAGCAAGAAACCGCGGCGGGCGAAGGCGGGCCGGTGCGTGACGCAGATGCACTACGCCCGGCGCGGGGAGGTCACGCCCGAGATGGAGTTCGTCGCGATCCGCGAGAACCAGAAGCTCGACGCGCTCCGCGAGGCGGCGCCGGAGCTATTCCGGCAGCACGAGGGGCAGCCGTGGGGCGCGGCCATCCCGAAAGTCATCACCCCGGAGTTCGTGCGCGACGAGGTCGCGCGGGGGCGGGCCATCCTCCCGGCGAACGTCAACCACCCGGAGCTGGAGCCGATGGCCATCGGCCGCAACTTCCTCGTCAAGATCAACGCGAACCTCGGCAACAGCGCCGTCACGTCGAGCATCGCCGAGGAGGTAGAGAAGCTGGTGTGGGCGATCCGCTGGGGCGCCGACACCGTGATGGACCTCTCGACGGGCAAGCACATCCACGAGACGCGCGAGTGGATCCTGCGGAACAGCCCCGTCCCCATCGGCACCGTCCCCATCTACCAGGCGCTCGAGAAGGTCGGCGGCGCGCCCGAGGAGCTGACGTGGGAAATCTTCCGCGACACGCTCGTCGAGCAGGCCGAGCAGGGCGTGGACTACTTCACGATCCACGCGGGCGTGCTCCTCCGGTTCGTGCCGCTCACCGCGCGGCGGCGGACGGGCATCGTCTCGCGTGGCGGGAGCATCATGGCGAAGTGGTGCCTGGCCCACCACCGGGAGAGCTTCCTCTACACGCACTGGGACGAGATCTGCGAGATCATGGCGGCCTACGACGTTTCTTTTTCGATCGGCGATGGGCTCCGCCCCGGCGCCATCGAGGACGCCAACGACGACGCGCAGTTCGCCGAGCTTTACGTGCAGGGCGAGCTGACGAAGCGCGCGTGGGGCTTCGACGTGCAGGTGATGAACGAGGGGCCGGGCCACGTCCCGATGCACCTCATCCACGAGAACATGAGCAAACAACTCGACTGGTGCGGCGAGGCGCCGTTCTACACGCTCGGCCCGCTCACGACCGACATTGCGCCGGGCTACGACCACATCACCTCCGGCATCGGCGCGGCGATGATCGGGTGGTACGGGTGCGCGATGCTCTGCTACGTCACCCCCAAGGAGCACCTCGGCCTCCCCAACCGCGACGACGTGCGCGACGGCGTCGTCACGTACAAGATTGCGGCCCATGCGGCTGACCTCGCGAAGGGCCACCCGGGCGCGCAGGCCCGCGACAACGCGCTCTCGAAGGCGCGCTTCGAGTTCCGCTGGGAGGACCAGTTCAACCTCGCCCTCGACCCGGAGAAGGCGCGGAGCTTCCACGACGAGACGCTCCCGAAGGAGTCGGCGAAGGTGGCCCACTTCTGCTCGATGTGCGGGCCGAAGTTCTGCTCGATGAAGATCACCCAGGACGTCCGCGACTACGCCGCCGAGCACGGGATCGAGGTAGAGGCCGCGCTGCCGGAAGGGATGAAGGCGAAGGCGCGGGAGTTCGCCGAGCGCGGGGGCGAGGTGTACCCGCGGGCGTAGCCGCTTGCACCTTTCCGGCGCACGCCCTACCCTTCCGGAGCCTCGCCCGCCGCTGCCCGATGCGTGCCTTCCTACTCCTGCTCATCTTAGCCCCTGGGCTCCTGACCCCCCACTCGGCGGCCGCCCAGCGCGTCCGCACACCGGCGCACGGCACAGCCGAGCGGCGGGCGATCCTCGACGCCGCGCGCGCCCTCGTCCGCGAGCGGCTCCAACCTGCCGGGCCCGTCGAGTTCAACGTCCGCAGCCTCGGCGTGCTCAACGACTGGGCGCTCCTCACGGTGGAGCCGCGCGCCCCCATCGGCGCCCTCCTCCCCGAGTTCGAAGCGACGTGCCAGTGCGACTGTGAGATCGTCACGCTCCTCCAGCGCCGAAGCGGGCGCTGGACCGTCGTGGGCGACCACTTCGACCCCTGCGACGCGGCGGTGTACGACTGGCCATCCACACACGGCGCGCCCGGCGCCCTCTTCGCGCATTCGATCGGGGGGGTATGGGAGGCGTACGTCCGTGCCTCCGAGGGCGACGACCCCTGGCTGGCGCTCCGGAGCGAGCCGAGCGTCTCCCGCGGCACCCGCCTCGCGCGCATACCCGACGGCACTCGGGTGGAGGCGTCCTTCTGCCAGAGCGATGAGGTAGAGGTCGAAGGCCGGCGCGGGCACTGGTGCTACGTCCACTATCAAGGCCGCGGCGGCTGGGCCTTCGACGCCTTCCTCGACCGAGCGGAGTGACCGCCCTTTCGGCCTAGGCGGCAGCGGATCGCGTGGCCGGATCGCCCTCGCGGGCGAGGAGGCGGTTCCAGGCCGCCACGAGCCACCCGAGCCCGATGGCGCCGAGGAGCGCCATCGCAGCGAACGAGAGCGTCATCATCCACTGCGCGCGGCCGTGCGCGGCCAGCACGATCTGGTCGGTGCCCGGGCGGACGCGCAGGGTGATCGTCTCGCCCTCGCGTCCCTCCAGCTCCTTCAGGAAGGACAGCGGCAGCTCGACGGCGCGCCGAACCGGTGCGGCCTCGCCCGGCGGCGTGTAGCGGAGGTACGCCGCGCCCCGGGTGATCTCGGCCCGCTCGCGGACGGCCAGCGAGTCGACCACGGCCGGCACCTCGATCCCTTCCGCCGCGACGGCCCGCTGGGCCAGCCCGGCGCGGAGCAGCGCGCCCGCGATTACCAGCAAGAGCAGCGGCCCGGCCCACAGCAGCCGCGCCACGAGGGGATTCGAGAGGAAGTTCATGCGGGAGTCGTCTGGTTGTCGCTTGAAGCCCGTTCCCCGATCCGGGTTGCCCGTCGCAACCGCGTTCGCCAAAAACCCACTGCCCCGCTCAGGCCGCGTAGAGGTACGGCTTCCACGCGTCGTCGAGCGTGCCGAGGAAGTCGCGGAGGTACATCACGTGGCTCGGGCGGAACGGCGCGCGGCGCAGCGCCATGTTGGCCTCCTCCGGCGTCCGGCTGCCCTTCTTGTTGTTGCACGGGACGCACGCGGCCACCAGGTTCTCCCACGAGTCGGTGCCGCCGCGCGAGCGGGGCAGGACGTGGTCGAGGGTCAGCCGGTCGCGGCTCCCGCAGTACTGGCAGCGGTTGTTGTCGCGGCGGAGCACGTTCCGCCGCGAGAGGAGGATGCGCCGGTACGGGACGTGGACGTACCCCTTCAGGCGCACCACGCTCGGCCAGGGGAACACCACGCGCGCCGAGTGGATGACGCGGTCCGGGCGGGCCTGGATGAGCTCGGCCCGGTGGAGGAACACCAACACGACGGCCCGCTCGACGCTACAGACGGTGAGCGCGCGGTAGTCCTGGTTGAGCACGAGGACGTGCCCGCTCAGCGCGCTCATGGCCGGCGGCGGCAGGCCGGCCGCGGAAGTGGTGACGCAGGTACGAAGGCGGAGGTGGGGGCTGGGCGCCGCAGGGGCGCGGGTTCACCCGGAAGGCGGGCCGAAAATAAAGCGCGGCGCCGCCCCGCGAAAAGGGGGGCGGCGCCGCGCAACGGGGCCATAAGGCGGGGACCGCCGCTTACTGTACGCGCTCCCAGACCTGCGTCCGCCCGAGGAGCGAGACGCCGAGGTAGCCGCGTACGCGGAGGCGGTTCGGGCCGTCGAGCGACATCTTGGCGCGGTAGGTCCGCCCGCTCTTGGGGTCGGTGATGGTCCCCCCGCTCCACTCGTTGCCGTCGCGGCGGAGGTTGCGGATGACGGTCTCCCCCCGGAGGTTGCGGCCCTCGAAGCGGGCGGCGCAGGGGGAGCAGAGGCGGCCCTCCGGGAGGAGCGTCACGATGTCGCCGAAGAGGGCGCCGTTCCGCTCGTAGATCCGCACGAGCGACTTCGGCTGGCCCGTCTCGTCGTCGATGGTGCGCCAGACGCCGATGGGCGACTGCGCGCGCGCGGGAAAGGCGAGGAGGAGGAGCGCGAGCAGGCCGACGAGGCGGCCCGGAGTGAACATCTTCATCGGGTTCAGTTCAGGGTAAGAAGTTGGAGGCGGCGGTGTTGCCCGCAGTGGACACCCGGACCGCGCAACGCGGGCCTAGTCGGCCCTAACTGGCGGTCAAGGTACGTCGCTAATCCGGTTCTTCAACGAGGGACAAGCCGCATACCGATCCCCTGGGGTTTCGGGCCCCCGCCGAATCTTCAAGCGTACCCGATCTGCACGGCGATGAAGCAGGCCACGAGGCCGAGGAGGAAGAGGGCCACTTGGAGCGGGAGGAGCCACCGCGCCCACGTCGACCAGGGGACCCCCGCCAGCGAGAGCGACCCCATCAGGACCGCGCTCGTCGGGATGATCATGTTCGTGAACCCGTCGCCCATCTGGAACGCGAGCACGGCCGTCTGCCGCGTCACCCCCACGAGGTCGGCCAGCGGCGCCATGAGCGGCATCGTGAGGGCGGCCTGCCCGCTCCCCGACACGATGAACACGTTGATGGCCGTCTGGAACGCGAACATCGCCTGCGCGGCGACGGCCGGGCCTCCTTCTCCCACTACCGACGCCGCCCCGTAAAGGATGGTGTCGATGATCTGGCCATCCTGCATCACGATGAGGATGCCGCGCGCGAGCGCGATGATGAGGGCCGTCACGGCGAGGTCGCGCGCGCCCTCCATGAACCCCTTCGCCGTCTGGTCGGCCCCGAGCCCCCCGACGATCCCCATCGCGATGCCAAGGGCAACGAACAGCGCGGCGATCTCGACGATGTACCACTTGTAGACGAGCACGCCGAAGACGAGCGCGGCGATGCCCAGGAAGAAGAGGGCCAGGACGGCCTTCTGCCGACCGGTGAACGCCTCGTCGGCCACGTCGAGGTGCATCCCCTCGGCCCGCTTCCGCTGGTCGAGCGCGTAGGTGGGGCTCTTCGTGGGGTCCTTGCGGACGCGGTGCGCGTGCCACATGATGAACGCCGTCGTGAGGGCCGTCGTGGCGAGCCAGAGCCCGACACGGAAGCCGGCGCCGGAGAACAGCGGCAGCCCGGCGATCCCCTGCGCGACCCCGACCGTGAACGGATTCAGGAACGCCGCCGCGAACCCCACGCCCGAGCCGACCGACGGGATCGCCACGCCCGTGATGGAGTCGTACCCGAGCGCGAGCGCGAGGGGCACGAAGATGAGGATGAACGGGATCGTCTCCTCGGCCATCCCGAAGACGGCGCCGCCGAGCGAGAACAGCGTCACGAACAGGGGGATCAGGAGCACCTCGATGGAGCGGGAGCGCTGCGAGGCGCGCACGAGCCGGCGCAGCGCGGCGTCCACCGCGCCCGTCTTCTGGAGGACGGCGAAGGCCCCGCCGATGAGGAGGACGAACGCGATGATAGGCGCGGCGTCCTCGTCCACGAACCCGAGGATCGGCGCCTTGAAGAGCATCCCTACGGAGTGCCCGAGGCGCTCCCACACGGAACCGTAGGGCAGCTCGACCCGGTGGTACGAACCCGGCACCACCACCTCGCGCGTGCCCACGCCCTCCACCTCGATCTCCCGCTTGTCGAACGCCCCCGGCGGGACGATCCACGTCAGCACCACCGCGAAGGCGATGATCGAGAAGATGAGGAGCGCGGTGTCGGGCGCCTTGAAGCCGGCCTTGGACTTCGGCGGAATCGGCGGCTCGGCGGGCGGTGGGGCGCCGGGCGAGGGGTCGGGCGCAGCAGGAACGAGCGGCTCGGCCATGGGGAGGAGCGGCGGGCGGTACGAATTGCGTGAAAGGTACCGTTTCCCCCTCGATCCCTCGGCTTTCGCCCCCGAAGGGGGCCCGCCGCGCCCGATCTTTCCCCCGCCCACGCCGTAGGACGCCCCCCCTCGCTTCCTCCATGCCTCGCCCCCTTCTCCTGCTCGTCGCCGTGCTGCTCGCCCTCGGGGTGAGCGCGCCGGGGGCCCATGCCCAACCGGGCCGCGAAGCAGCCGAGGCCGAAACGGAGGGGCGGTTCGTCCGCGCGCTGACGGCGGCGTGGTTGGGCGACCACGAGGAGGCCGTCGACCTCCTGCTCGTCGTGCTGCAGGCGCGGCCGGCCGACCCGGCGGTCCACGCGGCCCTCTCGGCCTCATACGACGCGCTGGGCCGCCTCCCCGAGGCGCTCCACTACGCCGCGCAGGCCGTCGAGCGGGGGCGCGACGAGCCGGCGTACTACGCCGCCCTCGCCGACCTCCAGCAGCGCGCCGGCCAGCCCGAGGCCGCCCTCGCCACGTGGGCCGCCTACCTCGCCCTCCGCCCGCGCGACGGGGCGGCCCTTTCGGCGCTGGCCGACCTCCAGCAGCGCGCCGGGCGGTTCGCCGAGGCCGCCGCCACATGGGAGCGCTACGTCGAAGCGGAGGGCGACACGCCGGCCGCGCTCCTCCGCCTCGAAGCGCTCTACCGCCGCCTCGGCGACGGCCACCGCGCCCTCGCCGCGCTCACCCGCGCCGCCGACGCCTCGGACGACTTCGCGCTCCGTTACCGCCTCGGGGTCGCCCTCCGCGACGCCGCCCGCCCGGCCGACGCGGAAGCCGCCTTCGAGCGGGTGCTCGCGCAGGCCCCTGCCCACCGTGAGGCGGCCCTCGCGCTGGCCGAGCTCCTGGAGGCCCGCGGCGAGGTCGAGCGGGCCGCCGCTCTCCGACGGGGCTCCCCGCTGACGGGCGAGTCCCCCGAAGAACGCCTCCGCCGCGCGGCCGCCCTCCACGCTGAGGCCGACGAGGACCCCGAGGCCGCCCGCGAAGCGCGTGCGCTCCTCGAAGCGCTCGTCGCGGAAGCCTCGCCTGCGCCGGAGGCACTCCGCCTCCTCGGCGACCTCCTCTACCGCGAGGGTGCCTACGCCGACGCGGCGCGCCACCTCGACCGCGCCCTCGCCGCCGACCCCCGCCACCTCGACGCATGGACGCAGGCCGTCTCCGCCCACCTGCGTGCAGGGGAGCCCGAGGTCGCCGCACGGACGGCCGACGAGGCGCGTGTGCTCTTCCCCGGCCAGCTTGCCCTCCTCAAGGTGGCCGGCTACGCCTACCTCAAAGGCGAGCGGTTCGATGACGCCGTCGCCACCTTCGACGAGGCCCTCCGCGTCCTCGCCGACGACCGGCCCGACGACACGGCCGCCCGGAGCCACCTCCTCACCCTCGTCGCCCTCGCCCACTACGAGCGCGAGGACTTCGCGGCCTCCGACGTCGCCTATGCCGAGGCGCTCGGCGCGAACCCCGACAACGCGCTCGCCCTCAACAACTTCGCCTACAGCCTCGCCGAGCGCGGCGCCCGCCTCGACGACGCCCTCGGGATGGCCCGGCGCGCCGTCGCCGCCGAGCCGGGCAGCGCGCCGTTCCTCGACACGCTTGGGTGGGTCCTCTTCCGCCTCGGTCGCTACGCCGAGGCCGCCGACGCCCTCCGCCAAGCCGTCGCCGCCGACGACTCGTTCGCGCTCCTCTTCGAGCACCTCGGCGAGGCGGAGGCCGCCCTCGGCAACACCGCCGCCGCCCGCGCCGCCTGGCAGCGCGCGCTCGACCTCGACCCCGAGAACGCGCGCCTCCGGGATCGCCTCGCGGGCCGGTGAGTTTGGGGACGGGATTCGGGTCCCCCTTCTCTCGCCAGCCCTTCTCTCTGATGCGCCGCGCCCCTCTGCTCGTTGCCCTCGTCCTCCTCGCTGGCTGCTCGGCGGGCCGCCGCGTCGCCACGCCGCCGGGGGACCTGCCGGCCAAGTTCCCGAACCACACGCCGGAGGAGATCGTCGCGGCCGTCGGCGCGGCCACCCGCGGGGTGGCCTCGTTCAGCGCCGAGGCCGACGTGGAGACGGAGAGCCCGAACGGGGGCCAGGGCTTCGGGTCGAGCCTGCGCGGGCGCCTCGCCGACTCCCTCACGGCCACCGCACGGGGCCCGCTCGGCATCGAGGTCGGCCGCGCCCTCGTCACGCGCGACTCGTTCTTCGTGCATGACAAGCTGAACGACCGGCTCCTCCTCGGGGCCGTCGGTGTCGCGCGGCGGTACGTGCCGGGCGAGGTCTCCCCGGAGATGCTCGGCCGCGCGCTCCTCGGCCTCCTCGCGCCCGACCCCGGCGCACGGTGGACCGTCGCGGCCGAGGAGAACCGCTACGTCCTCACCCGCGCCGACGAGAACGGCCAGCCACGCGAGCGATGGCTCGTGGACCCCACCATGTGGCGGGCGGTCTCGGTAGAGGAGCTGGGTACCGACGGGCGC
>DASPKS010000182.1:0-4829 GCA_035628035.1 Rubricoccaceae bacterium
TCGAGGAAGAAGAAGTCGGAGACGTAGCGGCCCGCGAGGACGGCCGCGTGGCGGCGCGTGCCGCCCGCGCTCCCCCGGAGCATCCCGCTCACGATGCGCTCATTCGAGGCCAGCCGCCGCGTCGCCGTGCCGGTGCGGGGCATGAGCGCGGGATCGGTGGCATACACGCGGAGGGCCCGCCCCATCCCGTCGCTGCCGAGCTGCCCGGCTTCGTACCGGACAGCCGCTTCGCCATCGGGCCCCGACTTGTCCACGTTCGGCGTTGCGCGGCCCTCAACGTAGCGGAAGGGGCCGGGGTCGCCGATCTCGTTACCGATCACCCAGGTCCCCCGCGAACTCAGCCCCGGTGCCACCCGCCGCGTCTCGAGGAGGAGCGTGCCGCGACCGGCCCACACACCGGCCGCCGGCTCGGACGACGGGCAGTACGCGACGCGTTGGATCTCCGGAAGTGGCACTGCGAGCATCTCCACTTCCGCCTCCCCGAAGAAGTCGAGGTCGACGGGCACACCGTCCACGAGCACGAGCGCAGCCGGCTCGGCGAAGGGCACCCCAGCGGCGTCGGCGGTCTGCCACGTGAGCGCGTCGAGCGTGCTACGCCGGAGCGGGGGGAGGAGGCGGAAGAGGTCGGAGAGGTACACGAGGCCAGCCGTCTCGATCTGAGCGCGGGTGAGCGCGATCCCCCCCGGGCAGGGCGGGGCATCCTGCGCAACGGCGGCGCTCGCCCAGAGCGCCCAGAGGAGCACGGGGAGGGGTCGCATGGGGAGGTCAGCGGAGGAGACGGCGGAGCCAGCGCGGGGCCGGCGTGGACAGGGCCACCCCTCCCTCTACGAACGGGTACACGATCCGCTCCGCGGTATAGACGCGGACCACCTCCGCGCCGGCGAACACCCGCGCTGGCCCCAAGAGCGGCGCGTCGAGCCGGGCGAAGAGGCCGAGGGAGAGCTCGGTCTCGTTCTGGAGCGCCATCGGGAAACGCTCGTCGGGCTCAAACCGGTAGTGGACCGCGCCCACGGCGGGACCCGCGACGAGCCGCAGCCGCCCTGGCAGCCCCACCCGCACGCCCCAGCCCACCTCCCCCCGGTACGCGTG
The DNA here is from genome assembly GCA_035628035.1 of Rubricoccaceae bacterium. Taxonomy (GTDB): domain Bacteria; phylum Bacteroidota; class Rhodothermia; order Rhodothermales; family Rubricoccaceae; genus DASPKS01. The sequence goes on from DASPKS010000182.1 coordinate 1,090, forward strand.
GAACTCCGGGAGCCCTTTCTCCTCCGGCTGGTTGGCGAAGGCGTGAAAGTCCACGTGCGCCTGCCCCCCGTAGAACTCCGTGCCGACGCGGAGGGCCCCGCCTGGCTCGGCCCGCCACAGCCCGTCGTAGGTCTCCCCTACCGCGGCCACGCCGGCGGCGCCGACCTCCAGCGTTTCCACGTGGCGGCGCTGGGCGGCGCCGGGGGTCCCCCAGAGCAGGAGGGCCAAGGCGAGGCTAGTCCGCATCGGCGACCTCCGCGCGGGCGGCGAGGGCCTCGTCTTTCACCCGGCGCAGGTACGCCTCGGCGTCCGCGTCGTCGGGCGGGAGGTCGTCCCAGAAGACGGCGTCCTTGAGGGCGCCCGTCGCCGCGCGCTCGGGCCCCGGCAACCGGCGGACGACCGACTCGAAGAGGCGGGCGCGGCGGAGCGCCTCGTCCTTCCGCGCGAGGAGGTACGCGAACGCGGCGTCGTGCTCGTTGGGGATCTCGCCGTCGAGGATCGCTTCGCGGATCCACTCCTTCACGATGCCGACGGCGACGCCCTCATCGACCCCGAGCGTGGTCATGATCTCGTGGCCGCCCACGGGCGGTTGCCAGTTGCGGAGGCGGTCCTTCTCCTCCACCTCGCGCATCTTCTCCTCCACGCGGTCGAACCCGGCGAGGTAGCGCCGCACGCGGCGGGGGTTCCGGCTCGTGATGTCGGCGCGGACGAGCCGCATGAGGTGGTCGACGTCGTCGCCCGCGTCGAAGAGGAGGCGGCGCACGGCGGAGTCGGTCACTTCCTCGTCGACGAGCGCGACGGGGCGGTGGTGGAAGCGGACCATCTGCTGCACGAACGCTAGGGGCTCGCCGAGGGGGAGCTTGAGCCGGCGGAACACGGCCGGCACGTGGCGCCGCGCGCCGACATCCTCGTGCCCGTGGAACGTCCACCCCTGGCCGGGGAGAAACTGCTTCGTGTCGGGCTTGGCGACGTCGTGGAGGAGCGCGGCCCAGCGGAGCCAGAGGTTTTTTTCTTCCGCGCGCTCTCCGGTGAGCTCGGCCTCGCGCTGCGCGGCGACGAGGTTGTCGAGGACGCCGAGGGTGTGGAAGAAGTTGTCCTTGTGGGCGTACCCGCCGACGGTCTCGACGCCGACCAGCCGCGCCAACTCGGGGAAGACGTGGGCGAGCAAGCCCGTCTCGAAGAGGAGGCGGAGCCCGACCGACGGCGCGGGCGCGGCGACGGTCTTCATCAGCTCGTCGGTGATCCGCTCCTGGCTCACGATGGCGATGCGGTAGGCCTTCGTGCGCATCGCGGCGATGGCCTCCTCGGCGACGGTGAAGCCGAGTTGCGCGGCGAACCGCGCGGCGCGCAGCATCCGCAGCGGGTCGTCCTCGAACGTGACGAGCGGATCGAGCGGGGTGCGGAGGCGACCGGCGGCGAGGTCGACCAGCCCCCCGAAGGGGTCTACCAGCTCTCCGAAGCGCGCTTCGTGGAGGGCGACGGCGAGCGCGTTGACGGTGAAGTCGCGGCGGCGGAGGTCGTCCTCCAGCGTGCCGTCCTCGACGAGCGGCTTCCGCGAGTCGGCACGGTAGCTCTCCTTCCGCGCCCCAACGAACTCCAGCACGAACGGCGCGCCGTCGGGGTTGGGGAGGCGGACGGCGGCCGTCCCGAACTGCTCGTAGACGTGGGCGGCGGTCCCGCCGGCGGCCTTGGTGACGGCCTTCGCGAGGGCAATCCCGCTCCCCGCGCCGACGCTCACGAAGTCGAGGTCGGTGGTGGCCCGGCCGAGGAGGGCGTCGCGCACAGCCCCACCAACGGCGTACGCCTCCAGCCCGAGCCGGTCGGCCTCGGCGCCAACCCGCCGGAGGAGCGGCTCATGGGGCAGGGGGACGTCGGTCATCGGGTCACAGCGGACAGCCGGCCCCTACCGGAGCCGCTGCATCAGGCGCTCGACGAGGCGCATCAGGGAGAGGCCGTCGAGGATGGAGAACGGCGCGGGGCGACCGGCGGCGAGGGCGTCGAAGAAGGCCGCCATCTCGACCGGCGGAGGGTCGAACGCGGCCCCTGCCGGGGGGTTCGGTGTGCCCACGGCGCGGAGGGGCCCTTCGAGCGCGTCGGCTTCGGCAACGCCGTCCGGGCTTACGGCGACCAGGCGAAACGAGCGCCCGCCGCTGGCCGCGTTGCGGATGAGCGCCTGCGCGAAGGCGCCGTTCCGAAAGCGCAACGACAGCGCGGCGGCGTGGAGTTCCCGCGCCGGACCCCGCACCGCTTCCGCTTCCAGCCGCTGCACCTCGCTACGGCGAGCGAGCGCGATGCAGAGGTCGAGCGCCCCCGCAAGGTGGCGCGGCCACGCAGGGACCTCCCCATCGTTCTCTGGGCCGGCCACCATGTCCAAAGTGATGAGGCGAGGCGTCCAGCCGGCGGGCTGCGTGGTGAGCAGGCCCTCGACAGGGAGGGGCCGCGCCGCGCCGATCTCGATCCCCGCCTCCTCGGCGCGGCGCGCTAGCCGCTCGCCCTCGTCGAGCGACGTCGTCGGGGGCCATCCCAGGAACACGTGCACCCCCCGCGCGGCGGCCGCTTCCGCGAGGGGAAAGTGCTCCCGCGTCGGCACCGCCATAACAACGACGTCGGTCTCTTCGAGGAGAGCCTCCGACGAGGGGTAGGACGTGGTTCCCCAGGCGGCTGCGAGCCGGTCCGTCCTCTCCGCCAGCACGTCGGCGATCCCGACGAAGCGCACGCCGGGAAGCGCCGCGAGCATGACCGCTCGCGCTCGCCCCCGCGCGCCCGCCCCGACGAGTCCGACGCGTAAGGGGGTCGAAGCGGGGGGGCGCATGGCGGGCGCGAGCGGCGAAGCGGAGCCGGATGGGGCGCTGGCCTCTCGCTTTAGGGGGAGACCGAGGGGACCCGGGCAAACTAACCCGTTGTTTACAGACCCACCGTCCGCCGCTCCGCTACCTTACCGGGCTCCTGCCTCCGGCCTCTATGGTTCGTGCCCTCTGCCTCGGCTGTGCCCTTCTGGCCGCCCCCGCCGCGCCCGCGCAGGTGCTCCCGCCGCAGGGCACCCCCGGCACGTTCGACCTCGGGACGTGGAACATCGAGTGGTTCGGGAGCCCAACCGAGGGGCCGTCCAACAACGAGCTGCAGTTCCGCAACGTGCTCGCCGTGCTCCGCCAGGGCGCCATCGACCTCTGGGCGCTCCAGGAGATCAACGACCCCACGCTGTTCCAACGCCTCCGCGACTCCCTCCACGTGTACGGCCTCGAAGGCGTCCTCGGGCCGAGCACGAGCAGCAACCCCGACTTCGACCTCCGCCTCGCGTTCGTCTACGACCCCGACGTCGTCGCGCCCACGCAGGTCGGCGCCATCCTCACGAGCGCGGCGCAGTACTTCGGCGGCCGCGCCCCGCTCCAGATGCGCGCGACGGTGACGATGCCCGACACCTCGTTTGAGGTCCGGTTCATCGCCCTCCATGCGAAGGCCGGCGCCACCCAGCAGGACTACAACGACCGCGTGGAGGGGTCGACCCGGTTGAAGAACTACACCGACAACCTCTTGCCGACGCGCGCGCGGTTCGTCGTGATGGGGGACTTTAACGATGAGCTGATCCAGTCCATCTACGCGAGCAGCCCCTCCCCCTACCGCAACTTCCTCGACGACGACGACTACCTCTTCATCACCGAGCCGTTCGACCAGCCCGGCTCTTCGGGCGACCAGAACACCTACTGCAGCAGCTCGACGTGCAGCAGCGGCTCCGTGCTCGA
>DASPKS010000183.1:0-16114 GCA_035628035.1 Rubricoccaceae bacterium
GCTGGTGGCGGCCGAGCGCGAGGCCGTGGAGCGGGCGCCGCGCGAGCGCCCCGCGCCGCCCCCGCTGTGGGACGGCCGCGCCGCCGAGCGCATCGTAGGGTGCTTGCTGGAGCGGAGCTGAGGGCCCGCGCCCCCGCGCTCCGCGCTCGATGGCCTCGCGCACGGCCGCCACCAGCACGTCCCTGTCCCGCTCTACCAGCCGGTTCGTCCCGTGCGTGATCGTGATGGGCCGCTCGGTGTTGGGGCGCACGGTCAGGCACGGCACGCCGAGGTAGGTCGTCTCCTCCTGCACCCCGCCGGAGTCGGTGAGCACGGCGGCGGCGTGGGCCTGGAGCGCGAGGAAGTCGAGGTAGCCGACGGGCTCGACGAGGCGTACCCTCTCCCCCAGCGTGTGCGCGCCGAGCCGGGCGCGCGTGCGGGGATGGACGGGAAAGAGCACCGGCAGGAACGCGCCGATCTCGGTGAGGGCCGCGGCCAGCGCCGCGAGCGCGTCGGGCGCGTCCACGTTGCCGGGGCGGTGGAGCGTGACGAGGAGGTAGCGGTCGAGCCCGAAGGCTTCGCGGAGCGCGGGCCAGCGCGCCTCCGCCTTCGGGCGCAGCCGGACCAGCGTGTCGATCATCGCGTTGCCGACGAAGCGGATTTTTTCCTCGGCGATCCCCTCGCGGCGGAGGTTCTCGTCGGCGTCCTGCGACGGCGTGAGGAGGAGGTCGGCGAGCTGGTCGGTGAGGAGGCGGTTGATCTCCTCCGGCATCGTCCGGTCGAACGAGCGGAGGCCCGCCTCGATGTGCGCCACCTTCACGCCGAGCTTGGCCGCCACGAGCGCGCACGCGAGCGTGGAGTTCACGTCGCCGGGGACGACGACCCAGTCCGGCTTGAAGTCGAGGAGGACCGGCTCGAACCGCGTCATCACCTCGGCCGTCTGGCGCGCGTGCGAGCCCGAGCCCACTTCGAGGTTCACGTCGGGCGCGGGCAATCCCAGCTCCTCGAAGAACACCGCCGACATGTTGGGGTCGTAGTGCTGCCCCGTGTGGACGAGCGTCTGCGCGAACGCGTCGGGGCGCCGCGCCATCGCGCGGACGACGGGCGCCACCTTCATGAAGTTGGGCCGCGCCCCGACGACGTGGAGGATCCGCTGCACGGCGTCTCGCGCCCGCCTCAGTGCGGGTGGCCCCGGCGGTACCAGAGGAGCCCGCCGAGCACGATCGCGCCGAGGTAGACGAGGAGCGACGAGACCGACGAGACGAGGAGGCCGACGCGGTGGCGCTCCGGCGCGAACCGCATCGTCACGAGGTGCTGCCCGGCGGGGACGGGCACGGCGCGGAGGAGGTAGTTCGCGCGGAGGATCGGCGCGGCCTGATCGCCCACGAAGGCGCGCCACCCGGCGGGATAGAACACCTCGCTGGCGACGAGGAGCCGCGGCCGGTCCGTGCGGACGCGCCACACGATCTCGTCGGGGGTGAACCGCTCCAACCGCACCTGCGTGGCGGCGCCGGTGTCGGCCGGCGCGGTGAACCCCTGCGGGGGCGGCTCGCTCAGCACGGCCACGCGGCGGAGGTCGAGGCGTGGGTCGAGGAGCCGCGCGCGGGCGGCCTCGTCGTCCTCCACCACGACGGCGCTGTCGACGAAGAAGGCGCGGGGGAGCGCGCGGGGGTTCTCCTGCACGACGGCGCCCGTCTGGGGGTCCTGGTAGAGCGGCGTCATCCCGGGCACGAGCCCGTTGGCGACGACGTACCGCCCGCTCATCAGGTTGATGGCGCGCGTGTTCAGGGAGTCGCCCGCGAGGAGGAGGTCGTCGAGGTACTCCTGGTAGCGGGCGAGCTTGGCCGCGTGGTACCCGCCGATGGACTCGTAGAAGAACGCGGAGCGAGCGTCCTCCGTGGGGTTGGCCGTGAGGTTGAGCACGCGGAAGTGGCCGGGCCCGCCGGCCTCCTGCACCTTCCCCTGGAGGAACCGGTCGTAGTCGTACGCCGGGAGGGCGGTGGCGAGGTCGCCGCGCGGGACGACGGCCTCGCTGTCGGCGCTGAGGTAGCGCCGCCCCACGCCCCACAGGTCGAACACGACGAGGAGGACGAGGGCCGCCTGGAAGGCCCACGCGGGGAGCGTCCGCCGGCGGTAGAGCACGACGAGCACGGCCGCCACGGCGAGGAGGCCGAGCGCGCGGAGGGCGTCGCCCCGGAAGAGGGCGGCGCGCTCGGCGCGGAGCTGGCCGACGTACTGCGCCGCGGCCTGGCCCACGCGCGGGTCCGACGGCGGCACGTTCTCCTGCTGCGCGATCATCTGCCCGATCTGGTCGGCCTCCCCTGCCTTCTGGAACGGGAACAGCGACCCGCCGGCCAGCACGAGGAGCAGCACGAACCCGAACAGGGCGCCCGTGCCGAGGTAGAGCGCGCGCGACTTCCGCTCCTCCGCTTCCGGGGTGGCCTCGCGCCGGCCGAGGTAGTAGAGCCCGATGCCCGCGAGCACCGCCAGCACGAGGCAGACCGCCGAGAGCCACATCTCCGGCGCGCGGAAGCTGTTCCACAGCGGGACGACCTCGAAGAGCACCCGGTTGAGGAGGGCGAAGTGCTCGCCGAGCGCGAACAGCGCCATCAGGACCGCCGCGATGCCGAGCGCCGTCGTGGCCCGCCGCCGCACGCCGAACACGGCGAGGAGGGCGAGCCCGATGACGAGCACGCCCACGTAGTAGGGGCCGGCGGTGAACAGCTTCTCGCCCCAGTACGTCGGGCTCGCCCCGCCGAAGGCGTTGGCGACGAGGAGCGTGAGCATCTCGCCCGCGCCCTGGCTCCACGCCATCGCGTAGTCCCACGCGAGCCCGCCGCCGGGGCCCGCCGAGCGGATCGTGTGCGCCTTGTACTCGGCCAGGGGGTAGTACGGCTGCGCCACCATGAGGAGGCCGAGCACGCCGCCGAGCGCGAGGAGCGCCGTCGAGCCGGCGAAGGCGCGGAGCTGCTTCAGCCGCACGGCGTCGAACGCCTCCACGAGCCACCACACGAGGAGCACGAACGCGACGAAGTACGTGATCTGGACGTGCATCGCGCGGAGGTTCACCGCGACGGCGATGGCGAACAGCAGCGCCAGGAACACCCCGCGCAGCCAGCCCGACGCCGGGGGGCGCCCCACGACGGCCGCGAAGGCGAGCAGCAGCCACGGCGCCATCGCGAGCGCGATGAACTTCGAGGTGTGCCCGGTGACGAGGATGATCGGGAGGTACGTCGTCAGGCCGTAGGCGACGGCGGCGAGGGTGCCCCCGAGCTTCGAGCGCGTGAGGTAGACGACGAGGGCGTACGTGCCCAGCATGAGCGCGACGAGGTGGGCCAGCGGCCACAGCCCGAGGCCGCGGAGCCCGCGCAGGATCGAGTCGGCGCCGGGGGTCTGGGGGGGGTAGTCGATGAGGAACCCCGGCATCCCGCCGAAGAGGTTCGGCGACCAGAGGACCTCCGTGCCCGTGCGCGACTCGTACTCCAGCATCGCCTGGGCCATCCCGCGCCACTGCACGATGTCGCCGCCGGCGAGCATCCGCCCGCCGAACGTGACCGGCGCGCAGAACGCCACCGCCACGACGACGAGGAATCCCACGCAGAGCGCGTGCTGCACCCCCTCCGGCAGCCCCTCCCACCACGACCGCTCGACGGTGGCCGGGCCGGCCCGGCGGACGCGCCCGCGCTCGCGCCAGTGGCGGTTCCCTTCGAGCGGGGCGGGCTGCTTCTTGCGGGCCGGGCGGCCGGGTTGCGACTTCGCCATGGGGCGGGGGAGACGGGGCCGCGAAGATACGCGCGGGGCGCGGGGGCGGAGCCCGCCCCTCAGCGGAGCGTCCGCTCCAGCACGCCCCGGACCTGCTCCATCAGGGCCGGTACGTCGGCGCGCGTGAGGCCGGCCGTGGGGATCGGCTCCGCGACGACCACGCGCACCGCGCCCGGCCGCGACGCCCACCGCCGCTCGTCGAGCACGCCCACGTTCCCCCGGAGCACGACGGGAACGATAGGCACCCCCGCCTCGACCGCCAGGAGGAACGCCCCGCGCATGAGCGGCCGCAGCGTCGCGGACCACGACCGCTCCCCCTCGGCGAAGACGAGCACGGGGTCCCCCTCACGGATCCGCCCGCCCGCCTCGATGAGCGTCTGGGCCGCGCGGCGCGGCGTGCTTCGATCCACGAACACGCAGGCCGTGTGCGCGAGGACCGCCCCCACAAAGGGGAGCCTCCGCAAGCCTGCCTTCGCCGTATACCCGAACGGGTACGGGACCCCCACCGCCGCCGTCACGACGTCGAGCGCGTTCTGGTGGTTGGCCACGAACACGACGGGCTGCCCCGGTGCGAGGCGCGCGCGGTCCTCGACGCGCAGCCCGATCCCGGCGCCCGCGAGCACGAGCCGGCCCCACACGCGCATCCACGGCTTCAGCGTCCGCGCCCCCGGCCGGAAGGCGGAGTGCACGATCACGCCGGGGGCGAGGAGGGCCGTCCAGAGCGTCCCCCATAGCACGGACCACACGAAGTGCAGGACCGTGAGCGGCCCCGGCCGAGGTGGGTCGGAACGCTCGACGAGGAGGGCCATTGGGGGGCGCGCCGGCGGGATCGGAGCGGGAGGCTACGCGCCCCGCAACGTTCAGGGCAAGACGCCCTCCCCCCTCACCCCCTCCGGCGCGTCCCCCGCACGAGCTTGACGAGCGCCGTGGCCTCCGCGAGGCCGGCCTTCGCGCGCGGCGTGCCGCGCACCTCCAGCGCGAGGGGTCCGTCGAACCCGGCGGCATGGAGGGCCCCGAGCTGGTGAGCCCACCCCACCTCCCCTTCGCCCGGCGTCCTGTTCTCCCATCCGCCTCCCTCCCGCCGCCCGTCGCGGACCACGACGAGGCGCACGCGGCCGGGCGTCGCGAGAAGCGCGTCGAGCCCGGCGGCGGGATCCCCCCCGGCTTCGAGCGCATCGGCCGGGCTCCAGGCCGCGCCGACGGCCGGATGCGCGGCGGCGCCGAGCAGCCCGGCCAGCGCCTCGCCCGTGGCGCACCCGGTCCCGGCGACGTTCCGCACCGCGAGGTGGAGCCCGTTCCGCGCGGCGATGCGCCCCGCCTCCCGGAGCGCCTCCGCGGAGCGGTCTACATCGAGCGCGTCGACCGCGAGGGCGCCGGTGAGGACGAGTGAACAAGAAACCTGCCGGCCGAAGACCGCTACTTCTTCGAGCGCGGCGAGGTCATTCATCCACACGGCCCGGTGGGCGGTCGAGCCCTCGAACAAGCCCGGGTCGAGCGCGAGCGCGGGGAGGTCCGCCTCGGCGAGGCGCCGCCGCACCTGCGCCACGTTCACGTGCGGCACGCGGTCGCCAGGCCCGCCGACGGTCCGCAGGACAACCCCCTCCAAGCCCCACAGCAGCGTGTAGTGCACGGCGCGGCCGAGGTCGGGCGTGACAGTGTCGGGGAACCAGCCGGGCACCATGGTCAGCGTACGCCGGCGGCGTCGGCCCGGAGGGTGTCGAGGAGGGCGTGGGTGAAACGCAACGCCGCACCGTTTCGGCTTTTGCCGACGCCGAAGGACCCGGCAACGACCGGCTCGACCGGCCAGCCCATCGCCCCCAAGGCACGCGCGCGGTCTGGCTCCCCGGTAACGTAGCGCCCCCGCGCGATCCGCCCCTCCGGCCAGAACGGGAGATCCAGCGCCGCGCGCAGCTCGGCGGGGCCACCCGCGAAGACGAACAGGATCGAGCGGGCCGGGATGGGCTCGACGGCCGCCTGCGCGCTCAGCACCGGTGCCGCCGCCAGCAACGTGGCCGCCGCCGGATCGTCGACGTCGGCCATCGCCACGACGAGCGTGTCACGGTGCGCGGGGTGACGGCCGGGGACGAGAGCGAGCACGCGCAGGCCGCCCGCTACGACGAGCGAGTCGAGCACGGGGGCCAGCCCGGCCTCGCGGAGGCGCTCCGCCACGAAGGCGAGACGCTCGGCCGCGTCGTCCGGTCCTGAAGCGGGCATCCCGAAGCGGTCGAGCGCCTCGCGGAGCGCCACCGGCTCCGGCGACGGAGCGTCGAGGTCGAGCGCCCCCCCGCCGAGGAGGCGGCAGCCGGCGAGCGCTGCCACCCCGAGGGTGACGAGGACCCGCCGCCGGGGGAGCACGAGTAAGCAGGGCATACCGAGAAAGAAGGGGGCCGACCGGCACTGCCGGTCGGCCCCCAGAAGCGTCTCCGCACGAGCGGGCTTACATCTCGCCGCCGTTCATCATCATCTCGTCATCGTCGTCGTCGCCACCGCCGAAGCCGATGGTGAGGCCCGCCGTGACGCCGAGGCCCGGCTTGAGGTTGTTCCCGCCGCCGAGGGCGTAGCCGTACGCGTCGTACTCGCGGAGGACGGCGCCCTGCACGAAGAGGGAGACCGGGAAGGAGCCCGGCGAGAGGCGGAGGTAGGGCGCGATGGTGCCGATGTGGCTGCCGGACGGGTTGATGTCGCCCTGCTTGAGGCGGCTGCTGATCATCAGCGCCGTGCCGATCTCGAAGGCGTTGAACCGGAGGCCGGCGCCCATCGTCCACCACAGGATGTTGTCGCCGTTCTCGAACTCGGTGTCGCCGCCGCGCTCCTCGCCCTCGGGGTCGTTGTCGTCGGGCTCCTGCGGCATGAAGTACTCCACGCCAGCGAAGACGCGCAGCATATCGAAGCCGGAGTAGTCGAAGTCGGCGCCGAAGAACACGGCGTCGCGGTCGTCGGACTGGCTGAGCGGCTCCTCCGGGTCCGGCTCCGAGCCGAGGTCGAGGTGGTACCCGCCGTAGACGGCGAGGTCGCGGTTAAGCCCGAGGTGGCCGAAGATGTTGGCCTGCATGAGCCCGAAGCCGCTATCGAGTTCCTCGGCGTCGCCGCCGCCGAACCCCGGCGAGGAGCTGCTGGGCTGGATCTTGTTCTGGGCCGCGATGAGCTCAGCGCCGACACCGAGGTGCCCGCCGCCGATGCGGATCACGTTGAGCTGGGCGCCCACGCCGGCGCGGAGGGCCACCACGTCTTGCTCATCGAGCGACTCGGGAAGCTCCTCGCCGTTGGGGAGCCACGCCGTCTCGGACTCCCCGTAGGCGCCCCACAGCCAGAGCTTGATGGGGACGCGGTCGTTCGCGCGCCCGAAGGCGTAGCGGCGGTTGATGCCGATACGGGGCTCGGCCGGCTCGGGCTGCGCGAGCCCGAGGCCCAGCGTCGCCTCCTCCGGCGCGGCGGGGAGCACCGCTGGGGACGTCGCGGTGGTCGCCTCGGCGGCGGTCTGGTTCGGCGTCTTGTCGCGGTTCTTGTCGCGTTCCCCGTCCGGGCTACCGGTGACGAGTGTGCCCGACAGCAGGGCCACGAGTGCCAAGTTCAGCATGGGGGTGTCCTCCTTTAGGAGAGATTCGGGTGAGGGTAGAGAGGCAGGGTGGGGCGGGAGAGATCGGAGATCCCCGAAGGGATAAGGAGGGGTGCCGCCCCGTTCGGGTGTCCCTGAGAGCCTCCAGAGGGGGCGTGGGTTCCTCCGCGGGTCAAGCTACAACACGTTTTCCAGACTTTCCAGTATGTTGAGGCGGGCTCCGCGCTCCTCTTTCCGGCTTTTTCCCACGCCCTTCTCCGGCCCCGGCTGCCCCCGATGGACCTCCTCCCTGGCCCCGCCGACGCCCTCCTCGGCCAGGAGCGCGCGCTCCTCGACCGCCTCCACCGCCTCCTCGAAACGGTGGGCGCCGACGAGGGGCTCCGCCGCCGCGTGCGCGACCTCGCCGACCGCCTCTCGGCGCTCTTCCTCGTCGTCGTCGTGGGGGAGTTCAACGCGGGGAAGTCCACCGTGCTCAACGCGCTGTTCGGGCAGCGCGTGATGGAGGAGGGGCCGGTCCCGACGACCGACCGCATCACGCTGCTCCGTCACGGCGAGCGGGCCGAGACGCACCGCCTCGGCGAGCACCTTGCCGAGCGCCGCCTCCCCGCCCCCCTCCTCCGCGACCTCACGCTCGTCGACACGCCCGGCACCAACTCCATCGTCCGCGAGCACCAGACGCTCACGGAGGACTTCATCCCCCGTGCCGACCTCGTCCTCTTCGTGACGAGCTATGACCGCCCGCTCTCGGAGAGCGAGCGGTCGTTCCTCGCGTTCATCCGCGAGGCGTGGGGGAAGCGGCTCGTGTTCGTCCTCAACAAGGCCGACCTCGCAGCGACCGAGGCCGACCTCGCGCAGGTCATCGACCATGTGCTCGAAGGGTGCCGTCGGCTCATGGGGTTCACGCCGCGCCTCTTCCCCGTCGCGGCGCGGCTCGCCCTCGCGGCGAAGGAGGGGAGTCCGGAGAACCCCGCCGCCGACCCGCGCTGGGGAGCGAGCCGCTTCGGCGCCTTCCAGCAGTTCCTCACCGAGACCCTCGGCGCGGCCGACCGCCTCGCCCTCAAGCTCTCGGCCCCGCTCGACACCGCTGCGGCCGTGCTTACCGAAGCGCAGGCGCGGCTGGCCGAGCGCCGCGCGATCCTCGAACGCGACGAGGCCGGGCTCACCACACTCCAGCAGCGATTCACCGACAAGGAGGTGCTCCTCCGCGAGGCCGTCGCCCACACCATCGCGGACGTGGACCGCGAGTTGCTGGAGATGGAGCGGCGCGGGGTCCGTTTCCTCGACGACACCATCCGTGTCACCCGGCTCAACCTCCTCCGCGACCGCAACGCCTTCCGCGAGGAGTTCGGGCGGCAGGTCACGGGGGACGCCGAGCGGCGCGTGGAGGCGCGCGCGGGCGAGGGCGTCGACGCGCTGCTCCGCCACGTCTACGCGCTCTGGAACGACACCTACGCCCACCTCGCCGAGCAGCGGCAGGTGTCGGCGGCGCAGCGCGACGCCTTCCTCTACAACCGCGAGGAGGTGTTCCAGGAGGTCCTCCGCGAGGCCCGCAAGACCATCGACGCCTACAACCTCGACGAGGAGGCCCGGCGCATCCTGGAGAACGCCCGCGCGACGGCGACGCTGTTCGCGGGCGCGCAGGCGGCGGCCGTAGGGCTCGGCGCGCTGGCCGGCATCATCATCGCCGCGACGGCGCTCGACGTGACGGGCGGGATCGTGGCGGCGGGCGTGCTCGCGGCCTTCGGGTTCGTCCTCCTCCCCCGCCAGCGCCGCAGGGCCATCCAGACGTTCACCGAGCGCGTGGACGCCCTCCGCGCCGCGCTCAAGGAGGCGCTGCTCGACCAGTTCGCCGAGGAGATCGCCGCCGCGATGAGCCGCGTGCGCCGGCTCGTCGAGCCGCTGGAGCAGCACACCGCGCAGCAGCGCGCCGCGCTCGCCGATGCCGCCACGGAGGCGGACGCGCTCCAGACCGAGATGGCGTCCCTCCGCGCCGACGTCCGCACGCGCTACGGCGACCCGTCGTCGGTCCTCGACGCGTAAGGCCGCCTAGGCCATCTTCCGCAGGGGCTCGACGACGCGGCGGACGTGCGCGGCCGTGCTCATGATGTAGAAGTGGAGCCCCGGCACGCCCTCGCTCATCAGCTCCTCGGCCTGCTGCCGCGCCCACGCTACGCCCACCTCGGCCGCCTCGGCGTCGCTCTTCGCCGCCTCCACCTCGGCCGCGAGCGCCTCGGGGATCTCGGCGCCGAACGTGCGCGGGAGCGACTGGAGGTGCCGCTTCGTCGTGAGGATCTTCAGCCCCGGCACGATGGGGACGGTGATCCCCACTTCGCGGCACCGCTCCACGAACGCGAAGAAGTGCCGGTTGTCGAAGAACATCTGGGTGACGACGTAGTCGGCCCCGGCGTCCACCTTCCGCTTGAGGTTGAGGATGTCCCACGTGAGGTTCGGCGCCTCGTCGTGCTTCTCGGGGTACCCGCCTACGCCGATGCAGAAGTCGGTAGGCCGGGCGTCGACGAGGTCTTCGAGGTAGCGGCCCCGGTTCATGTCGGCGATCTGGGCGACGAGGTCGCAGGCGAACTCGTTCCGCGTGCGGTCGGGCCGCTCGGGTTTCGAGTGCCCCACGTCGTCGCCGCGCACGGCGAGGACGTTGCGGATGCCGAGGTAGTGGAGCTCGATCAGCGCGTCCTCGGTCTCCTCGCGGGTGAACCCCCGGCAGAGCACGTGGGGCACGGCGTCGATCCCGTAGCGGTGCTGGAGCGCCGCGCACAGCCCGATGGTGCCGGGCCGCTTCCGCTTGACGTGGCGGCGGACGGCCCCGCCGGGCAGCTCCTCGTAGTACGCCTCGGCGGCGTGGCTCGTCACGTCGATGAACGGCGGCTCGAACGGGAGCAGCGCCTCCACGATGGCGAGGATCTCCTCGACGGAGCCGCCGCGCCGGGGCGGGATGATCTCGTAGGAGATGAGGGGCTCCGTCGCCCGCGCGTAGTGCTCGATGACCTTCACGGGTCCGTAGCTAGTCGTCGGTAGGTCCTAGGTTCGCCGCCTCCGTCCCGTCCGAAACTACGGCGGGGCGCGACGGCCTCCTCAGTTCCGCCTCCGCCAGAGCTCCTCGGCGAGGGGGGCGTCGTCCGGCGGGATGTCGGGGCCGGCGACCTGGCGGCGGGGCATCGCGGGGACCCGCGTGCGGCGGCGCTGGTCGTTCGCGATCTCGCGGAAGCCGACGGGGAGGGTGTGGCCGAGGCGGCGCATGGCCTCGCGGCGCGCCGCCTCGTCGGGAACACCGGGGAGGGGCCGCTCGGGGTAGAGCACGCGGAACGCCATCACCGCCGACCAGACGCCGCCCATCAGGAGGACTGCTCCGGCGGCGATCAGGAAGAAGACGGAGAAGAGGGTGGCGAGTGGGGGCATCCCGGTGGAGGCTCAGGGGGCTTCCTCTGGCGCCGTCGTAGCAGGAGCGGGCGTGGGGCTGGCGACGGGAGCCGGATCGGTCGGCGCGCCGGGGAGGAGCGCGGTGTCGGGCGGGAGGACGAGCGGCTGCGCCGCGAGGGCAGCTTGGATGGAGTCGTTCCGGGCCTGGAGGCGCACCTCCTCCGCCGTCATCTCGTCCACCGGCACGGCCGACTGCTCGTCGAACGTGTCGCGGAACTCGGTGTCGAGCAGCGTGAAGGCGAGGAAGATGGCGAGGAAGACGATGCTCCCTACGAAGGCGACGGCGTTGGTGCCGCCGTCGTACTTCAGCCCCATGAAGAAGAGGGCCACGACGGTGGCCTTCGCCCCCGCGATGAGGAGGGCGACGGGCACGCTCAGCCCGCCGAGCGGGATGACGTCGGCGCGCTCGGCGAGGGCGAGGCCCACCGTGACGATCGTCAGCGCCACGAGCGTCGCGAACGTGCGGATGAGCACGTTCCGGTCGAACACGTGGTGCATCGCGTGGTTGCCGGCGCCGTCCAGGCCGTGCTCGTGCGGGTTGCCGTGGGAAGCCATGTCGAAACCGGGAGCGCTCAGTTGATGAGGTACATCAGCGGGAAGAGGAAAATCCAGATCACGTCCACCACGTGCCAGTAGAGCCCGACGTTCTCGACCGGGGTGTAGTAGACGCTGGAGTAGGCGCCCTTCCGCGCCTTCCACGCGAGGATGCTGATGGCGATCATCCCGATGACCACGTGGAGGCCGTGGATGCCCGTCATCACGTAGTAGATGGAGAAGAAGATGCCGGCGCGGCGGTTCTGGAAGATGGGCCCCTCGCGGGCGTGCTCGCCCCCGGCGTGCTCCTCGTCCTCGTGCGCGCCCACCATCTGCTCGGCCTCGCCGCCGTGGGCGGCCTCGCCCTGCCCACCGTCCTCGCGGTCGACGCCCTCGGGCGCCGCCGGCGCCGGGGTCTCGTTGAGGGCGAGCTGCTCGACGGTCGGCGTCCCCTCGTCGAGGACGAAGTGCTCGCCGGGGAAGATGCCGAGGTCGAACTTGTGGGTGTACTCGAAGTACTTGACCACCATGAAGGTGCC
The DNA here is from genome assembly GCA_035628035.1 of Rubricoccaceae bacterium. Taxonomy (GTDB): domain Bacteria; phylum Bacteroidota; class Rhodothermia; order Rhodothermales; family Rubricoccaceae; genus DASPKS01. The sequence goes on from DASPKS010000183.1 coordinate 11,803, forward strand.
GGCCAGGAGCACCGTCGCGATGAGGTTGCGGATGAGCACCTTCCGGTTGTCCATCTGCGCGCCGCGGATCGCCCACGCCATCGTGAGCGACGACGTGAGGAGGACGAGCGTGTTCAGCGCGCCCATCACGGTGTCGAGCTGGCCCGAGGCGTCGATGAACAGCTCGGGGTACCACGTCCGGTAGATCGCGTAGGCGACGAACATCCCCCCAAAGAGGAGGATCTCCGTCACGAGGAACAGCCACATCCCCAGCTTCGCGGCGGCGAACTGCTGCTCCGACGAGACGAAGTGGTGCTGGAGACGGGCCGGGTGCATCTGCCCGTCGTAGCCGACGAGCATCACGTCCCCGTGGCCATCGCCGTGTTCGGCGTGGGCCTCGTGCGCGGCGTCCGGGGCGTGGGGGGCGGCGGTGGGCTGCGCCATGGTCAGGGCGTGGGCTTGGTCGGCTGGCGGGTGCCGTCCTCGATGCTCGGCTCGTTCTGCGGGACGCCGACGCGCACGTCGGGCGTGCGGTGGCCGTCGCCGCCGAGGCCGTCGCCGGAGAAGAGGACCTCGTAGTCGTACGGCCCGTGCGTGACGAGCGGGGTGCGGTGGAAGTTGTGGAAGTCGGGCGGGCTCGACGCGTGGGTCCACTCCAGCGTGGCGGCGCCCCAGGGGTTGCCCGGCGCGGGCTTGCCCTTGCGGAGCGACCAGATCCCGTTGATGAGCACGCACATCAGGCCCGACGCGAGGAACCACGAGCCGATGGTGGAGAGCTGGTGGAGCGGCTCCATCCACGGCATGTCGGGGTAGTCGTAGTAGCGGCGCGGCATCCCCTGGCTCCCCATGATGAACTGCGGGAAGAACGTCATGTTGAACCCGAGGAAGACGAGGAGCGCGGAGGTCTGCCCGAGCCGCTCGTTGTAGAGCCGCCCCGTCATCTTGGGCCACCAGTAGTGGAGGCCGCCGAGGAGCGCCATCACGGTGCCCCCCATCATCACGTAGTGGAAGTGGGCCACGACGAAGTACGTGTCGTGGAGGTGGATGTCGGCCGCGATGGCGCCCACCATGATCCCCGTCACGCCGCCGATGGTGAAGAGGAACAGGAACGTGAGCGCGTAGAGCATCGGGGTGCGCAGCCACACGCTCCCCTTGTACATCGTCGCGATCCAGTTGAAGATCTTGATCCCCGACGGGATGCCGATGAGGAACGTGATCATCGAGAAGATGACCGACGAGACGGGGCTCTGCCCGCTCGTGAACATGTGGTGCCCCCACACCATGAACCCGAGCAGCGCGATGGCCACCGACGAGAGGGCGATGGCGCGGTAGCCGTACACCTTCTGCCGGCTGAACGTCCCCATCAGCTCCGAGATGATCCCGAAGCCGGGGAGGATCATGATGTAGACGGCGGGGTGGCTGTAGAACCAGAAGAAGTGCTGGAACAGCACGGGGTCGCCGCCGAGGGCCGGGTCGAAGATGCCGATCTGGAGGATCCGCTCCAGCGCGAGGAGCAGCATCGTGATCCCGATGACGGGGGTGGCGAGCACCTGCACGATGCTCGTCGCGTAGATCGACCACAGGAACAGCGGCATCCGGTTCCACGTCATCCCCGGCGCGCGCATCTTGTGGATGGTCACGATGAAGTTGAGCCCGGTCAGGATCGACGAGAACCCTGCCACGAACACGGCGATGCCGACGGCAAGGACGGCCGTGCTCGTCGTCTTCGAGTACGGCGTGTAGAACGTCCACCCCGTATCCACGCCCAGCGTCGTCAACGAGAACATGCCGATGACGCAGGCCGAGAGGTAGAGGTACCACGACATCAGGTTCAGCCGCGGGAAGGCCACGTCCTTCGCGCCGATCATGATGGGCAGGAGGAAGTTGCCCAGGGCTGCCGGGATGCTCGGGATGATGAACAGGAACACCATGATGATCCCGTGCATCGTGAAGACGCGGTTGTAGGCGTCCGCGCCCATGATCGTCTCCCCCTGCGTGAACAGCTCCAGGCGGACGAGGAGCGCCATGATCCCGCCGAGCGCGAAGAAGAAGCTCACGGCGGTGAGGTACATCAGCCCGATCCGCTTGTGGTCCACCGTCGTCATCCACTCCCAGGCGACGGCGCGGAAGCGGGCGAAGCCGCGCACCTCCGGACCCGGGCCGGGCTCGTGGAAGAAGTTGTGGACGGGCTCGTGGCCGGGCGGGTACGCCGCCGCAGCGGCCGAGGGCGGGGCAGTCCGGGTCAGCGTGGCCATGTCGCTTTGCTTAGGGATGCGGTGTGGTGGAGTCGCTAGTTGGCCGGAGCCGTCGGAGGCGTCGCGCGCGGCGTGGTGGGGCCGCCGGGCACGATCACGGAGTCGCCCGTCATGGCAGAGTCGGCCGGGGCACCGCCGGTGGGCTCGACGCCGTTGAGCTCCTGGATGTAGGCGATGATCCCGTCGATCTGGCGGTCGTTGAGGAGCCCCTCATAGGAGGGCATCTGCGGCTGGAAACCCGTGACGACGTGGGCGTTCGGCGCCAGGATGGCCTCCCGCACATAGGCCTCGTCCATCACGGGGCTGCCCGCGGTGCCGGGGCGCGGCCGGCCCCAGTTCCCCAGCCACGACGGCCCCACGGAGGGCGTGCCGTCGAGGGTGTGGCAGGCATTGCAGCCCTTCGAGGTGTAGAGCTGCTCGCCCACTTGGTCGAGCGGGAGATCGGCCTGCTGGTCGGGGAAGCCGTCGCGAAGGTAGGCGAAGAACTCGTCGCGCCCGACGACGTGGATCTTGGCGCCCATGTTCGAGTGGGCCGTCCCGCAGTACTCGGTGCAGAGCACCTGATACGTCCCTTCCTGCGGCGCCTCGAACCATACGTTCGTGGACCGGTTGGGGATCACGTCGTTCTTGATCCGGAACTCGGGGACGAAGAACGAATGGAGCACGTCGCGGCTCGTCATCCGGAACACGACGGGCTGCCCGGCGGGGACGTACACCTCGCCCTGGAGGATCGAGCCGTTGGGGTACTCGAACGTCCAGAACCACTGCTGCCCCCGCACGCGGATCTCGTAGGCGTCCGTCGGGGGGATGCTCGTGCCGACGTAGGCGCGGAACCCCCAGAAGAACACGACCAGCACCATGATCGTGGGGAGCACCACCCACGAGAGCTCGAGCAGCTTGTTCTCGTGGACGACCTGCGGGTGGTCCAGCGGCGAGCGGCGGCGGTACTTCCACGCGAAGTAGATGATGGCCGCCGCCACCCCCAGCGTGAGGATCGTGCTGGTGTAGAGGATGAAGTTGAAGACGGCGTCGATCTCGTGGGCCGTCGTCGAGCGCTGCGGCGGGAGCCAGAGCGAGGCGCCTTCGGACCAGAACGAAGTGCGTTCGTTCATCGGGGGCTTCAGGGGAGGGGGTCAGGGACGGCCTGGCGGTGCCGCTCGCGCCGCCAGAACACGGCGAGCACGAGGCCGAGGACGAGCACGAAGGCCGCCCCGCCAAGCTTCATGATGTTGACGGCGACGGGGACGTACGAGCGGCTGTCCGCATCGAACTTGTAGCACGTCAGGAGGAGGCGGTCGAGCGTGGACCCGACGCGGCCCTCGCTGGCTTCGACGGCCGCCAGCCGGAAGTCGCGCGGGGGGAACGTGATCCCGTAGAGGTACCGCGCCACCGTCCCGTCGGGGCTGAGGAAGACGAGCGCGGCGCCGTGGGCGTACTGCTGCGTGGCGGGGTCCCAGCGGTACCCGAACCCGACCGTCTCGGCGAGGGCACGGACCTGCGCGGGCTCGCCCGTCCAGAAGTGCCAGGCATTCTCGAGGCCGGGCCGGTTCACCTCGCCCACGTACCTCGCCTTCGCCTGGGCCGCCCGCTCCGGCGTGTCGCGCGGGTCGATGGAGACGGCGACGGCCTCGAAGTCCTCGCCCGGTGCGAGCGCCGTCTCGCGGAGGGCGTCGGCGTAGCCGTCGAGGACGAAGCTGCAGAGCGAGGGGCAGGTGTGGTAGACGAACGCGAGCACGACGGGCTTGTCCTGCCCGAGGAGCTGGCCGAGCTGGACCGCCCGGCCCTCGCTGTCGCGGAACGTCAGGCCCGGCGGCACGCGTGCGCCGAGCCGCTCGACGATGGCCACCTCGCGCGCTACGGCCGGCAGCCCCGCCGCCGGGTCGGACGCGGGGGCGGCGGGTTCGGCCGGCTGCGCCACGCCGGGCCCTGCCCCAACGAGGAGCACGGCGAGCGCGAGGAAAAAACGCAGGCGGCCGGATGCCGTCATGGCTCAGTGTTCAGCGGGCGGGGGCTGGGACGTCGGGGGCTGCGTGGTCTCGACCTGGGCGGCGCCGGCCGGGCCCGAGGTGGAAGCTGCG
>DASPKS010000184.1:0-12774 GCA_035628035.1 Rubricoccaceae bacterium
GAGCAGCCCCTCCCCCTACCGCAACTTCCTCGACGACGACGACTACCTCTTCATCACCGAGCCGTTCGACCAGCCCGGCTCTTCGGGCGACCAGAACACCTACTGCAGCAGCTCGACGTGCAGCAGCGGCTCCGTGCTCGACCACCTTGTCTCCGACGACACCCTCGGGATGGCCTACGTGGCCGGGTCGGTAGGCCGCTACACGGCGGTGCTGACAGCGATCTCGGGCTACACCACCACCACGTCGGACCACCTCCCGGTCTTCGCACGCTTCGACCTCGGCCTGCTCACGCCGACCGAGCCGGAGGCCATGCCCAGCGCCTTTGCCGTCGGTGCGCCGTTCCCCAACCCCTTTACGACCCAGGCCGTGCTGCCCGTCATGCTCGATGCGGCCGGCCTGCTCCGGGTGGAGGTGATCGACGCCCTCGGCCGCCGCGTGGCCGTCCTCGCCGACGGCCTCTTCCCAGCCGGCAGGCACGCCTTCCCCCTCGACGGCGCTACGCTCGCGCCGGGCCTCTACGTTGTTCGGGTAACGGGCGAGAGGCACCAGGCCGCGGTGCGGCTCGTTCGCCTCCCCTGATCCCGTCCAGGCCGGACGTCCTCCCGCGTCCGGCTTTTTTGTGCTGCCGCTCTACCTTTAGACCCAATCCAATGAAGCGCCTCCTCCCCCTTCTCGTCCTCGTTCTCCTCGTCGGGGCCTGCCGCGGTGGCGATGCCCCGGCGGATACCCCGGCCGCCACGCCTCCGGCCCCCGGCCCCCTCGTCGTCTACGCCGGCCGGAGTGAGGCGCTCGTCGGCCCGATCGTCGCCCAGTTCGAGCAGGCCACGGGGATCGACGTGGAGGTCCGCTACGGGACCGACGCCGCGCTGCTGGCCGCACTCCAGGAGGAGGGCGCCCGTAGCCCCGCCGACGTGTTCTGGGCCAACTCGTCGGGCACGCTCGTGGCGGCGACGATGGCGAATCTCCTCGGCGAGCTGCCCGACAGCCTCCGCGCCGTCCCGGCCGCGTTCGTGCCCGCGAGCGGGCGGTGGGTCCCCGTCACCATCCGGTTCCGCACCCTCGCCCTCCGCCGCGGCGCGGACACGACGGCCGTCCCGACGTCCGTCCTCGACCTGCCGCAGGCAACGGCTCTCCGCGGGCGGATCGGATGGACACCGGCCTATGCCTCGTTCCAGGACTTCGTGACGGCGCTCCGCGTCCGCCACGGCGACGACTCGACGCGCACGTGGCTGGAGGGGATGAAGACGCTCCGGCCCCGCGCCTACGCCTCGAACACGCCGATGCTGGAGGCACTGGAGGCCGGCGAGATCGATGTCGCCCTCACGAACCACTACTACGTGCTGCGCATCCTTCAGGGCACGGGGGAGACTGCTGCCCGCGCCGATGCGCCTGTGTCGATCCGCCCCTTCGCGACCGGCGACGACGGCAACCTCGCCCTCGTGACGGGCGCAGGCGTCCTTCCCACGAGCACCCGCCACGAGACTGCCCTCCGCTTCCTGCACTTCCTCCTCTCCTCGGAGGCGCAGGCCCACGCGGCCTCGGTGAACTACGAATACCCCGTCGTCCGCGACACCCCGCTGCCGGCCTTCCTGATGCCGCTCGACCGCGCGCTCGCGCTTAGCCCCGCGCTCGACTTCGAGCGGCTCGGCGACCTCGACGGCACGCTCCGCCTCCTCCGCGAGGCCGAGCTGCTCTAGCGGAGGCCGGCCCGCGCGGGGCTCCTGATGCCGGTCGCTGTGCTCCGGCGGGACCGCTGGCTCGCGGGCGCGCTCTTCGGCGTGCCGGTGGCCTTCGTCGCGACCGGCGTGGTCGTGCCGCTGGGCTACCTCGTCCTCCGTGCCCTCGACGCCGACCCGGCGGTCCTCGCCGACCTCGTCTTCCGCGGGCGGACCCTCCGCCTGCTCGGCCGCACACTCGCCCTCGCCGCCGGCGTCCTCGCGCTGACGACGGCGCTCGCGCTCCCGCTCGCGTGGCTCTCCGTACGAAGCGACCTGCGCGGGCGGCGCCTCCTCGCGATCCTGGGCGCGTGGCCGCTCGCCGTGCCGGGGTACGTGATGGCCTACGCCCTCGTCGCCGCAACGGGGGCCTCGGGGTGGCTCGCGCACGTCGGCGTGGTGGTCCCGCGCGCGAGTGGCTATGTCGGCGCGTGGGCGGCCCTATCCCTCTACACGTTCCCCTACCTCTTCCTCAACGTGCGCGCGGCGCTGGCCGGGCTCGACCCCACGCTGGAGGAGGCCGCGCGCGCGCTCGGCTACGGCGGGCGCGACGTGCTCCGGCGCGTCGTGCTGCCCCAGCTCGTCCCGGCGTACGGCGCGGGCGCGCTCCTCGTCGTGCTCCACGTGCTAGGCGACTTTGGGGTGGTGTCGCTCATGAGGTACGAGACGTTCAGCTACGCGGTCTACCTCCAGTACACGGCAGCGTTCGACCGCGTCTACGCCGCGTGGCTCGCGCTGATGCTGCTCGCCCTCACGGGAGGGCTCGTCGCGGCGGAGGCGGGGTGGCTGCGCGGCCTCCGCCTCACGCGCACAGGCACCGGCGCGCCACGCCGTTTCGCGCCCGCCGCGCTTGGACCGTGGCGGTGGCTCGCGTACGCGCTCACGGGCCTGCTCGCCTTCGCGTCGGTCGGGATGCCGATCGGCACTACGCTCTTCTGGCTTGGACGCGGCGCGGAAAGCGCGCCGTCGGCCGCCCTCGGTGAGGCCCTGTTCGATTCGACGCGCGCCGCGCTCCCAGCCGCGTTCCTCGCGGCGGCGCTCGCCCTCCCGGTGGCGTACCTCGGCGTGCGCCGCCCCTCCGCGCGAACCCGGCTCATGGAGCGGGCGGCGTACCTCGGCTACGCGACGCCGCCGCTGGCGTTCGCCCTTGCGCTCGTGTTCTTCTCGCTCCACGCGGTCCCTGCCCTCTACCAGACGCTCGCGCTCCTCGTCGTGGCCTACGCGCTGCACTTCCTGGCCGAGGCCATCGGGCCGGTGCGGAGCGCGCTCTACCAGGCGCCCCCTCGTGCGGAGGAGGCCGCGCGCATCCTCGGGCGCTCCCCGCTCCCCGCGTTCTTCGCGGCCACGTTCCCCCTTCTCCGGCGCGGGATCGGCGTGAGCGTCGCGTTCGTCTTTTTGTCCGCGCTGAAGGAGCTCCCCCTCACGTACCTCCTCGCCCCGCTCGGCTTCCGCTCCCTCTCGATGGGCGCGTGGAGCGCGGCCAACGAGGCGCTGTTCTCCGTGGCCGCGCCCTACGCGCTCGTGCTGATGGGCTCGTCGACCGTGCTCGTCGCGCTCGTGCTGCGGAGCTTCCGGGCGTAACCTTGCACGTGACCGACCCTACCCTTCTCCTCTCGCTGCACTGCCTCTCGAAGCAGTTCGCCGACGGCGCGATGCCCGTCGTGAACGGGCTCTCGTTCGACGTGCGCGAGGGCGAGCTGTTCGCGCTGCTCGGCCCCTCGGGCGGGGGGAAGACGACGGTGCTCCGCCTCATCGCCGGCCTTGAGCGCGCCGACAGCGGGACCATCACGCTCGCCGGCCGCCGCCTCACCGACGAGGGCCTCCACGTGCCGCCCGAGCGGCGCGGCGTCGGGCTCGTGTTCCAGGACTACGCCCTCTTCCCGCACCTCACCGTCGCGCAGAACGTGGCGTTCGGGCTGCGGGCGTGGAAGCGCGCCGAGCGCGAGGCGCGCGTGGCGGAGGTGCTCAAGCTCGTCGGCCTGCAGGGGCTCGAACGCCGGCTACCGCACGCGCTCTCGGGGGGGCAGCAGCAGCGCGTGGCCCTCGCCCGTGCGCTCGCCCCGCGCCCGCGCCTCCTCCTCCTCGACGAGCCCTTCTCCAACCTCGACGCCCTCTTCCGCCAGGAGATGCGCCAGCAGGTGCGAGACCTCCTCAAGAAGGAAGGCACCACGGCCCTCCTCGTCACGCACGACCAGGAGGAGGCCCTCCTCTTCGCCGACCGCGTGGCGGTGATGCAGGCCGGGCGGATCGAGCAGGTGGGCACGCCGGAGGAGATCTACGCCACCCCGCGCACGCTCTTCGTTGCGCAGTTCCTCGGGCAGACGAACCTCGTCCTCACGCAGGCGCACGGGACCGAGGCCGAGACGCCCATCGGGCGGCTCACGCTGCACCGCCCGGCCGAGGGGACCGTCCTCGTCGCCCTCCGCCCCGAGCACCTCGCGCTCGAAGCCACGCCCGGCCACCCCAACGCCCAGCCAGGAATCATCCTCAGCCGCGCCTACCGGGGGCACGACATCACCTACCGCGTCCAGCTCGGCGCGGTGGACTGCCTCGTCCACACCTCGAACCGCGAAGCATTCGCCGTCGGCGATACCGTTTATGTCCACGCGCTCGCGCCGGCCGTCGTGCTCGACAAGGCGGGCGCGTGAGGGCTAGTCGAGCCCGTAGGTCGCCGTCACCTGCTCCGCCGTGAGCACCTCGGCCTCGGCGTCGGGGAGCATGGCTTTCGTAACGACGAAGCGGCCGAGCGCGAGGGCGTCCATGTGCGTGCGGCGGAAGCCCCGGTAGGCGTCCTGTGGCGTGTGCATGATGGGCTCACCGCGCACGTTGAACGAGGTGTTGACGAGGACGGGGCACCCGGTTTTTTGTTCAAACGCGCGGAGCAGGGCGTAGAAGAGCGGGTTGCGCGCTTCGTCCACCGTCTGGATGCGCGCCGAGCCGTCCACGTGCGTGACGGCCGGCACGGCGCTCTCGATGTGGCGTAGGCGGTCGAGCCCCTCGCCCTCGATGCGGGCGTCCCTCACCTGCGCGACGAGCAGCATGTAGGGGCTCTCGACGTTGAGGTCGAACACTTCGGCGCAGCGCTCGGCGAGGACGGCCGGTGCGAACGGCCGGAAGCTCTCGCGGAATTTTATTTTCAAGTTGACCCGACGTTGGACCTCGGTTCCGCGCGGGTCAGCGAGAATGGAGCGGTTGCCGAGCGCGCGCGGGCCGAACTCCATCCGCCCCTGGAACCACCCGACGACGTGCCCTTCCGCGAGGAGGTCGGCCACGCGGGCGACGAGCGCCTCGTCGTCCGGCAGCCGCTCGTGCGGGATGCCCTCGCACTCCAGGAAGGCCGCGATCTCGTCGTCCGGAAAAGCCGGGCCGAGGAAGGAGCCCTGCATCGCGTCGCCCGGCTGCACCTCACGCGGGCCGTCGGCCCAGTGGTGGGCCGCCACGAGCGCGGCGCCGAGTGCGCCGCCCGCGTCGCCCGCCGCCGGCTGGATCCACAGCCGCTCGAACGGCCCCTCGCCGAGGAGCCGCCCTGTCGCCACGCAGTTGAGCGCGACGCCGCCGGCCAGGCACAGGTTCTTTTCTCCCGTCTCGCGGTGGACGTGCCGCGCCATCCTGAGCACGACCTCCTCCGTCACCTCCTGCACGCTCCGCGCGAGGTCCATCTCGCGTTGCGTGAGCGGCGCCTCGGCCTCGCGGCGCGGCCCGCCGAAGAGCCGCTCGAAGGCCGCGCCCGTCATCGTCAGCCCGTGCGGGTACGTGAAGTGCTCGACGTTGAGCCGGAACGAGCCGTCGTCCTTGAGGTCGATCAGCTCGTCGTAGATCTGCTGCACGTAGCGCCGCTCGCCGTAGGGCGCCAGCCCCATGAGCTTGTACTCGCCCGAGTTGACGCGGAAGCCGCAGAAGTAGGTGAACGCCGAGTAGAGAAGCCCGAGCGAGTGCGGGAAGTGCAGCTCCGCGCGGAGCGCGAGCTTGTTGCCCTCGCCCACGCCCCACGACGTCGTCGCCCACTCCCCCACCCCGTCGGTCGTGAGCACGGCTGCCCGCTCGAAGGGCGACGGGAAGAAGGCGCTCGCGGCGTGGCTCTCGTGGTGCTCGGGGAAGATGAGCGGGCCATCGTAGCCGAGCTCTTTCTGCAGGAGATCGGGGATCCAGAGCTTCTGCCGGATCCAGAGCGGCATCGCTTGGAGGTACGAGCGGAGGCCACGCGGGGCGTAGGCGAGGTACGTCTCCAGCAGCCGCTCGAATTTGAGGAACGGCTTGTCGTAGAACGCGACGGCGTCGAGGGCTTTCGCGTCGATCCCGGCTTCGCGGAGGCAGTACGCGATGGCGTGCTTCGGGAAGTCGGGGTCGTGCTTCTTCCGCGTGAACCGCTCTTCCTGCGCGGCGGCGACGATGCGCCCGTCGCGGACGAGCGCGGCGGCGGCGTCGTGGTACCAGCAGGAGATCCCGAGGATGGTCACGGCGGCCTCAGTAGTACTTCTCCAGCCGCTCGCGCGAGGAGGGCTGCCCGTCGCGGGCGATCCAGTACGACGGCGCGGCGGGGTCCGGCCGCCGGTGCATCGCGTCGCGCCCGAAGAGCCGCATCACGAGCCCCATCGGCGTGAACGCGACGAAGAAGAGCACGGCGAGGAGGATGCGCGAGACGAAGAAGCCGAGCACGACGGCGAGCCCCATCCACACGCGGTAGGCGGGCCGGAGCGCGTCGGGCACGGCCGCCCCGAGGACGACGAGCACCGCGCCGACGCCGCCGAGGAGGCGGGCGAACGCCGACACGTCGCGGCCCTGCTTCCACGCGAGGAGGAGTGCCAGCGCGAGGAGCACCCCGCCGACGAGCAGCCCGAACTGCCACACCGCCTTCCGCGAGACCGGCACCGCACGGATCTCTTCCCGGATGGTCTCAAGGATGGTCGGCGCCGCGGTCACGGACGGTCGGAGGAGGCTTTCGAAGCGGAGGGACCGCGAACATACGGCGGCGGAACGGCGGCGCTCCCGTGCCGATCTTCTGCCCGTGGTCTCCTCCTACTGACATGCGCGCCCCGCTCCTCCCCCTCGTCCTCCTCATCGCCCTGCCCACGGCTGCACAGCCCGACGCGCCTGCGCTCACCGACACGCCTTCGTGGGCGCGGCGCGCCATCTGGTACCAGATCTTCCCCGAGCGCTTCCGCAACGGCGACCCCTCCAACGACCCCACGCCCGCCTCCATCTGGGGGTCATGGCCGCACGTCCCGACAACGCGGCTTGAAGAGGTCGGCTGGCGGCCGACGCCGTGGACGCACGACTGGTACGCGCAGGAGGACTGGGCCCACCGCCTCGGCGAGCCGTTCTACTACACCGTCCAGCTGCGCCGGTACGGGGGCGACCTCCAGGGGGTGCTGGAGAAGCTGGAATACCTCGACAGCCTCGGCGTCACCGCGCTCTACTTCAACCCGCTCAACGACGCCCCGAGCCTCCACAAGTACGACGCCCGGAACTACCACCACATCGACGTCCACTTCGGGCCGGACCCGGCGGGCGACGCCGCGATCATCGCTTCCGAAAACCCCGCCGACCCTTCGACGTGGCGGTGGACCTCAGCCGATTCCCTCTTCCTCCGCGTCGTCCGCGCGGCCCACGCGTACGGGCTCCGCGTGGTGATGGACTACTCGTGGAACCACACCGGCCTCACGTTCTGGGCCTTCCGCGACGCCATCGCGCGCGGGCACGCCTCACCCTACGCCGGCTGGTACTACATCCGCTCCTTCGATGACCCCGCCACGCCCGACACGAGCGAGCTCGCCTACGAGGGGTGGGCCGGCGTGCGCGAGCTGCCGGAGCTCATGAAGGTGAACGAGACGGGCAACCCGCATGAGGGCATCCCCTACGACGGCAACGTCCTCCCGGCCGTGCGCGACCACGTCTACGCCGTCACGCGCCGCTGGCTCGACCCCAACAACGACGGCGACCCCTCTGACGGCGTCGACGGGTTCCGGCTCGACGTGGCCGAGCAGGTCCCGCTCGGGTTCTGGCGCGACTACCGGCGGTTCGTGAAGGGGATTAACCCGGAGGCCGCGCTCATCGGGGAGATCTGGTGGCAGCAGTGGCCCCGCGTGATGTCCGACATCCGCCCCTACCTCGGCGACGTGTTCGACGGGGTGATGCACTACCGCTGGTACCGCCCGGCGCGGAGCCTCGTCGTCGGGTCCCCGCCGGCCGAGACGCCGACGAGCTTCGCGCGCCACCTCGACTCCCTCTACGCGGGCACCGCGCCGGCCAACCTCCAGGCGCTGATGAGCACGGCCGGCACGCACGACGCGCCCCGCCTCTCGACGGAGCTGTTCAACCCGGAGGTCCCGTACAAGACCGACGCGACCCCCCGCGCCCGTCCCGACTACCGCGCCGGCCGCCCCGACGAAGCGGCCCGCCGCGCGCAACGGCTCGTCCTCCTCCTCCAGTTCACCCTTCCTGGGGCACCCCACCTCTTCTACGGCGACGAGGTGGGGATGTGGGGCGCCGACGACCCCGACAACCGGAAGCCAATGATCTGGGACGACCTCGCCTACGCCCCGGAGGCCACCGAACCGAACGGTGCTCCGCGTGCCACGCCCGACCTGGTGAGCGTGGACCACGGCCTCCTCGCGTTCTACCATGACCTCATCGCGCTTCGCCACGAACACGTCGACCTCTTCAGCGCCGGCACGCTCGACTGGCTCGTCACCGACGACGCGGGCGGCGTCCTCGCCTACCGCCGCGCGCTCGGCGGCCAAGAGGCCGTCGTCGTGCTGAACCTCTCCGACGCCGAGCGGACGGTGCGCACGGCCGCCGCCCAGCGCTTCGGCTGGGCCACCGGGCCCGGCGTCGTGGGGAGCGACTACCCGGGCAGCTTCGACCTCCCGCCGCGGACCGGCGCCGTGTTCTTCCGGTAACGCTCAGTCCTCGTCTGGCAGCTCCAGCTCGGCCTCGGCGATGCGGTGCTCCCAGAGGAGCGCGCCGGTGGCGTCGTAGGTGCGCAGGGTGAGGGTGCGCGCGTTGCGCGGCCCTTCGAAGGTGAGCGTGCCGAAGTTGTGGCGCTCGGTGACGAGCGTGCCCGGCACGCGGAGGGGGTTGTCGCGCTCGGGCGAGTCCTCCCGCGTGGGGTAGTTCGAGGCGCCGGAGGTGAGCGGGCTGGAGGTGAAGTCGTAGAGGGGGTACGCGCCGGGGCGCTCCAGCCGGAGGAGCTCGGTGTGGTGGCGGTCGCCGGAGAGGAACAGCACGCCCTCGATCTCGCGCGCGGTGATCTCGGCGATCAGCCGCTCCCGCTCCGCCGGCGCGATGGCCGCGTACGTCTCGAACACCGGCACCGGGTTGATCACCTGCCCCCCGAGGACGACCACCTTGAACGGGGCGCGGCTGTAGGTGAGCGCGTCGAGGAGCCAGCGGAGCTGGCCCTCGCCGAGGACCGTGCGCGCGGAGTCCGGCGCGCGGTTGGGCGCGCGGTGGTAGCGGTCGTCGAGGAGGAAAAAGTCGGCGTCGCCCCACTGGAACTGCGTGAACACCCCGGGCACCCCGCCGACACCGTAGCTCGGGTTGGCCCAGTAGCGCTGGAACGTTTCGAGGGCGGCGTCCTTGAGGATGTACGAGCGGTCGGAGTCGTTGGGGCCGTAGTCGTGGTCATCCCACGTGGCGTAGTGAGCGGCCGTGGCGAGGAGCGGCTGGAGCGCCGGCTCGGCGCGGGCGTGGCCGTAGCGGTGGGCGATCCCCTCGGGGCTCCACCAGTCCACCTCGCGGAGGTACACGTTGTCGCCGAGCCAGAGCATCACGTCCGGGTTGAGCGCGGCGATGCGTGCGAAGATGGCGGGGTCGCCGCCGTAGGGCCGCCCGGGCCGGTCGTACACCGGCTCGTTCGCGTAGTAGCACGACCCGACGGCGACGGTGAACGCCGGCGGGTCGGCGCGGTGCTGCCAGAGCGGCTGCGTGGTGAACTCCAGCGGATACGGCCGCTCCGCCTCGACGCCGTCGATGAGGAGGTCGTAGGCGTAGCGCGTCCCAGGCTCGAGGTGGCTCAGCACGAGTCGGGCCACGTGGTCCTCGCCCGTACGGACGGTCGCGCGGCCGCCGGTAGCCGGGCGCGTCGCACCGGTGGTGTCCTGTTCGACGGGTCGGTACGCGACGGCGACCTCCGCCGGCGCCATCGTCTGCACCCAGAGCACCGCCGTGCGGTGCGTCGTGTGCCCGAGCATGGGGCCAGAGCGGACGGGCGGCTGCGCGGAGAGGGCCAGTGGCCAGCAGCCACTGGCCAGTAGCAAGAGGGATGCGAAGCGGTGGGGACGCATAGCGGGCGAGGAGGCGGTGGGCGCAAACTGCGAACGGCTGCGGCCGGGCTCGTTACCCTTCGAACAAAAAAAAGCCGCACCGGGTGGGGTGCGGCTTCAGGAAGCGGGGCGGGGTCAGGCCTCTTCGGCCGGCTGCTCCTCCTCCTCATCGTCGGGGACCTCGGCGGGGCGGACGTCCCACATCAGCATCTGCTCGATGGACGCGTAGTCCTCCTCGTCCTCGCCCGCCAGCAGGAAGCTGTAGTCGCCGAGGGTGGCGCGCTGGCTCGCCTTCACGCGCGACCACCGCGTGCCGTCGGCGTCGACGAACGCGTCCGGGTACGGGCTCTCGACGCGGTAGCTCGGGTGGTAGTTGTGGTACGTCTTGGCCGCCTCGTAGAGCGCGGCGCGGCGGGCCCCGGCGCGCGTGCTGCTCCGGCCGACGACGCGGAACGGAGCGATGGTGATGGAGGCGACCACCTCCTCCTGCCCCTCCTCGGGGTCGACGTACTCGGGCCGCATCACCTTGAACTCGTCGGGGTGGGGGTACGCGCTGCGGGCGTCTTCGAACATGGCGGGGGGCGTGGGGAAGCGGGGGATTTCAGGGGCGCCGAAACTACGCCCCCACCCGGGCCGGGCTCCGCGCGCCGGGCGCGCGGGGGCCGCTTCCGTCAAAACTTCGCCCGGCCGGCCGGGCCCCCGACGGCCTCGCAACGGCCACCCGCAGCCGCAGAGGGCGGCGGCTTGCATCTGTTCGTGCTACGCGCTTTTTTTCGCGTCACGTTATCTTCGCGTCCCCTTCCTCACACCATCGGAGCCCGCCTCCTCCAATCCTCCCCCCTCATGGACCTCACTTCGCTGCTCCCCTACGCGGCCGACGACGACCTCGACGATCTCGGCGGCGACCTCGACACGGACGGGGACGACCTCGATGACGACCTCGTCGTCGAAGACCTCGACGAGGAGGACCTCGACGCCGACGAGCTCGACCTCGACGACGAGGACGACCTCGACTTCGAAGACGATGACCTCGCCGAGGACGACCTGGACGAGGAGGCCGTTGATGACGGCGAGCTCGACCTCGACGACGAGGACGCCATCTGACGATCGGCCCGGAGAGATGGCGGGGCGCCGCGGGGTCCGTTATGAGGACGCGCGGCGCCCCGCCCTTTTCCTAGCCCCCCGCTGCGGCCTCCGTTTTGACTATCCACACCCGCCCGGCGGCGTGGATTAATGGGCATAACGGAATCCTGAGCGGGCATTTTGGGCGGCTCCGTGCGGGTCGGCGCGTCCCGTCGGCGTGCACATCTTACCGGCGCGCGCGTGTCCCCGGAGGGGATATCCTGTGGACAAAAAGCGCTTGCGCAAGGGGGTGTGAGGCCGGTTACTTAGGCCCCGTTCATCGCCCTTTCACGTGGCTGGCTTCGGGGGAGGCCGGAGCGCGTGATCCCACTCGACGGGCAGGCTGCTGCACCCCGCGGCCGATCCTACCGGGTGGTCCGGGCGTACCTATCGTGTTAGCCATCGCACCCCCATGCCCCGCGCTACCCGCACCCTGTTCCCGGCCGAGGCCGACCCCACCGGAGGGCTCCGGATCGCCCGCGTCTTCTCGAAGGAAGGCGAGCACCCCTTCGACAGCGTCGCCTGGGAGGCGCGCGACGCCGTGATCAAGAACCACAAGGGCGACGCCATCTTCGAGCAGAAGGGCGTGGAGTTCCCCGCGGCGTGGAGCCCGCTGGCCGTGAACGTCGTCGCGAGCAAGTACTTCTACGGCGACCTCGGCGCGGGGAACGGGACCCCCGCCGACGGGAAGCGGGAGCACAGCCTCAAGCAGCTCGTCCACCGCGTGACGCGGACGATCTCGGACTGGGGCTACGAGCAGGGCTACTTCGCCTCGAAGGAGGACGCCGAGGTGTTCTACGACGAGCTCACGTGGCTGTGCGTGAACCAGGTCGGCTCCTTCAACAGCCCGGTGTGGTTCAACGTCGGGCTCCACCACCAGTACGGCGTGACCGACACCGGCGGGAAGAAGATCGCCGGATGGGACGCCACGACGGGCGCGGTGGTGGACGTGGACCCCTACGAGCGCCCGCAGGCCTCCGCGTGCTTCATCATCGGCGTCGACGACTCCATCGACGACATCTGGAAGCTGATGGGCGAGAGCGCGCGGCTGTTCAAGTTCGGCAGCGGCGTCGGGGCCGACTGGAGCAAGCTCCGCTCCTCCCGCGAGAAGCTCTCCGGCGGCGGCGTCCCCTCCGGGCCCGTCTCGTTCATGAAGGTGCAGGACGCCACCGGCGGCACGATCAAAAGCGGCGGGAAGACGCGCCGCGCCGCCATCATGCAGACGCTCAAGAGCTGGCACCCCGACGTGATCGAGTTCGTCCGCGCCAAGCAGGAGGAGGAGCGGAAGGCGTGGGCGCTCATCGAGGAGGGGTACGACGGCTCCTTCAACGGGCCTGCCTACGGGAGCGTGGCCTTCCAGAACGTGAACCAGAGCCTCCGCGTAGACGACGCGTTCATGCAGGCGGCCCAGACCGGGAAGCCCTACGCCCTCCGCGCCGTGACGACGGGCGAGGTCGTGGACCACGTGCAGGCGCGCGAGATGCTCCGCGAGGTGGCCGAGGGCACGCACGTCTGCGGCGACCCCGGCCTGCAGTACGAGGACACCATCCAGCGCTGGCACACCTGCAAGGCGACGGGGCCCATCAACTCCAGCAATCCGTGCTCGGAGTACATGTTCCTCGACAACTCGGCCTGCAACCTCGCCTCCCTCAACCTCCGCAAGTTCCAGCTC
>DASPKS010000185.1:0-8119 GCA_035628035.1 Rubricoccaceae bacterium
GAGCTCCTCCGGCGCGATCCCTGCGAGCCCGAACTCGCGGAGGCCGGGCGTGTCCGCGACGTAGCCGCCTTCCGTGAGGGGGTACAGGGTTGCGAACGTCGTCGTGTGGGTGCCCTTGCGCGTCTTCTGGCTGATCTCGCCCGTCTTGAGGTCAAGCGCGGGGTCGACGGTGTTGAGGAGGGTGGACTTCCCCACCCCGGACGGGCCGGCTACCACGCTCGTCTTATCGCGGAGGTGCGTACGGAACGCCCCTACGCCGTCCCCCTCGAGGGCACTCGTGAGGAGGACGGGGTAACCGAGGCCGGCGTAGAGGTCGCGCCAGAAGAAGACGGCGTCTTGGAGGTCGGCCCGATCGCGGAGGAGGTCGGCCTTGTTGATGACGATACCGGCGGGGATGTGGTAGGCCTCCGCCATCACGAGGAGGCGGTCGAGAAAGCCGGGGTTGAACGTCGGCAGCGCGGCGGCCTGCACGCCCCACGCGAAGTCCACGTTGGCGACGATGACGTGCTCGCGGCTGACGCGGCGGCCCGCGGCGCGGCGGCTGAGCTGGTTGTGGCGCGGGAGGATCTCCGTGATGAGCGCGGTCCCGTCCGCCTCGGTGCGGAGGCGCACGCGGTCGCCCGCCGCGACGGGGTTCGTCTCGTCGAGGACCTCCTGCTCCAGCCGGAACCGCCCCCGGACGCGCGCCAGCACCTGCTCGCCGGTCTCGGTAGCGACGGTGTACCAGCTCCCGGTAGAACGGAGGACGACGCCTGCGCGCACAGCCTCAGAAGCGGCCGCGAGCGGTCGGTCGGGGGCGTCGGAGGGGTCCGGCATCGGGTGAAACTCCGGGGGGGAGGGTCCGTCTAAACGCGCCACGGCCCACCGGCCGTCTTGTTCCCCCGACGACGCCCGGCCTCGGCCGACCTCGTCAGATCCCCGAACGGAGAACGACCATGCAGAGCACCGATGCGGGCGCCCGCGCCCCCTACGAGCAGGCGCGCGAGGCGTTCGCCGCCCTGGACACCCCGGACAAAGTGGCCTTCGTGCTGGAGGCGACGTTCGACGCCGTCGGGCAGGCCCTCCGCGATACCGGCCGCGCCTTCGCCGACGCCTTCGACAAGGTGACGAGCGAGGACTTCTTCAAGGGCTTCCAGCGCGAGGCCGAGGCCACCGCCGATGCGGCCGCGGCCGCCGCCCACGACGCGGCCGACGCCGTCGCCGACGCGATGGCGCCCCCGACGGAGCCGATGCCGCCCGTCGATCCCCTCACGCCGCCGAGCGCGGGCCCGAGCACGGGCCCGACGCCCCGCAGCCCCCGTCCCAAGAAGGATAGCGGCGACCCTTTGCTGTGAGCGACCTCGACCGGAGCGGGCTCGACCAGTGGGTCGAGCGGTTCGAGCGGGCCGGGTTCCTCGGGCGGCTCGCCCTCCTCGGGGGCGGCGCCGTCCGCCTGACGGCGAACGCCCTCGACGGCGTGCTCGACCGCGCCGCGAAGACCGTCGTCGACGCCGAGCGCGCGCTCCGCAGCGAGCTCGACCCCAACGTCACCGACGCGAAGATCCTCGAGGAGGTAAACGAGCGCCCGAAGCGCTGACGACGACCTCCTCAAAAGCGAAGGCCGCTCCTCATGCCCGGGGAGCGGCCTTCGTCGTTGCAGCCTCGAACACTAACTCTCAGGCTGCCAAGTCGCGCCCGAAGTGGACGCCGAAGATGCGGGGATGCAGCACGCGCTCGACCATCGGCGTGCCGTCGCCGGTCGTCGTCACCTCCGCGTCGAGGAGGCCCTGCTCGACCATCGCGAGGACGACGGCGTGGCCGCGCCGCGAGGTGTCGGTACTCTGCCGGTCCGAGAGGTCCGGCCGCAGCCACCGCGCCGCGAGGCGGTTGATGTCAGGCCAGGCGAGCGTACCGTAGGGGGCCTGGCTGGCCGCGTGGAGCACTTCGAGGACGAACTCGGAGGCGTGGGGAAGGGCGGCGGCGAGCGGGGCGGGCGTGGAGAGGTCGGTCATCGTCCGGAGGGGGGCGGGCGTGAACGCGGGTAACCTCCTGCACCTGGCTGACGAGGGTGTGTCACCCCGCTTAGTTCATCACCGTTTCCCCTGCGAGGACGCCGTCGTCGGGACCGACGGGGGTCGGGCGGGCATGGTCCCTCTCGCCGTCGGGCACGGCGAAGTAGGTGGCCGGGTCGAACCGCGCGGCTGGCTCCAGGATGAGGTCGAGCGCGTCGGTGATCCGCGTGACGTAGCGCACGTCGAGCCCCTCCATCGTGGCGTCCTTGATCTCGGCCACATCGGGCTTGTTCTTCTCGGGAAGGACGACCTGCTCGATGCCGGCGCGCCGCGCCGCGAGCACCTTCTCCTTGATTCCGCCGACGGGCAGCACGAGCCCCCGCAGCGTGATCTCGCCCGTCATCGCGACGGTGTGGCGCACGCAGCGCTGCGTGTAAATGCTCGTCAGCGCCGAGACCATCGCCACGCCCGCGCTCGGGCCGTCCTTCGGGATGGCACCGGCCGGGACGTGCACGTGGACGTCCCAGTAGCGGAAGGCGTCCTGCGGGATACCGAGGTCCTCGGCGTGGGCCTTCACCCAAGAGAACGCCGCCTGCGCGCTCTCGCGCATCACGTCGCCGAGCTTCCCGGTGAGCACCATCCGCCCCGTGCCGCGGCTTACGCTCGCCTCGATGAAGAGGATATCGCCGCCGACGGGGGTCCACGCGAGGCCCGTCGCCACGCCGGGCACCTCCGTCCGCTCGGCCACCTCGTTGTAGAACTTCCGCGCGCCGAGGTATCCCTCCACGTCGTCGAGCCCGACCTCGACGCGATCGGCTTCGCCGGCGGCCACCTTCACGGCCGCCCCGCGGGCGACGCTCCCGATGGTCCGCTCGAGCTGGCGCACGCCGCTCTCCCGGGTGTACCCCTCCACGAGGAACATCAGCGCGTCGTCGGCGATGGCGAACTGCTCGGGCTTGAGCCCGTTGCGCTCGACCTGCCGGGGGACGAGGTACTCCTTCGCGATGGCGAGCTTCTCGTTCGGCGTGTACCCCGTGATCTCGATGATCTCCATGCGGTCGCGGAGCGGGCCGGGGATCGTCTCGAGCGAGTTGGCCGTCGCGATGAAGAGCACCTTCGAGAGGTCGTAGTCGAGCTCGAGGTAGTGGTCGTTGAACGTGTCGTTCTGCTCGGGGTCGAGGACCTCGAGGAGCGCCGAGGCCGGGTCGCCCCGGAAGTCCATGCCCAGCTTGTCCACCTCGTCGAGCATGAACACGGGGTTCGAGGTGCCGGCGCGCTTGAGCCCCTGGATGATGCGGCCGGGGAGGGCGCCGATGTAGGTCCGGCGGTGCCCGCGGATCTCGGCCTCGTCGCGAACGCCGCCGAGCGAGATCCGGTGGAACTGGCGGCCTACGGCGCGGGCGATGCTCTTGCCGAGGCTCGTCTTGCCCACGCCGGGGGGGCCGTAGAAGCAGAGGATGGGCGCCTTCATGTCGCCCTTCAGCTTGAGCACGGCGAGGTACTCGAGGATCCGCTTCTTCACGTCCTCCAGCCCGAAGTGGTCCTCGTCGAGGATCTCGCGGGCGCGGGCGATGTCGAGGTGGTCCTCGGAGTAGTGGTGCCAGGGGAGGTCGAGGATGGTCTCGACGTAGTTCCGACCGACGGAGAACTCGGGGCTCGCGGGGTTCGTCCGCGCGAGTTTGCCGAGCTCCTTCTCGACGGTCTGGACGACGGCCTCGGGGAGCACGGCCCGCTTCTCCTCGAGCCGCTTCCGCAGCTCCTCGGCCTCGGCCACGGCGCCCTCGGCCTCGCCCAGCTCGTCCTGGATGGCCTTGAGCTGCTGGCGGAGGAGGAACTCCCGCTGCTGCTGGTCCACGTCGGTCTTGACCTTCGAGCGGATCTCCTCGGAGATCTGGAGCACGCGGAGCTCCTGCTCGAGGTGCTCGAGCACGCGGCCGGCGCGGTCGAGGAGCGGGCGCATCTCGAGGAGCTCCTGCTTCTTCTCGACGTCGATCTGGAGGTTCGACGCGATGAAGTGGATGAGGAAGCTCGTGCTCTCGATGTTCTGGATGGCGTAGGCCGCCTCGCTCGGGAGGTTCGGCGACATGTGGACGATCTGGACAGCCAGTTCCTTGATCGAGCGCACGCGCGCCGTGAGCTCCACGTCGTCCTCATCGGGGCCGGCCTCGGCGATGGGGGAGACGGCCGCGCGGAGGTAGGGGTCGGTCTGCGTGAACGCGCCGATCTCGAACCGCCGCTTCCCCTGGATCACGATGCTCACGCTCCCGTCGGGCATCTTGATCAGCTTGAGGATGCTCGCGGCGGTGCCGACGTCGTAGAGGTCCTCCGGCCCGGGGTTCTCCACCTCGTGGCTCTTCTGCGCGACGACGCCGATGAGCCGGTCGCCCGCGTAGGCGTCCTTGACCAGCTTCAGTGAGGCATCGCGGCCGACCGTGATGGGGAGGACGACGCCGGGGAAGAGGACGGTGTTGCGGAGGGCGAGGATGGGGAGCGTCTCGGGCAGCGTGGCCGAGGCCATCTGCTGCTCCTCGTCCGGGGTGAGGAGCGGGATGCTCTGCTCGGGGTCGTCGTCGGCGAAGAGGAAGGGGACGTGGGTCATCGATCGGGCGGTGGGGAGTCGGCTCGGGGGTGCCAGAATCGGACCAACGCGGGGGGCTGCCAGATAGGCAGCCCGGAGCGCACACCGCCGTAGCCGGACGCGCCGTTAACCACGGGCTGCGCACCGGGTTGCGACGGTCCCCCAGTTGTGCCTCGCCTCGGGGTGTGACCCTGACGGAATGGAACGGCGCGTAAACTCCCTGCCGTTCAGCGAACCCACTCATGTACGTCGCTCGCCGATCCGACTTCCTCTTCGGAGCCGCCGCCGCGGGGATGGCGGGGGCCGCGAGCACCCTCGTCGGGGGAGCCGCCTTCGGAGCGGCGTGGGTCGGCTCCGCGGTTGGTCTCTTGGTCGCGCTGGCCTTCGCGCGTCGCCCGCTGCGTCGGTGGCGTGCCGTTCGACAGGCCTTTCCGGAGGCATGGCGGGCATGGCTCCGCGCCCACGTCCCCCTCTACGCCCGCGCGGACGGCGAAGCCCGCCGCCGCTTCGAGCGCGACGTGCAGATCACCCTCGCTGAGCAGCGGTTCGAGGCGGCGGCGGGGGCGGAGGTCACCGACGACCTGAAGCTGGCCGTCGCCGCCGGGGCGGCGGTCCTCCTCCACGGCCGCCCCGACTGGGACCTCCCCACCGGCCGCACCATCCTCTTCCTCCCGGGTCGGTTCGACGACAGCTACGACTTCGACGAGGATGCCAGCTTCGACGGGATGGTCCACCCGCAAGGGCCTGTGCTCTTCTCGATCCCGGCCGTCGAGGCGAGCTGGGAGAACCGCGACGGGTACAACGTGGTCCTCCACGAGCTGGCGCACCTCTTCGACTTCGCCGCCCATGGCGCCGACGGGCTCCCGTCGCTCGCCGACCCCGCCTCCGCCGACGCGTGGATGGCGCTCGTCCGCGAGGAGATGCGGAAGGCGCGGATGGGGAAGTCGCTGCTGTCGAGCTACGCGGCGACGGCGCCGGCCGAGCTGTTCGCCGTCGCCGTCGAGCAGTTCTTCGAGCGGCCGGTGCGGATGCACAAGCACCACCCGGCTCTCTTCGAGGCCCTCGTGGCGTTCTTCCAGCTCGACCCCCGCCGCTACGACGGGGAGAACGAGGCGTTCGCTCCGCGCGAGAGCCTGATGGCGCGGCGATGGGTGGCGCCGGAGGAGCCGGCGGAGGGCGGCGCTTAGCGCGAAGCGCGCTCGGTGCCGATGCCGTCGGAGCCGTAGGTGGCCCAGGTCCCCTCCAGCCCGCCATTCCGTGAACGGTAGGCGACGACGCCGCAGTCCTCGCCGCCATAGGTGGCCGCGACCATGTCGCCGTCACGGAGGCCCACGCCGACGGAGGTGGCACCGGTTTCCCACGTCAGCTCGTACACGTCGCCATGGGGGGTGATGGTGAGGGTGCCCTCGTAGGGCGAGCCGTCGGTGTTGTCCGGGTTCGTACCCGTCACGGCGTAGGTGCCGCCGAGGTCGCGCCCGCGCCCGTCGCGGGTGGCCTGCTCGGTGCCGATGCCGGCACCGCCGAGGTAGCCCCAGGTGCCGCTCAGGCTGCCATCCTCACCGATCCGGTAGGCGACGACGCCGCACGTCTCGGCGCCGTAGGCCGCCGCGAAGAACCCGCCGGCTTCGAGGCCCACGCCGTGGTACTCGGCCCCGGCCACCCAGTGGAGCCGGTAGAGCCCGCCGTCGCGGGTGATGGAGAGGGTGCCCTCGTAGGCGGAGCCGTCGGGGTTCATCCCCGTGACGTTGTAGGTGCCGGAGAGGTCGACGACCATGGGGGCAGCGAGGAGCGGCAGCGTGAGGGCGACCGCGAGGACGAGGGCGGAGCGACGAACCATGGGAGGGGGAGCGAGGGGGGACAATCAGGAGCTAGCCCGAGGGCCGCCCAAGGTAGGGGGCGCCGTGGTCCCATTCAACGGTCCCGCCCGATGAGCTGCTGGATGGCCTCCTCGAGCGTGTCGAGCTTGAACGGCTTCTTGACGACGCCGTCCACCTCGGCCGTCCCGGCCTCCGCGTCGGTGTCGCCGGTGACGAGGAGGATGGGGAGGTGGGGGTGGCGGTCGCGGACGAGCACGGCCAGCTCGCGCCCGCTCATCCCCGGCATCGAGAGGTCTGTCACGAGGAGGTCGAAGGCATCGTCGGTGGCGAGGCGGATCAGCGCCTCCGAGCCGCGGTCGGCCTCCTCGACGGTGTGCCCCTTGAGCCGGAGGAGCCGCGCCGTCACCGAGCGCACCATCGGCTCATCGTCGACGACGAGGATGCGGGCGGGGCGGCGTTTCGTTGCCGGCGCATCGGGGGCAGGCGCGGCCTCGCGGGCGGGTGCGGCAGGGGGGAACACGAGCCGGAACAGGCTCCCCCGGCCCGGCCGGCTCTCTACCTCGATCACGCCGCCGTGCTCCTGCACGATCCCGTGCGAGACGGCCAGCCCCATCCCCGTGCCCCGCTCGCCCTTCGTGGTGAAGAGGGGCTCGAAGATCCGCGCGCGGATGGTCTCGGTCATCCCCATCCCGGTGTCCTGCACCTCCACGATGCACCCGCGGACGGGGTCGGGCCGTGTGCGGAGCGTGAGCGTGCCGCCGGCCGGCATCGCCTGCACGGCGTTGAGGATGAGGTTGACGAGCACCTCGCGCAGCTCCGTCGGCGCGCCCTGGATGAGGGGGACGGGGCGGAGGTCGGTGTCGAGGTGGAGCGTGATGCCCTGCCGGCGCGGCTCGTTGTACCAGTACGGCCGCGTGAGCGTGACCACCTCGTCGATGAGCGCCGCCGCATCGACGGGCTCGAACCGCTCCTGCCTGTCGTGGCGGATGAACTGCTGGATCTTGCGGACGAGGGCGGCGCCGTCGCCCGCCGCCCGCTCGAGCGTGCGGAGCTGCTGCTGCGCCTCCTCGGGGAGCGAGGAGAGCGTGGTCCGCAAGAGCTCGGCGTGGCCGAGGATCGCCGTGAGGAGGTTGTTGAAGTCGTGGGCGATCCCCATCGCCATCTGGCCGAGCATCTCCATGCGGCGGCGGCGCGTCTGCTCGGCCGCCCACGTCGCCGGCTCCTGCAGCACCTCACCGGCGACGAGGACGGGGCACCGCCCCCCGCTCTCGGGAAGGCGTACGGGGAGGAAGTGGAGGAGGACCGGGAGCGGCTCCGGCCGCTCCTCCCGCTCGACGAGGAACACCTGGTGCGCGACGAGCGAGCCCGTCGCGGCCTCGGCCGCGTAGTCGGCGGCGAAGCGGCGGTCCTCCTCGGAGAGGCGCGCCCACAGGCCGTCTCCCCCAAAGACGGCCGTCCATGCGTCGTTGGCGAAGACGGCCTCGCCGGTGGCGGCGACCGTCGCCACGAGGAGCTCGGGCGCGACGAGGAGGCCGGAAGGCGCAGCTTCGGGGGGGTCGGTCACGGCGGAGGAGGGGAGGGCGTCCCTAAAAAACCGCTGGGACGCCCTCCCGTGCAAACGAAGTCCGCCCGTTCCCGCCCGCGCGTAGCTTTCCAATTCCGCCTTCCCCGCGCCCGCCCATGTGGCACGACAGCATCCTCGGCACCATCGGCGACACCCCGCTCGTCCGCCT
>DASPKS010000186.1:0-2452 GCA_035628035.1 Rubricoccaceae bacterium
CTCCTCGCGGGCCGCCGCCCGTACGACTTGGGGTCGCTCACGGCCGCGCAGGCCGAGCGCGTCGTGTGCGAGACCGAGCCGCCGCGCCCCTCGGACGTAGCCCCGCCCGAGCGCCAGCGCGCGCTCCGGGGCGACCTCGACACCATCGTCGCGAAGGCGATGGCGAAGGAGCCTGCCCGCCGCTACACGAGCGCCGACGCGCTTGGGGCCGACCTCCGGCGCCACCTCACCGGGCTCCCAGTCGAGGCCCGCCCGGCGACAGCGGGCTACCGGCTCGGGCGGTTCGTGCGGCGGCACCGCACGTGGGTGCTCGCGGCGGCGACGGTCGTGATCGGCGTGTTGGCGCTCGTTGGGTTCTACACCACGCGACTCAAAGCCGAGCGAGACCGGGCGCTCCGCGCCTCGGCCGTCGCGCAGAGCGAGGCCGAGCGCGCCGAAACGGAAGCGGAGCGGGCCGAGGCCGTCGCGGGCTTCCTTGAAGGAATCCTCCGTGCGCCGAATTCGCGGTGGTACGTCGACGCCGAGGCGAAGGGGCCCGACACGCCCATCCGCGCCGTCCTCGACGAGGCCGCCCGGCGCGTGGACCGCGACTTCGCCACGCGGCCCGACCTCCGCGCCGACCTCCACCACCTCCTCGGCGACACCTACGGCGCGCTCGGCCTCTCCGGCGAGGCGGGCCGGCACCACCTCCGCGTGCTGGCGATCCGGGAGTCGCTCTACACCCCGCCCCACCCGAAGCTCGCCGAGGCCCTCTTCTACGCCGCCGGCTACGACGACCCGAACGACCCCAGGGCCGCGATCCGGATGCTGGAGCGGGCCGTGGCGATGCAGCGCGCCCGCAACGAGGGCAACAACTTCCCCTTTATCATTGAGGCCCTGGCAAAACACTACCAGCAGGCCGGCCGCTACGCCGAGGCCGACGCGCTGCTCGGCGAGGCGCTCGTGTTCGTCCGCACGCGCTTCGTGCCGGGCAACGACGGCCACCGGTACCGCGACCGGCTCCTCGTCGTCCTCCCCCAGTACCAGGCGGCTGCGCGGATGGGCCTCGGCGACCTCGCTGGGGCGGCCCGCACCCTGGCTACGGCCGACTCGGGGCTCGCCCGCCTCCCCCGGACGGCAGGCCACTACGACGCGTGGCGCTACCAGACGTGCTACCGCGGGCGCCTACTCCGCCTGCAGGGGCACCCGGCCGGGGCGGAGCGGTGGCTGCTGGCGTGCCGCGGCATCGGGCCGCCTCGCGCGCCGTCTTCCCCCTTCCCCGGGGCCGAAGCGCTGCCGGCGCTTCGGCAGCAGCGGTTCCAGGAAATGGCGAGCGCCGACCTCGCAGCGCTCTACGAGGCGTGGGGCCGCCCCGAAGCGGCGACCCCCTACCGGGCCGACGCCGCACGGCACCGTGCGAGGGTGGACTCCCTCCGCCAAGCATATCGCCTGCCCTCTCGGCCCTTGGGCCCCGCCAGCCGGACTAGGAAGCGCATCTGAAGCGGGAGTGTGGGCGCGCCGCTCTAATGGAGCCCTATGCATGGGTTCTGGAATTCAGATGAGAGCAGGATGTTGAAGAGGAGCGACACGGCCGTGCCATCCGGCCTGGCGATCATTCACCACATCCATCCACCCGAGCCCTCAGCCGCACGGACTGCTCGCATAGTGCCTGCATGAGAGCAGGAGGGACGTCAGAATGCCTCTGTACGAGCCGAAATCGCCGCTTTCGACACGCCCCGCGCACGATTCAGGGTAGGGTCCGCTTATGGCGCGCCGTTGATCTCGGGGACTTCTCGCCATCGCCGGCCGTGTTATGCACACGCTTCGGCTCGAACGCCTTAACCGTCGCCGTCGTGCGCGAGCGACGAGGACAGCTCCCGGTAGGCGTCCGCCTGGGAGAGCAGGTCCCGAGCCTTCTGCACGAACTTCTCGACGGCGTCGGCGCCGGCGGGCCAGCGCAGCGGAGGCTCGGGCTGGCTCGCGAGCTGGACGAGTGCCTTGGCCAGCTTGGCGGGGTCCCCTCCCTGCTTGCCGTTCATCCCCTTCCACGCGGCGACGGTCTGCCGGGTCGTCTCGGCATAGTCCACTATCGAGGGCTCGGGCCACGTCGTCGAGTCATCCGTGAGGAGCTCCGTGCGGAAGAACCCGGGCTCGACGAGCATCGTGCGGATGCCGAACGGGGCGACCTCGGGCGTGAGCGCCTCCATCCACCCCTCGACGCCGAACTTCGACGCGGAGTACGCCGAGGCGAACGGGTCCCCGGAGATGCCGGCGGTCGAGGAGATCGTCACGACGAGTCCCGAGCGCTGTGAGCGCATCACGGGGAGCACCGCACGGGTGACGTTCACCGGGCCGAACAGGTTGGTCTCGATCTGCGCCCGGAAGTCCTCGGGCGTGATTTCCTCGAAGAACCCGGCGTAGAAGTTGCCGGCGTTGTTCACCAGCACATCGACGCGACCAAAGCGTTCGACGG
>DASPKS010000187.1:0-5715 GCA_035628035.1 Rubricoccaceae bacterium
GCTGTTAACGCTTCCGGCTCCCGCGAAAAACCCGCCGATGTAGAAGGCCCCGCTCGTGGCACAGTCGGGGGCGGGCGCGATGGCGCCGACCTCCGCGTACGACCAGCTATCGAGGAGCGGGCTTCGCAGGGCTGTGCCCAGCGGCACCCAATCAGCCCCCTCCCAGCGGGCGAGGCTTCGCGAGAGGTGGGGTCCCACCCAGAGGAAGTGGCCGCCCGCGATCACGTCGCCGCCGCAAGCCGCGAGCGCTCGCACGCGGGGCCGGAGGGCGCCGAGCCCGTCGCCCTGCCCCGCACCCCCGAAGGGCATCCACGTCCCCGCCGCATACCGCACGAGCCCCTGCACGGGGAAGCCCGCCCGCGTAGCGACGTCGAGCTCGACGTAGGGGAACTGGCCCCCCGCTACGGCGGCGTCCGCGCCATCGGCAACGACGGCATGGACCGTTTGGCTTGGGCTGGGGTCGTCGGTCCAGATCCTCGGCGCAGTGGGCTCCCACGCCGTCCCGGTCCACCGCGCAAGGAACATGGAGGGCTGGCCGCCCACTTGTCCAAACGCGCCCCCTACCCATACCCCACCTTCTCCATCGGCGTCGAGATCATGAATCTCGCCGGACGCGCCGCCCACGCTCTGCCACGCCGTACCCGTCCACCGGGCGAAGTGGCCGGCGGCGAGGGGCGTCCCATCGGGCTGGCGAACCTGGCCGAAGCTGCCGCCCACGTAGAGGTCGCTCCCGACGAACGCGAGTGCGCGTACGGCGTCGTACTGCCCACCTACGCCGCCGCCGACGAGGCTCCACGTTCCGTTGTGGTATCGGAAGAGCCCACGGCCTGCCGTAGGCGTCCCGTCCGCCGAGGTTATGCCGTTGATCGCGCCGCCGACGTAGATCGCGCCCTCGGGCCCTACGGCCAGCGCGTAGACCCGGCCCCCGACCGTACCGATGGCTTCCCACGCTGCGCCGTTCCAGCGGGCGAGGTTGCCGGCGGGTACCTCTGTCCCGTCGGGGTTGACGGCGCGGTTGAACTGGCCGCCCACGACGACGGCGCCCGATGCCTCCCGCGCGAGTGCGAACACAAACGGCTGGTTGAAGCTCGACGGGTTGGTGTCGCGCAGCCCCCGGCCGAGGCCCTCCCACGTCGTGCCCGTCCAGCGCGCTACGCCCGGCACCGACAGCGTGTCGCCGTCGGGCTGGACCGCCCGCAGGAATAGGCCGCCCACGACGAGCGCCTCGCCTGGCTCGGGGAGGAGCGCGTGAACCGTCGAGTTGTCGGCGGGGTAGTACGAGCCCCGCACGCCGCCGCCCAGGGCGTGCCACGCCTCGCCGTCCCAGTGCGCCACGCGCGGCGCCCGCGTGTCGTCTACGACCTCGAAGTCGCCCCCCGCGTAGAGGTCGGCGCCATCTCGCTCGAGCGCGGTGACGCTGTAGAACCCGTAGCCGCCGTGCACACCCGGCACGAGAAAGGTCTCCAGCCAGTGCGCATCGCTGAGCTGGGCGTGCGCCGGAGCGACGAGGCCCAGCGTGCCGAGGAGGGGGAGGAAGCGGCGCATCGTGGTAGCTTCGCTAGGAGCCCGTTTGGCCAACGATAAGGGCTCCAGCAACGAGGCACAAGCATAATGGCTGAAATCCCCCGCACCATTCGCATCGCCTCCGGGCAGGGGTTCTGGGGCGACCTCCCCCGCGCGCCCCTCGACCAGGCCCGCAAGGGGCCCATCGACTTCCTCGTGATGGACTACCTCGCCGAGGTCACGATGTCCATCCTCCAGAAGCAGAAGCTCCGCGACGCCCGCTTCGGCTACGCGCGCGACTTCGTGGAGGTCGTCACCGAGCTGGCGCCGGACATCCAGGAGCGGGGGTTCAAGGTGATCTCGAACGCGGGCGGCGTGAACCCCGTCGCCTGCGCCGAGGCCATCGTCGCGGGGATGCGCGGGCGCGGCGTAACGGGGCTCCGGGTGGCCGTCATCACCGGCGACGACCTCATGGAACGGCTCGATGACCTCCTCGCCGACGGCGTTCCGCTGAAGCACATGGAGACGGGCGAGGCGCTCTCGACCGTGCGCGGGCGCGTCGTGAGCGCGAACGCCTACCTCGGCGCCGCCCCCATCGTGGAGGCGCTCCGGCAGGGCGCCGACGTCGTCGTCTCCGGGCGGACCACCGACACCGGTCTCACCCTCGCCCCCATGGTCCACACCTTCGGCTGGGCCTTCGACGACTGGGACAAACTCGCTGCGGGCACCGTCGCTGGGCACATCCTTGAGTGCGGCGCGCAGTCGTCGGGCGGCAACTTCACCGACTGGGAGACCGTCCCTGACTTGGCGAACGTCGGCTTCCCCATCGCCGAGGCGTACCCCGACGGCACGTTCGTCATCACGAAGCACGAGGGCACCGGTGGGCGTGTCTCCCGCATGACCGTGGCGGAGCAGCTGCTGTACGAGATCGGTGACCCGCGCGAGTACATCACGCCCGACGGCGTGGCCGACTTCACGACCATCCACCTCGAAGAGGAGGGCGAGGACCGCGTGCGGGTCTTCGGCATCCAGGGGCGCCCCGCCACCGAGTTCCTGAAGGTGTCGGCCGCCTACGCCGACGGGTGGAAGAGCACGAGCACGCTCGTCTACGGGTGGCCCGAGCCCGCGAAGAAGGCCCGCGCCGCCGCGCACGTTCTCAAGGCCCGCCTCGACGCGCTCGGGTTAGCGTTCGACGAGTACCGCGCCGAGCTCGTCGGGCTCAACGCGCTCACCGAGGACGACGCCCGCACGGCCGCCCGCGAGGCCGACCTCGACGAGGTGACGCTCCGCGTCTCGGTGCGCGGGCACGACTACAAGGCCGTCGAGGCGTTCGGGCGCGAGATCGCCCCGCTCATCCTCACCGGCCCCGGCACCGTAACGGGCTTCGCGGGCGGGCGCCCGAAGCCGAGCGAGGTCATCGCGTACTGGCCCGCGCTCATCCCGAAGGCGCTCGTCACGCCGGAGGTCCGCGTGCTTGAAGTCTGACGCCCGCCCCCTCCCGCGCGCGGTGTGGGCGCTCGGGGTCGTGTCGCTCCTGACCGACCTCTCGACGGACATGGTCTTCCCGCTCCTGCCGGCGTTCCTCGTCGGCACGCTCGCGGCGAGCGCGACGAGCCTGGGGCTGATCGAGGGCATCGCCGAAGGGACGAGCGCGCTGCTCAAGCTCGTCGCCGGGCGGGTGGCCGACCGCACGGGCCGGCTCAAGGCGCTCACGCTCTTCGGCTACACCGTCTCGGGGATCGCCAAGCCGCTCATCGCCCTCGCGACGGTGCCCGCGCACGTGCTCGGGGTCCGGTTCGCCGACCGCGTGGGGAAGGGGCTCCGCTCCGCCCCGCGCGACGCGCTCCTCGCGCTCGAAGCCCCGCCCGACGCGCGGGGCCGCGCGTTCGGCCTCCACCGCGCGATGGACACGGCCGGCGCGATGCTCGGCCCGCTCGTCGCCTTCGCCGTGCTGGCGCTCGCGCCGGGGCAGTACCGGCTCGTGTTCGCGCTCTCGGCGATCCCGGCCGCGCTGGCCGTGCTCGTGCTCGTTGTATTTGTTCGAGAGCGAGTGTGGGAGGCGAAGGATGAGACGCGCCCGGCCGTTCCGTTACGGGCGCTCGGGGCGCCCTTCTGGAAGCTCCTCGCCGTCGTCGCCGTGTTCACGCTCGGCAACTCGTCGGATGCCTTCGCGCTGCTGCGGGCGCAGGACGTGGGCCTCTCGACGCGGTGGCTTCCGCTGCTCTGGTTCGGGTTCAACGCCGTCTACACGGCGGTCGCGTGGCAGGCCGGCGGGTGGAGCGACCGTGTGGGGCGGCGCCGCGTGCTCGTGCTCGGGTTCCTGCTCTACGCCCTCGCCTACGGGGCCTTCGCCCTCGCGGGATCGGTCCCCGCTGTGCTCGGCGCGTTCGCGCTCTACGGCGTCTACTATGGGCTGACGGAGGGCATCCTCCGCGCCGCCATCAGCGACGTGGTGCCGCAGGAACAGCGCGGCACGGCCTACGGCGCCTACTACGGGCTCACGGGCGCGCTCGCCCTCGCGGCGAGCCTGCTGGCTGGCGCGCTCTGGGACACGTTCGACCCCGCCGTGCCGTTCGGGCTCGGCGCGGCGCTGGCGCTCGCCGCGGCCCTCCTGGCGAGCCGCTGGGCCCCGCGCTAACGCTGCCCGCTGTCCTTCGTCATCTGTCCACTATCTACTGGATCACCGCCCGCCGCCGCGCGTTCGCGGGCCGACGTCTCCTCGCCGCATGGCCTCCCCGCTCCGCCGCGTCACCCCGTACTTCTGGCGCTACCGCCGCCTGATGCTGCCGGGGCTCGCGTGCGCCCTCGCCTCGTCCATCTTCGCGCTGTTCGTGCCGGGCGTCGTGCGCGAGGCCGTCGACGCTGTGCCCGTGATGGTGGAGCGGTACCACGCGGCGGCGGGCACACCGGAGGCGCCCGCGCTCTACCGCGCGTTCGCGTGGGAGATGGTGGAGGCCGGGCTGCTCATCGTGGCGCTGAGCGTGGCCAGCGGGGTGTTCACGTTCCTCATGCGGCAGACCGTCGTCGTGGCGAGCCGCCACATCGAGTACGACCTCCGCAACCGGCTCTATGAGCACCTCCAGACCCTCTCGGGGGGGTTCTACAAGCGCTATGCGACGGGCGACCTCCTCACGCGCGCCACGAGCGACATCGAGCGCGTCCGCCGGTACATCGGGCCGGCGTTCATGTACGCCGCCCGTGCCGTGACCGCCATCGTGACGGCCCTCTTCGTGATGGTGCTCATCTCGCCCACGCTCACGCTGTGGTCGCTCCTCCCGATGCCCGCGCTCGCCGTCGCCATCTTCTTCGTCTCGAAGCTGGTGCACGAGCGGACCGACCGCCAGCAGCAGCAGTACTCCGCGCTCACGAGCCGCGTGCAGGAGGCCCTCGCCGGCATCCGCGTCATCAAGGCCTACGCGCAGGAGCCCGCGTGGGGCGACCGGTTCGACCGCGAGAGCGAGCGCTACCGCGACCGCGCGCTCGACCTCGCCCGCGTCGACGCCGCCTTCCGCCCGATCATGCTCATGCTCATCGGGGCGTCGTCGGTGCTCGTCGTGTGGATCGGCGGGCGGCAGGTCATCGCGGGGCAGCTCTCGCTCGGCAACATCGCCGAGTTCCTCATCTACGTGTCCATCCTCACGTGGCCCGTGGCCTCGTTCGGGTACGTGATCTCGCTCATCCAGCAGGCCGCCGCCTCGATGGCCCGCATCACGGCCGTCCTCGACACGCCCGCCGACGTGACGGACGGCCCGGAGACCGACGCCTCGATCAAGACCATCGAGGGCCGCATCACGTTCGAGGACGTCACGCTCCGCTTCGCGCCCGACGGCCCGGCCGTGCTCGACGGCGTCTCGTTCGACGTGCGGGCCGGCAGCACCGTCGGCATCGTGGGCCGGACGGGCTCGGGGAAGAGCACGCTCGTCGAGCTCGTCCCGCGCCTGATGGACCCCACCGAGGGCCGCGTCTTCATCGACGGCCGCGACGTGCGGACGATCCCCCTCCAGACGCTCCGCCGCCACATCGGCGTCGTCCCACAGGACGTTTTTTTGTTTTCGGACAGCGTGGGCAACAACGTCGCCTTCGGCGAGATGGAGGCGACGGAGGAAGCGATCCGGCAGGCGGCGGACGAGGCCGACCTCCTCGCGAACGTGGAGGACTTCCCCGAGCGGTTCGAGACGCTCGTCGGCGAGCGCGGGATCACCCTCTCGGGCG
>DASPKS010000188.1:0-22242 GCA_035628035.1 Rubricoccaceae bacterium
CGGAGGCTTCGGGGGGGGCGGCTTCGGCGGCTTCTCTGGCGGGGGGGGCGGCTTCGGCGGCGGCGGGGCGGGCGGGAGCTGGTGACAGCCGCGGGCGGCCCGCTAAGCCCGGCGCCCTTACCTTCGGCTCAATGGACCGCCTCGCCACGCTGCTCGGCTTCCTCCGCGAGGACCCGGACGACCCCTTCACCCAGTTCGCCCTCGCCCAGGAGCACGCGCGGCGCGGCGACGTTGAAGCGGCCCTCGGCTACTACGAAGCGCTCGTCCGCGACCACCCCGACTACGTGGGTACGTACTACCACCTCGGCAAGCTGTACCGCGTCCTCGACCGCGACGCCGACGCCCTCCGCACCTGGCGGGAGGGCGTGGCGGCGGCCACGCGCGCCGGCGACGCCCACGCCCGCGCGGAGCTACAGGATGCGATCCTCGACGCCGAGGGGATCGGGGAGGACGACGATGCGTGACCGCTTCTTCCGCGCCCTCCTGCTCGCGCTCGCGCTCGGCCTCGCCGCCGAGGCCGTGAGCGCCCAGCCCCGCACGGGCCTCTACGTCGTCCAGCCCGGCGACACGCTCTACCGCATCGCCACGCGGCACAACCTCACGGTCGAGCAGCTCAAGCGGCTCAACCGGCTGGAGACCGACGAGATCGAGGTGGGGTGGACGCTCCGGCTGACCACGCTCGTCCCACTCCCGAACCGCACGGCGTCGCGCCCGCCCGCCAACATTCCCGAGCGGCCCCCGCCCGACCCGACACCGCCGGACCGCCCGGCGCCCGACAAGCCGCCGCCAGACCGGCCCGCGCCGGACCGCCCGGAAGATCCGGAGGCGCCCCCCATCCGCATCGCGACCGCGCTGACGCCGGCCCCGCTCTCGACCGACAGGCCCGCTGCCCCGGCATCCACCGGCACAGAGACCATCCACGTCGTCCGTGCAGGCGAGACCCTCTTCGCCATCGCCGTCCGCTACGGGACCACCGTCGACGCGATCCGCCGGCTCAACAACGTGCGCGGCGACCGCATCGAGATCGGGCAGCGGCTCGTCGTCGCGCGCGGCACCACCCCCGGCACCCCGACCGCCGTGGCGCCGGAGCGCCCGTGGCGTATGAACGACACCACGATCCCTGCCGACGTGGTGCACTTCGTCTCGCCCGGTGAGACGCTCTACAGCATCGCCGCCCGCTATGGCCTCGAGGTCAGGGCGCTCATCGCGGCCAACCCCGGCCTCACGACGGCGCCCCTCGTCCCCGGCGAGATGCTCTTCTTCCCCACCCCGGTGGACCTCTCGGCCCTCCCGGAGGACCCCCTCCCGCCGCTCGACACGACGGGCCTCGCGCTCGTCTTCCCGGCGGCGCTCGACGGCCGCCCCACCGCGAACGGCGAGCGCTACCGCCACGAGGCCCTCACGGCCAGCCACCGCACGCTCCCCTTCAACACCGTCCTCCTCGTGACGAACCCCGCCAACGGGCGGAGCACGTTCGTCCGCATCAACGACCGGGGGCCGGTGAGCGCGGGGTACCTCCTGGAGCTCTCCGGCGCGGCGGCCGAGGCGCTCGACCTCGACCCCAACGCGGCGCGGCGCGTGGAGCTCCGGCAGCTTCCGAGCGCGCGCTAGCATCGCAGCGCATCCTCGCGGCGCGCGCTTCGTAGGCGGGACCATCCCAGCCTGATCGCCGATGCCTGCCTCTCCCGCTGACGAGATCGCCGCCCTCGCGCGGATGACGGACCCGCGCCGCCCCTTCGCGCCCGGCGGCGCGGCGCCGGAGCCCGACCCCGACACCCCTAAGCTCCGCCCGACGGGCTACCTCGCCGTCACGCGGACGGCCACGTACGGCTTCCTCGCCGCACTCCCGCTCCTCGTCCTCTACGAGGTCGGCATCCTCTTCGCCAACGCGGGCCAGCCCGGCGCCATCCGCGTCGGCGCCGACGTGTGGCTGAAGACGCTTCTGGGGGCGCTCGGCGCCACAGGGTGGGCCGCGTTTGGCCTCGTCGTGCTCCTCATCGGCGCGGTGGTGTTCTGGGCCGAGCGGGACCGGCGGCCGCCGCTCGTGCCGCGCTACTTCGCGGGGATCGTCGGCGAGGGGCTGATGTACGCCGTCGTGCTGGCGGTGCTCGTGGGCGGCACGGTGGGGCTCCTCTTCGGCGCGCACGCGTGGCCGGCCGCACGGATGGCGCAGGGGATCGGTGGGATGAGCGTGCCGCTCCAGCTCGCCCTCTCCATCGGCGCGGGCTTGTACGAGGAGCTGTTCTTCCGCGTGCTCCTCGTGGGCGGGCTGTTCCTCCTCGCGCACAAGGTGCTCCCGCGGCGCGGGCAGGCCTATGCGGTTGCCGCCGTCGTGGGCGCGCTCGTGTTCAGTGCCGTCCACTACATGGGGCCGCTCGGCGACCCCTTCGCGCTGCCCTCGTTCACGTTCCGGTTTCTGTTCGGGCTCGCGCTCAACGGCGTCTTTCTGCTCCGCGGGTTCGCCCTCGCCGCGTGGGCCCACGCGCTCTACGACGTGCTCCTCGTCGTGGGGGGGTTCGGCTGAGCCGGAGCAAAGAACCGCCGCGCCCGGAAGCAATGCGCCCCCGGGCGCGGCGCGTCTGGAACCCGGGTGGGTCAGTTCCCGGTGAGGGTCCACGTCCGGCTGTAGCCGGCCACCATCCCCACGCCGCGCTCCTCGACCTCGCGGCCGTCGGCGAACTCGACCTTGAAGTCCCAGCACCCGGTGGGCATCTGGAAGCTCCGGCGCCGACCGGGCTGGACGGTCTCGTTCGAGCCGAGCTGGTCGTTCCCCCACGAGTTGCTCTCGCACGGGGAGACGTAGAGGTAGTAGATCGCCGTGTTCGTGTTGTTCTCGACAATGAGCGTGCCCGTGCCGCCGCCGGTCCGAGCGGCGCGGGGGCCCGCGCATCCCTGGAGCGCAAAGACGAGGGCGACGAGGAGCAGCGGAGCGAGGACGGGGAAGCGCCGGAGCAGCATCATGTCGGTTAGAGGGTTGAGAGACAGAGGCGCGGGAAACTAGGAGCCGCCTGCTTCGGAGGAAATAGCCGCCGC
Organism: Rubricoccaceae bacterium; assembly: GCA_035628035.1. Lineage (GTDB taxonomy): Bacteria > Bacteroidota > Rhodothermia > Rhodothermales > Rubricoccaceae > DASPKS01. The sequence goes on from DASPKS010000188.1 coordinate 3,034, forward strand.
CGGGGATATAGGCGTCACGACCGGCAGCCGCTCCGGGGCGCTGGATCCTGGGTCGACGGCTGCGCGTCCCGGCGCGACTGACCCCCTCTCCCCAATTCCCCTGCTTCCATGAACGTAGGCATCATCGGCTCGGGCGGCGTCGGCCGCGCGCTCGGGCGCGGGTTCGCGCAGGCCGGCCACGCCGTCCGCCTCGGCACGCGCTCGCCCGAGCGCGAGGAGCTCCAGACGTGGGCCCACGAGACCGGCGCGGGGGCGGCTATCGCCACCTTCGAGGAGACCGCCGTCTTCGGCAACCTCCTCGTGCTCTCGACGCTGTGGACCGGCACCGAGAGCGCCCTGGAGCTCGCGGGGCTCTCGAACTTCTCGGGCAAGGTGGTGCTCGACACCACCAACCCCCTCGACTTCTCCGAGGGCGTCCCGCCGCGCCTCTTCGTGCCTGAGGCCGGCTCGGGCGGGGCGCAGGTGCAGCGGTGGCTGCCGGACGCCCGCGTCGTAAAGTGCTTCAACATCGTCGGGGCGCCGTTCATGGTGCACCCGCACTTCGAAGGCGGCCCGCCGACCATGTTCATCGCCGGCGACGACGCCGACGCGAAGGCGACGACGACCGAGATCCTCGACGCCTTCGGGTGGGAGACCATCGACCTCGGCGGGATCGAGGCGTCGGCCTACCTCGAAGGGCTCGCGATGGTGTGGATCCTCCACGGGTTCAAGAGCGGGACGTGGAGCCACGCCTTCAAGCTCCTCCGCCACTAGGCCCCGTAAACGCCGCGCGCCCGGCCTCCACTGGAGGCCGGGCGCGCGGGGCAAAAGGAGCGACGCGTCAGACGCGGGCCATCGCCGTGCGGAGGGCGTTCCGCGCGCGGTCGAGCTCGGCCTGGGCAGCGGCGCGCTCCTCCGGGGAGAGGTTCGCCATGAGCTGCTCCCGCGCGCGCTCCTCGGCGGCGCGGGCGCGGTCCACGTCGATCTCGGAGGCGGGCTCGGCCTGCTCCGTCACCATGATCACGCGGTTGTCGAGGACCTCGACGAACCCGACCCCGGTGGCGAACGAGACGACCTCCCCACTGGGGAGCGTCACGTGGACGGACCCGATGGCGGTGGCGGCTAGGAGCGGCGCGTGGTTGCGGAGGACCTCAAAGCCGCCCTCCACGCCGGGCGCGCGGAAGCTCGCGGCCTCCCCACGGAAGGCGGCCCCTTCGGGCGAGACGATCTCGACGAGCAGATGCTGCGCCATACCTATCACCCTTCGGCGACCATCTTCTCGCCGGCCTCGATGACCTCCTCGATGGTGCCCTTATAGAGGAAGGCGCTCTCGGGGAGGTGGTCCACCTCGCCGTCGAGGATCATCTTGAACCCACGCACGGAGTCCTCGACCTTCACGTACTTGCCCTTGTGGCCGGTGAACTGCTCGGCCACGAAGAACGGCTGGCTCATGAACCGCTGCACGCGGCGGGCCCGCTGCACGACGAGCTTGTCCTCGTCGGAGAGCTCGTCCATCCCGAGGATGGCGATGATGTCCTGGAGCTCCTTGTTCCGCTGGAGCAGCTCCTTCGTCCGCTGCGCCACCGCGTAGTGCTCCTCGCCGACGACGTCGACGGTGAGGATCCGGCTCGTGGAGTCGAGCGGGTCGATGGCGGGGTAGATCCCGAGGGCGGCGATCTGGCGCGAGAGCACCGTCGTCGCGTCGAGGTGGGCGAACGTCGTGGCCGGGGCGGGGTCGGTGAGGTCGTCGGCCGGGACGTAGATGGCCTGCACCGACGTCACGGCGCCGTTCTTGGTGGAGGTGATCCGCTCCTGCATCACGCCCATCTCGGTGGCGAGCGTGGGCTGGTAGCCGACGGCGCTCGGCATGCGGCCGAGGAGCGCCGACACCTCGGAGCCGGCCTGGGTGAACCGGAAGATGTTGTCGACGAAGAACAGCACGTCGCGGCCGCCGAGGTCGCGGAAGTACTCGGCGACGGTGAGGCCGGAGAGGGCCACGCGGGCGCGGGCGCCCGGCGGCTCGTTCATCTGGCCGAACACGAACGTGGCCTGGCTCTCCTTGAGCGCCTCCATGTCGACGGCCGAGAGGTCCCAGTTCCCCTCCTCCATCCCGTGCTTGAAGGCGTCGCCGTAACGGATGATGCCGGCCTCGATCATCTCGCGGAGGAGGTCGTTCCCCTCGCGCGTCCGCTCCCCGACGCCGGCGAACACCGACATCCCCGAGTGCGCCTTCGCGATGTTGTTAATGAGCTCCTGGATGATGACGGTCTTGCCCACGCCGGCGCCGCCGAAGAGCCCGATCTTCCCGCCGCGTGCGTAGGGCTGGATGAGGTCGATCACCTTGATCCCCGTCTCGAGCATCTCGACGGTGGTGGCGAGGTCCTCATAGGCCGGCGGCGCCTGGTGGATGGCGCGGCGGTCCTCGACGGCCGGCTCAGGCAGCCCGTCGATGGCCTTGCCGACGACGTTGAAGAGCCGCCCGCGGATGGCCTCGCCGACCGGCATCGCGATGGGGCGGCCGGTGTTCACCACGGGGGTATTCCGCGTGAGGCCGTCGGTGGAGTCCATCGCGACGGTGCGGGCGCGGTTCTCGCCGAGGTGCTGCTGCACCTCGAGGACGAGCACGCCGAGCTCGCCGCGGTCGATCTCAAGGGCGTCGAGGATATCGGGCACCTGGCCGCTGGGGAACTCGACGTCGACGACGGGGCCGATGACCTGGAGCACTTCGCCGTCGGCGGCAGCGCCGGACGTGCCGTTGGTGCGGGCGGTTTCCATGTGGGCGAAAAGGGGGAAGGGGAAGACAGCGGGCGAAGTTACCCGGCGCCCTCCGGGCCCGCGTGAACGCCCCTCGGGGAGGCGGCGAAGTTTCGAGGAAGAGCCGCGCGGCCCCCTCGACAGGGCCACCTCAGAAGTGCCGGAAGCCGCGCGCTTCCAGCGCCTCGACGGTGCCGTCGGGCTTGCGGAGCGTGACCCCCTCCTCGGCCTCCACCACCTGCCCGACGACGGCGAAGGTGTCGTCTTCGAGGAGGGCCGCCTGCGCCTCCGAGATCGCGAACAGCAGCTCGTAGTCCTCCCCCCCGTAGAGGGCGAGGTCCTCGGGGGCTTCGCCGTGCTGCTCGGCCGCCAGCACCGTCTGGAGGTGCATCGGCAGCAGCCCGCCCTCGACGATGGCGCCCGTGCCGGAGGCGCGGCAGAGGTGGTGCACCTCGCTCGCCAGCCCGTCCGAGATGTCGATGAGGGCGTGGGGCTGCACGCCCCGCTCGCGCCAGGTGCGGACGCGGTCGAGCCGCGCCTGCGGGTAGAGGTGACGCTCGACGACGTAGGCGAACTCGCGGAGGTCGGGTTGCGCGCCCGGTTCCGACTCGCCGTCGCCGCCCGCCTCGTGCGCCTTCTTGCCCGCGAGGAGGATGCGGAGGCCGGCGGCGGCGCTCCCGAGGTCGCCCGTCACGCAGAGGAGGTCGCCCGGTCGCGCGCCTGAGCGGTACACCACGCCGTCCTCCACCGCCTCGCCAACGAGGGTGACGGAGACAAGCAGCCGCGCCGCCGCCGTCGTGTCGCCGCCCACGACGGCGAAGCCGTACCGCTCGGCCGCGTCGGCCATCCCGGCGTAGAGTGCCTCCAGCTGCTCCACCGACACGTTGTTGGGGAGGCCGAGGGCGACCGTCGCGTATCGCGGCTCGGCGTTCATCGCCGCCACGTCGCTCACGCTCGCCACGAGCGCCTTCCAGCCGAGGTAGCGGAGCGGCGTGTACGTACGGTCGAAGTGGACGCCCTCGACGAGGAGGTCGGTCGTGAGGACGTGCGCGCGGCCATCGCCCGCGCGGTACACCGCCGCGTCGTCGCCGATGCCCGCGAGGAGGCCGGGCGCGTCAGGGACGCCGAGCGTATCGCGGAGGCGCTCGATCAGGCCGAACTCGCCGACGTCGGAGACGGGGGTGAAGTCCATGTCAGGGGAGGGCGAGGGTGCCCTGGAAGGCCGGGCGGGTAGCGCCCGTGACGGCGGGGAGGCCGGTGCGGACGCCGTTGGCCCACTCGTGCGCGAGCACGGCGAAGAGCACGGCCTCCTTCGCGTCGGGGTCGAGCCCGTAGGCCGCCGTCGTCTCGACGGGCACCGGCGCGAACCGCTCGGCGAGCCGCCGCATGAGGTAGGCGTTGTGGACGCCGCCGCCGGAGGCGATGAGCCGGTCGAGCCGGTGGTTCGGCTCGACGAACCGCTGGTAGGCGTCGTGGACCGAGCGGGCGGTCAGCTCGGCCGCCGTCGCGAGGAGGTCGTGGGGGTCCGCTGGCCCGTCGGCCACGAATCGGTCGACGTACGCCGCGTTGAAGAGCTCGCGGCCGGTAGACTTCGGCGGGGGCTGCGCGAAGTAGGGATCGGACAGCAGCTTCTCGATGAGCGACTCGTCGGGCGTGCCCCGGGCGGCGAGGGCGCCGTCGGCGTCGTAAGGGCGGCGGAAGAGCCGCTGCGTGAGCGCGTCGAGGAGGACGTTAGACGGGCCGGTGTCGAAGGCGAACGTGTCGGCCGGGCCGCCGCCCACGGGGAGCACGCTGAGGTTGCCGATGCCGCCGAGGTTGAGGAGGCCGCGCGTCTCGGTGGCGTGCGCGAAGAGGACGTCGTCGAGGTAGGGCGCGAGGGGGGCGCCCTGCCCGCCGAGCGCCATGTCGGCCAGGCGGAAGTCGGAGACGACGGGGACGCCGAGGCGGGCGGCGAGCACGGCGCCGCTGCCGATCTGGAGGGTGGAGCGCACCGCCGGCCCGGCGAGCCCCTGCACCGGCTCGGCGTCGGGCACGTGGTGGACCGTCTGCCCGTGCGAGCCGATGAGGTCGAGCTCCTCCGCGTTCATCCCGGCCTTCGCCAGCGCGACTTCGAGCACGTCGGCGAAGCGGTGGGCGAGGAGGACGTGGAGCTGGCTCACGAGGCGGACATCGGATAGCGACACCTCAGTGCAGGCGCGGAGGGCCTCGCGGAGGTCGTCCTCGTAAGGGACGCTCACGAACGCGAGCGTCTCCACGCGGAGGCCGCGCCCGGTTCCGGCGAGGCGAACCACGCCTGCGTCTACGCCGTCGAGTGAGGTCCCGCTGATGAGCCCGGCAACGAGACGCTCCGGCCGGCTGAGCAATCGGTGGATCGGATGCATCGGGGGCGGCTACGCGTCGCCTTGCGCGCGCATCTCCTCGGCCTTGCGGAGGAGCTCCTCGGCCTGGTCGGGCTTCTGCGCGGCGAGCTTCTCGTAGACGATGGCGGCCTCGACGAACTGGTGCTGCGCGGCGAAGATCCGCGCGAGCGTCTCCGAGACCATGTCGTCGGCCACCTCATCTTCCTCGAAGGAGACCTCCGGCCCCTCGAAGTGGGGGTCGGGCCGGATGCGCGGGGCGTCCTGGAGCTGGTGGATGAGGGCGTCGAGGTCGTCGAACGCGGGGGCCCCCTCCTGCTCCTCGACGATCCGGGCGTCCTCCACGAAGGGCGTGCCTTCGTAGGGCGCCGCCCCGGGGTCGGCCGGGCTGATGATGGGCGGCTCCTCCTGCGTGGGCGTGAAGGCCACGCCGACCTCCGTCTCCTCCAGCAGGCGCCACGCCGGTTCTTCTTCTTCCGGCGGCGCCTCGGGCTCCGGCGCTCCCTCCGCCTCCGGCGCCATCACGAGCGGCTCCTCGGCGAGCGTCGTTGCTCCCTCCGTCGCCGGGGCCGCTTCTGGAACTGGAGCCTCGCCGGGCGGCGCAGGCGGAGGTGGATCGGCCCGTTCGGCCGCGGCGGTTGGCCCCTCTGCAACGGGAGTCGGCGCTGCCTCGGTCGGCGGTTCGGGCGGTGGCAGCGCGGTCGGCTCCGGCGGTGCAGCGGGAGGCGGCGGCGCTGCCTCGGGCGCAGGCGTGGGGATGCGCGCGGCAGGGGGCGGGGGCGCTGTCGGTACGGTGCCCAGCAGCCGGGCGCGCTCGCGGCGGACGAGCGGGCTCTCGGGCACGAGGAAGGCCGCGCGGTTCCACGCCTCCAGCGCGTCGGCGCGGCGGCCGGCCGCCTCGTACGCCTTCGCGAGGACCACGTGCGCCGTCGCGTACGCCGGCGCTGCTTCGAGGAACGCTTCCAGCCGACGCACCGCTTCATCCGCTCGCCCCTCCATGAGGAGCCGCGCGGCCACCTGGACGGCCGGCGCGCCGGGCGCAGCATCGGGCGGGGAAGCGGGCATGGCGGGGGGAGTCCGGGGCGGCCGACCCCCATCGGCCGACGCCGGGCCCGGAAGGGCGGCGGAGGGGCCGTTAAGGTAGCACCAGGGCCGATCCAGCCCAACGCTTCCGTGCTCAGGCGGCCTCGGCGAGGAGGGCGCTTTCGGGCCGAGCCAGCGCAAGGGTTCGTCTCTTCGGCCTCTCCCGGTGGAGGCGCCGCCGCCCGGCCACATCGTGAAGGGCGAGCCACCCGAAGCCGACGCCGAACATCGCCTGGAAGCCGAGGCCCGCCCACGCCTCTACCTCGATGAGGACCAGGAGGCCGGCGAGGCTGTAGAGCGCCATCGCCCCTTCGAGCAGCGGCATCAGCCGGGGCGCGCGGAGGGCGTACGCGGCGCGGCGGCCCAGCGCCCCCGCCTTCGGCGTGCGGACGAACGGCGTCCGGTACCCGACGAGCGCCTCGGCGACGGCGCGCGTGTTGCTCAGCGAGAGCCCCATCGTGGCGGCGAGCAGGGCCGGCAGCACGAGGAGCCGCCGGAGCCCGTCGGCGTAGAGCGCGCGCTGCGTGACGGCGTGGGCGAGGAGCACGCCGACGCACCCGAGGAGCCCCACGTTGAGCGCGGCGAAGTAGGCCGGCCCCGGCGCGAGGCCGAGCGCGCGCGCCCCCAGGAGCGGCGCGTGGAGCAGCGCCGCCACGAGGATGGCGGGGTAGACGAGGAAGCCGCCGAGGTGGAGGTGCCCCTGGATGCGCGTGCGGAGCGGGAGCGGCGCGCGCCGGAACGCGCCGAGCAGCTTGCGTGCCGTCTCGGCCGTCCCCTTCGTCCACCGGAACTGCTGCTGGCGCCACGCCGCCGCCGTGAGCGGGACCTCCGACGGCACGGCCGCGTCGGCGAGGAAGCGGAAGCGCCACCCGCGGAGCTGCGCGCGGTAGCTGAGGTCGAGGTCCTCGGTGAGGGTGTCGGCCTGCCACCCGCCGGCGTCGTCGATGCAGGCGCGGCGCCACAGGCCCGCCGTCCCGTTGAAGCTCACGAAGCACCCGTCCCCGCCGCGCACGTCCTGCTCCACGACGAAGTGGGCGTCGAGGAGGGCGGCCTGCACGCGCGTGAGGAGCGAGGCCGTCCCGTTGAGGTGGCCCCACCGGACCTGCACGAGCCCGAGCCGGGGGTCGTTCGTGAGGAGGGGGACGGTCCGCCGGAGAAAGTCGGGACCGGGGACAAAGTCGGCATCGAAGACGGCCACGAGCTCGCCCTTCGCGCGCTCCAGCCCGTACGCGAGCGCGCCCGCCTTGAACCCCTCGCGTGTGGGCCGCGTGAGGCGGACGGCGTCGACGCCGCGCGCGCGCCAGGAGGCCACGTGCTCCGCTGCGCGCACGCGCGTCGCATCCGTGGAGTCGTCGAGGACCTGGATCTCCAGGCGGCCCGCCGGGTAGTCGAGCCGCGCGCACGCGTCGATGAGGCGCTCGACGACGAGGGGCTCGTTGTAGACGGGGAGCTGGACGGTCACGCGCGGCCACACGTCCGGCGGGGGGGGCAACGCCGTGCGGCGGAGCCCGCCGGCGCGGAGGTGGCGCACCGAGAGCCAGAGCTGGTTCAGCCCGAAGGTGAGCAGCACCGCCGCGGCGGCGGCGTAGAGCACGGCGAGGACGAGCATGCAGGGGCGCGGCGGACGCGCGAAGCTAGCGCGGGGCGGCGGTCGGCCGCATCCCGCCCCCGGGCGGAAACGCGCCCCTCACCAGTCGGACGTCGCCGCGTTGAAGACGTCGTCGGCGAGCTGGGCGAGGGCGGCGAAGGCCGCGTCGGCCTCGGCGGCGGGGCCGGCGTCGGGGTCGTAGTCCGACGAGGCGCGGAACGTGCGCGCGAGGCGCTCGCGGTCCTCCACGCGGTCGACGTAGCGCACGGCCACCTCGATGGTGACACGGTTGAGGGAGGCCACCTCCTCGCCCGTCACGGCGACCGGCGTGAGGGTGTACGCCGTGATGGCCGCCTGCACGACGGCGTCGGCGGCGCTCTCGTCGGGCTCCAGCACGAGGCGCGTGCGGCCGGCGAACCGCTCCTGGAGGGCGTCGGTGAGGCGGCGGTCGAGGTCGGGCACGCCGCCGGCCGAGCGGTCCTCGACGAGCGGCACGGCGACGGTGCGGAGGTGCTCGGGGATGGACGCGCCGGTGAAGCTGTAGACGCCGCACCCGCCGATCAGAAGGCAGAGAACGGAAGACAGAAGACAGGAGCGTGCGGACGGGCGCCGGCGCGCCGGCGCCCTCTGTCCGCCGTCTTCCTCCTCCCGCCTACGCATCCCCCAGCTCCTTCAGCTTGCGGTAGAGCGTGCGCTCGGAGATGCCGAGGGCGTCGGCGGTCTGGCGGCGGTTGCCTTCGAAGCGGCGGAGGGCCTCGCGGAGCAGCGCCCGCTCGGCCTCCTCCATCGTCGGCAACGGCGCGCCGGAGGCGAAGAGGGCGCCGAGCGCGTCGCGGGCGTCGCGCGGCGCCTCGCCGTCGCCGGAAGGTTCGCCGAGGGCCACGGCCGCGTCCTCCTCGGCAGGGGGCTCCTCCACGCCGGCCTCGTCCACGTCGGCCTCCTCGACCTCGGCCGGCTCCTCGTCGGTGACGACGTACGTGAAGGCGTCGGGGTCGTCGAGGTCGTGCGCGAGCGCGTCCGCAAACGACTCGTCCGAGAACGTCGGCACGGGGAAATCGGGTCGGGCGTCGCGGTAGGGCACGGGGAGGTCCGTGCGCGCGGGGAACTCGGGCGGCGCGGAGTAGGGCGCGCGCTCGCCGCCCCCGGCGAGGTGGTGGAGGAGCGCCTTCACCTCGCGGAGGTCGAGGCGGAGCTCCAGCAGCGCCCGGTAGATCAACTCGCGCTCGCGCTGGCCCGGCCCGCCGGGCGCCTCGCGGTGCGTGAGGGCGAGGCCGGCCCCGGCCGAGACGCCGCGGAGGAGCGGGGCGAGCGCGGCGGCGTCGAGCTCCTGGCCGCTGTGGAGGACGACGGCCTGCTCGGCCACGTTCTTCAGCTCGCGCACGTTGCCCGGCCACGCGTACCGCTGGAGGAGGTCGCGCGCCGACGCCGTCAGGCGTGGGGCCCGCGCGTCGTACTGCTCGGCGAACCGCCGCGCGAACTGCTCGAACAGCGGGAGCACGTCGTTCCGGCGCTGGCGGAGGGGGGGGATGCGGAGGAGGACCGTCGAGAGGCGGTAGTAGAGGTCCTCCCGGAACCGCCCGGCGCGGACCTCCTCGGCGAGGTCCTTGTTCGTCGCGGCGATCACGCGGACGTCGGCGCGCTGCGTCTGGCTCGACCCCACGCGGCTGAACTGGCCCGTCTCCAGCACGCGGAGGAGGCGGACCTGCGCGGGGAGCGGCATCTCGCCGATCTCGTCGAGGAAGACGGTGCCGCCGTCGGCCTCCTCGAAGTAGCCCGTGCGCCGCTCGACGGCGCCGGTGTAGGCCCCCCGCTCGGCGCCGAACAGCTCGCTCTCGATGAGCCCCTCGGGGATGGCCCCGCAGTTGACGACGACGAGGCGGCGGTGGCGGCGGCGGCTCAGCCCGTGGATCGCCGTAGCGACGAGCTCCTTCCCCACGCCGCTCTCCCCTTCGAGGAGGACGGCGATGTCGGTGGGGGCCACCTGCCGCACGCGCTCGAGGACGTGGCGGAGGGCGGGGGCCTCGCCGAAGAGGCCGAAGCGTTCCTGGAGGGCCTGGCGGTCCATCCGGTAGGCAGCAGACGACAGGGACGAAAAGATACCGTCGCCCTGCCACCGCGCCCGGCCGCTAGCGTTCCCCGAACGCTTCGCGGAGGAGGAGCACGCGGCGGGTGGCCTCGAACCGCCCGCCGAATCTTTCCTGGCCCTCGGCGCGGAAGGCGGCGGCCGGGCCGTCGAGGTAGGCCTGGAGGGCGGCGCGGTCGCGGAGGCGGTACTGCACGCACCACCGCACGTACCCGTCGCCGCCGGGGCCCGCGTCGGGCTCGACGGCGAACCACGCCGCCGAGACAAACCCGTCGAGCCGGAGGATCGCCTCGACGTGGGGGCCGAGCCAGGCGGCGTAGGCGTCGGCGGCGTCGGCCTCCACGGCGAGGTTCACCTCGTAGACGACCACCTCAGAACTCCACCCGCTGCGTGCGGAGGCGGATGAGCCCGCGCGTGCCGTCGGGCACGTCGTCGTTGCCACCGACGACGTCGAGGTCCACGTCCACATCGAGGCGGCTCCGCGTGAGGCGGCCCTCGATGTCAGTATCGAGGCGGAGGTCGAAGAGGGCGACCCGGCCGCCCCCGGCGATGTCGCCGTCGGCGCCGATGGTGACGACCACGGCGTCGTTGTCGGTGCCCTGCACGAAGCGGGCGCCGTCCTCGTCGTAGGTCCCCTGGACGACGATGGGGTCCGGGTCGGTCCCGCGGGGGTCGGCCGGGGCCACGTCCACCGTCACGACGACGGTGTTCCGCAGCTCGCCCTCGCTGATGTGGACGACGACGGGCGCCTCCACGTCGGCGCGGCCGGCCGTGAGGGTGGTGACGGTGCCGGCGTAGGCGCCGGTGTAGAGGCTGAGGTCGAACTCGGCGTCGCTGGCGTTGTCGCACGCGGAGAGGGCGACGCAGCCGAGGAGGAGCGCGAGGGGAAAAAGGACGGAGCGCATGGCGGGAGCGCCGCGCGGGCGCGAGGATTTCAGACAGGCGGAAAGAGGGGCGCCCCTTGTACGCCTTCTTCCGCCCTGCGAGGTTCCACCGGCCGGGGCCCTTCCGGGTGCCCTCCCGGCGTCAGCGGACCTTCCGCAGGCGGAGGCGGAACGTGGCGGTGGTGCCGGTGCGGTACTCGTCGTTCCCTTCGAGCACGTCGAGGCCGGCGTCGACGAGGAGGCTGTCGTCGGTGAAGTGGCCGTCCACGTCGGTGGCGAAGTGGAGGCCGTAGAGGCGGGCGGTGCCGCCGCCCTCCACCTCGCCGTCGGGCTCCACGTCCACGCGGAGGTCACTGCCCCCTTCGCCGTAGGTGATGCGGATCCCCTCGTCGGTGGTGTAGCGGGCGCGGAACCGGGCGGGCTCCCCGTCGAGCGTGATCAGGACGGAGCCGGCCTCGGGCCCGCCGGCGATGCCGACGGTGATGGGGGCGGTCCGCTCGGTCCGGCCATCCTCGAAGATTACCGCGCGGGAGCCGGTGTAGGTGCCGGCGAAGCGGTCGAGGTCGAACCCCCCGCCGTCGCCCTCGCGGTTGGGCTTGCAGCTCGCCCCGAGCGTGGCAAAGAGGAGCACGCCGAGGGCGGCGCGGGGGAGAAGGGTCCGCATGGGAGAGGGGCGTAGCAAGAGGGGGGCCCGCTAGGTACGCCCCCGCCTGCGTGATGGTTCATTCTCTCCCCGCCCTACCTTCCCCACAGAGGGCCAAAGGAGTCACTATGCGACTTCGTAAACGCTGAATAGCTGGGGGGCTTGTGGTGGCTGTGCTTCTCGCGGCTGTGCCCTACGGGCGCCGAGAACCTCGTCCTCATCGCCCGCCTCCTCGGCTTTGCCCGCGCCGCCGCGAAGGCGTGCACGGCCGAGCTCCTCGCCGCGTTCGACCTCACCGACGCTGCGCACCGCCAGGTCAAGACCTACTCCGGCGGGATGCCCCCCTGAGGCTCAGGCCACCTGCGCGACGGCCTCGGCGAGGGTGGTCTTACCGAGCGCCTGCCCGAACAGCGTCGCGCTCGTGCAGCCAGTGACCTCGACGCGCACGTAGTCGCCCTTCGCCACGCCGTCGACGGCGTCGAAGACGACCATGTGGTTGCCGTCGGTGCGGCCACAGAGCTGGGCGTCGGAGCGCCGGCTCGGCCCCTCGACGAGCACCACCTCGCGCCGCCCCACGCGCGCTTCGTGCTTCTCCTTGGCGTGCTGGGTCTGGAGCGCGATGATCTCCGTGAGGCGGCGCTTCTTGACCTCGTCGGGCACGTCGTCGGCGTACTTCCGCGCGGCGTAGGTGTCGGGCCGCTCGGAGTAGGCGAACGTGAAGGCGTGGTCGTAGCGGACGGCCTCCATCAGGCTCAGCGTCTCGGCGTGCTCGTCTTCCGTCTCCCCGCAGAACCCGGCGATGATATCGGTCGAGAGCGCGAGGCCGGGGACGAGCTGTCGGGCGCGGGCGATGAGGTCGAGGTACTGCTCGCGCGTGTACGTCCGCCGCATCCGGCGGAGCACCTCCGAGGAGCCGTGCTGCACGGGGAGGTGGATGAAGTCGCACACGTTGGCCCGCTCGCGGTGGACGTGGAGCAGCTCGTCGGAGCAGTCCTTGGGGTGGCTCGTCGAGTACCGGATGCGGAGCTCCGGCGAGAGCAGCGAGATCCGGTAGAGCAGCTCGGCGAAGGAGACGGCGTGGCCGTCGCTCGTGTAGCGGTACGAGTTGACGTTCTGGCCGAGCACGGTGACCTCCTTGTAGCCGGCCTCCACGAGCTGCGCGCTCTCCGCGAGGATGCTCGTTACGGGGCGGGAGCGCTCGCGGCCCCGCGTGAAGGGGACCACGCAGAACGCGCACATGTTGTCGCACCCCCGCATGATGGAGACGAACGCGGAGACGCCGCCGGAGTCGTAGCGGACGGGCGCGAGGTCGGCGTACGTCTCCTCCCGCGAGAGGTGGACGTTAACGGCGGCCTGCCCGCTCTCGCGGCTCGCCGCGAGGAGGCGCGGGAGGTCGCGGTACGCGTCGGGGCCCACGACGACGTCGACGAGCGTTTCCTCTTCGAGGAGCTTCGTGCGGAGGCGCTCGGCCATGCAGCCGAGGACGCCGATCTGGAGGTCGGGCCGGGCCTTCACCTTCTTGCTGCGGAACTTCGCCAGCCGCCCCCGCACGCGGTCCTCCGCCTTCTCGCGGATGGCGCACGTGTTGACGAGGACCACGTCGGCCTCGTCCTCCGAGGCGGCCAGCCCGTACCCCTCGGCGCCGAGGATGGAGGCGACGAGCTCGGAGTCGGCCACGTTCATCTGGCACCCGTACGTCTCGATGTAGACGCGGCGCCCGTTGGGCGCGTCGGCCGTCGCCGCGAGCACGCGCGGCGCGTCGGCCCCCTCGCCCACGTCGGGCGCGGAAGAGACGGGCGCGAGCACGTCGAGGTCGGCGATGGGCTGCATCGAAGCGGGGTTCCTTACCAGCGAACGGGCAAGGTAAGGCCCCCTCCGACCCCCTCCCGCGCAAGTTTCGATGGAAAGGGGCACCGCGCCGGGCTCAGCCGGCGAACGACCGCGAGAGCCGCTCGATGATGGGGCTGAAGTAGGCCCGGTCGGCCGCGCGGTGGCGGATGTAGAGCGTGCGGAGCCCGTCGCCGGCGCGGTGCGTCCGCTGGTAGAAGATGTAGGGGCCCTCGTACCCCGAGATCACGAACCAGTTGGGGCGGAGCACGTGGTAGGTGATGCGGAGGTCGTCCCGGTTCCGCTCGGCCTCGTACTCCCCGCGCAGCGCGTCGGGCCCGCCTTCCTCGGTGCCGTACAGGAGGAGCGTCGCGCTTCCGTCCGTCGAGACGAACGACTGGCCGTGCCCATCGCCGAGCGATTCGTCGGGCCGGAAGAGGTTGGCCGGGTAGTTCAGCGTGAAGCCGAACCGGTCGTTGCGGTACGTGGTGTAGGTGAGGGCATCGCGGCTGGGCCGCGCGGCCTCGGCCGGGGGCGCTTCGCCGGCGCGGTCCTCGCCCCGCGGCGTGGGTGCCTCTGCGCGCCGGGGAGCCGGGCGGGGTGCCGGTTCGGTGCGAGGCCGCGTGCGCTGCGGCGTCGAGCGGGGCTCGGTCCTCGCGACGGCCGGCTCGTCCACGTCGTAGATGGTCTCGGCGTGGGCGAGCGCCGAGTCGGCCGCGACGATGCCCGCGGTGTCGAGCGTGGCGTGGAGGTCCTCGAGCTCGGCGCGCTGCTCGGCGATGGTGGCGTTCTGGGCGCGGACCATCTCCTCCAGCGCCTCCACTTCTTCCGATTCGTTCCCGCCGCAGGCGGTGAGGAGGACGAGCAGCGCGGGGAGCAAGGCGGCGTACTTCATGGCGACGGGCGTAGAGAGAGGGGCCCCAGTCCAACGCCCCGCCACCCGGCCTGCTCCCGTGTTTATCCCCGCTGGCGTGCCAGGGCACGCACGGCGTATTTGCCGAGCAGGTCGAACTCCAGGTTCACGCGCCGCCCCGGGCGCCAGTCGCGCACCGTCGTGTGGGCCCACGTGTGGGGGATGATGGCGACGGCAAGCGTGCCCGGCGGCTCGTCCAGCCGGGCGACGGTGAGCGAGATCCCGTCGAGGGTGACGCTGCCGGCGGGGATGAGGTACGGCGCGAACGCCTCCGGATAGGCCACGCGGACGAGGTGGGAACCCTCCAGCGCCTCTACAGCCTCAACGGTCCCCGTCGCATCTACGTGGCCCTGCACGAGGTGGCCGTCGAGCCGCGCGCCGAGCACGAGCGCGCGCTCCAGGTTCACGTTGTCCTCTTTCTGGAGGTCGCCCAGGCTCGTTTTTGCCAGCGTCTCCTCCACGGCGACCGCTTCGAAGCTTTCAGCGTCCTGCGCCACGACCGTCAGGCACACGCCGTTCACGGCCACGCTCTCGTCCACGCGCAGCTCGGCCGCGAAGGGGCACGTCACCCGGAGCCGCCGCCCGCTCGCCCGCTCGGTGACGGACGCCACGCGCCCTACCGCTTCGATGATGCCGGTGAACATGAAGTAAGGTCAGACGGGACGGACGTAGCCCTTGAACAGGACGTCGGGGCCGACGGGCTCCCACACAGCCTCGGCGAACGTACGGGCGCCCGACATTTCACGGATGCCGAGGTCGCCGACGGACGGGATACCGGCGCCGACAAGCTTCGGCGCGAGGAAAACAAGAAACCGATCCACGAGGTCCTCCCGGAGGAGAGCGGTGGCCAGCCCTGGCCCGGCCTCGACGAGCACGGACTGGACGGGCCGCACGCCTTCGGGCACTCTTTCCCCCCGCCCGAGCGCGTCGAGCACGGCGGCGAGGTCGAGGTGGCCGTCGCGCAGCGGGACCTCCAGCACGCATCCTCCGCGCTGGCGGAGCGCTTCGGCGTAGGCAGGTCGCGTTCCTTCCGCGACGATGGCGAGCGTACGCCCTGCGTTCTCGTCGGTGAACAGCCGCAGCGAAGGGGAGAGCACGCCGGCGCGGTCGAGCACCACGCGGAGTGGCTGGCGCCCTTCGACGTGGCGCACCGTCAGTGCGGGGTCGTCGGCCCGTGCGGTTCCTGCCCCGACGAGCACGGCGTCGGCCTCGGCCCGCCACCGGTGGACGAGCGCGCGGCTCTCCTCGCAGGACACCCACCGGCTGTCACCCGTCGCCGTCGCCACCTGGCCGTCGAGCGTCTGCGCCACCTTCAGCGTAACGAGTGGGCGGCCCGTGGTGACGTGCCTGACGAACGCCTCGTTGAGCCGGCGTGCTTCTCTCTCCCGCACACCGACGACGACCTCGACGCCGGCCTCGCGGAGGCGCGCGATCCCACGACCATTCACCTGCGGGAACGGATCGCCCATCGCGACGACGACGCGCGGAATTCCTTTGTCCAGGAGGAGGTCGGTGCAGGGGGGCGTCTTGCCGTGGTGGCTGCACGGCTCCAGCGTCACGTAGAGCGTGGCCTCGTGGAGCCGCGCACCATGGCCGGCCGCCTCGGCCGCGCGGACCGCCTCGACCTCGGCGTGCGGCCCGCCCCACCGTGCATGGAACCCCTCGCCGAGCCTCTCCCCTTCCGGGCCTACGAGCACGGCGCCGACGAGCGGGTTGGGGCTGGCGTGCCCGGCCCCCCGCACGGCGAGGGCGAGGGCACGGTCCATCCACCACTCATGCGAGGGGCTGGGCGTCAAGGGAGAAGCTGGGGCAGCGGAGTGGCGTAAAATCGCCCCGCGCCGCCTCCGTTCCGCCGTCCGCGCCCGCCCGCGCCGATGAACGCCCTCCGCTCCGCCTTCGCCTGGGTGGGGATCGTCCTCCTCATCCTCCTCTGGCTCCCGCTGATGGCGGTGGTGCGGGTGTTCGACCGCGACCCCGCGCGGTACACGACGGGCCGGCTCTTCCGCAGGCTCGGGGCGGCGATGACGAAGGTGAACCCGCTGTGGAAGGTGGAGCGGAGCGGGCGCCTTCCGGATGACCCCCGCCGACCCTACGTCGTCGTCGCCAACCACCAGTCGAACGCCGACATCCCGGTGATCTCGACGCTGCCCTGGGAGATGAAGTGGGTGGCGAAGGCCGAGCTGTTCCGCCTCCCCGTCGCCGGGTGGCTCATGCGGATGGCCGGCGACGTCCCCGTGGACCGGGGTGACGCGCAGAGCCGGGCCACCGTGCTCCTCCGCGCGAAGCACGTCCTCGACCGCCGGTGCTCGGTGATGTTCATGCCCGAGGGGACGCGCGCGAAGGACGGCCGCGTGCGGCCGTTCCAGCCGGGCGCCTTCCGGCTCGCCATCGAGGCCGGTGTGCCGGTGCTCCCCTTGGCCATCGACGGCACGGCCAACGCCCTCCCCAAGGACGGGTGGCAGTTCGGGCCCGTCCGCTGCCGCGTGCACGTGTTCGACCCCATCGAGACGGCCGGGCTTGCACCCGCCGATGCGGCGGCGCTGCGAGACCGCGTCCGCGCGATGATCGTAGCCCAGGTGGCGGCCTGGCGAGGCGTCCCGCCGGAGGCCGTGGACGCGAGCGTGCCTGCCCCGAGCGTGGCGCCCTGAGCCGTCGAAGAACGGGCCAAGACGGCTTTCGCGGGGCCGGTGCCGTTGTTCGCGGCCTGGGGTGAGCCGTACTTTTTGTGCCCGCTACGGCCCGTTCGTAGCGGCCCTTGCCCGCTAGCTCAACTGGCAGAGCGTCTGACTCTGGATCAGAAGGTTGGAGGTTCGAGTCCTCCGCGGGCAACCCCGAAACGCCTCGCGCAGCGCTACGCGAGGCGTTTTCCATTCTAGGAAGCCCCTCCGAGAAGCCTATCCGGTGCAACCCTTCGGCGGGGCCACCGGTGGCCTCCGGCCTTCGCCGGATCGAGATGCCGCTGGGCGACGTTTGCGCGCATCGTACCCCCCTTCTATGTCGCGGTATCCCTCCGTCGAAGTCGCCCTCGACGCGCTGCAGGCCCGGAACGAGGAGCTCGAGCGCCTCGTCACCGAGCGTACAGCCGCGCTGGAGCAGGCGCACCGCCGGGCCGAGGTCGAAGCGGCGCTGGAGCGCGTCCGCGCGCAGGCGATGGGGATCGCGCACAGCGACGAAACGGCGAGCGTCGCCGTCGCGATGTTCGACGAGCTGCGCGGGCTGCAGCTGCCCGCCCTCCAGGTAGGACTCCGCGGCCCCCTCCAGGGAGACGGCGCCAACCGGGAGGTTGCCGTCTGGGTGGCGGGCGTCGACGCCGCGGGCGCTGCGCGGGCGAGCCACTTCCTGACCGCCCTCTCCGGCCACCCGGTGCTCGATGCCTCGTTCGAGGCTGCGCGGAAGGGAGCGACGGTCGTCGAGCGGATGGACCCCGGGGCGTTCGAGGCCTACCTCCGGGCGTCGGTCCGGCGGTACCCGGCGTCATACGCCGACCTCGTCGTTTCGCGCGCGCCGCGGGCGGCAGAGTACCACTACGTGGCGGCCCCGGTGGGCGGCCCGCGCAAGGGCCACGTCTTCGCCGTGCTCTCGGAAGCGCCATCGGAGGAGGTGCTCTGGGTCCTGCGGCGGTTCTCGGTGCTATTCAGCCAAGCCTACGCGCGCTACCAGGACCTCCAGCAGGCGGAGGTCCACGCGCGGAAGTCCCAGATCGAAGCGGCCCTGGAGCGCGTCCGCGCCAAGGCCCTCGCGATGCGGCGGAGCGCCGACCTCGGCCAGGTCGTCCGCACGGTCTTTCAGGAGCTCGACGGCCTCGGCGTCAGCGCGCTCCGGAGCGGGATCGGCATCGTGGACGGGACCACACGGCAGCTCGCGTTCTGGGCGATTCCCCCGCGGGGCGCGGAGCGTACCAGCCCGGTCCCCGGTGGGCTCCTACTCGATGGGCACCCGCTGTTCCATGCCCTGTTCGACGCGTGGCGGCAGCAGAAGGACCTCTCCTACATCCTCGAGGGCGACGACCTCCGGGCGTACTACGCGGTGCAGGACCGCACGCGCGTCCCGTTGCTGGCACCTCGCGCGACCGCTGGCGAGCGGGAGTACCTCCACGCCGTCGCGTGCCCGGCCGGGGTGCTCTATGCCTTCTCGGAGTGGCCGTTCTCGGAGGAGACGGTCCAGGTGATGCAGCGGCTTGCCGGCGCGTTCCACTTCGCCTACACCCGCTACCGGGACCTCCAGCTCGCGGAGGCGCAGGCGCGCGAGGCCGCCCAGCAGGCGTCGGTGGACCGCGTCCGCGCCGAGATCGCCTCGATGCGGACGGCGGCTGACCTCGACCGCATCACCCCGCTCATCTGGCAGGAGCTGACCACGCTCGGCGTGTCGTTCTCCCGTTGCGGCGTGTTCATCGTGGACGAGGACGAAGGGGCCGTGCAGGTTTACCTCGCCACGCCCGACGGCCGGCCCCTTGCTGCGCTCCGGCCCCCCTTCGACAGCCACCCCCTCATCGGGGAGATCGTCACGCACTGGCGGCGGCAGGCCATCTACGACGCCGAGTGGGACGCTCAGCAGATGGAGGGCTGGACCGCCGCGCTGGTGCAGCACGGGCTGGCCGAGTCGGCCGCCCCACCCGCGCAGCCCCCGTCGTTCTCGCTACACTTCGCGCCGTTCGCGCAGGGGATGCTGTACGTCGGGAGCGAGACCCCCCTCGCGCCCGACGATGGCGACGCCGTGCAAGCCCTCGCCGACGCCTTCGAGGTGGCCTACGCGCGGTACGACGACTTCCAGCGGCTGGAGGCCAAGAACCGTGAGGTGGAGGAGACGCTCGCCGAGCTGAAGGCGGCGCAGCAGCAGCTCATCCAGAGCGAGAAGCTCGCGTCGCTGGGCCAGCTCACGGCGGGGATCGCCCACGAGATCAAGAACCCCCTCAACTTCGTCAACAACTTCGCCGCCCTCTCCGCCGAGCTCGCCGACGAGCTGATCAGGGAGGCGACGTCGGCGCCGAAAACGCCGCTCGAGGAGGTGATGGACGTCCTTGCCGACCTCCAGCACAACGCGGAGAAGATCGCCGAGCATGGGAGCCGAGCGGACTCGATCGTGCGTGCGATGCTGGAGC
>DASPKS010000189.1:0-3225 GCA_035628035.1 Rubricoccaceae bacterium
ACACCGCCAGCGGCCTCACCGCCGCCCAGTTCGCCGACCTCCGCGCCCGCGCCACCGCCGTCCGCAACGCCGAGGCGGCCAGCGCCGACGCCGAGCGCGCCTACCGCGCGGCCGTCCGCACGGCCGACACCGCCCACGACGCGCTCGACGAGACGTACCGCGCGCTCCGCGGCCAGGCCGACCGCCACACGAACATGACCGACGAGCTGCGCGAGCGCGCCGGCATCGGCACGTCCGACGGCAGCCCCTCGCCCGGCACGCTCCCCACCATCACCGACCTCACGGCGGTGCGCCGCCCCTCCGGCGCGGTGTTCCTCGACTGGAGCGGCCCCACCGGCGGCACCCTCCGCTACGAAGTGTTCGCCCGCGAGGGCGACGGCGCGTGGGCGCTCATCGGCTCGGCCACCGCTACGGACTTCACGCACCGCGGCGGCGCCCCCGCCGCGCACCGCGACTACCACGTCATTCCGTGCCGGGGCGAGCGCCGCGGCGAGCCCTCCAACGTGGCCGGCCTGGACGCCTAGCCCTTCTCGTATGTCATCCTGAGCCGGAGGCGAAGGATCTAGCTCGTCTGTGGCGGAACGCTCGGTTGAGGTAGATCCTTCGCTGCGCTCAGGATGACCCGGTGTGAGGATGACAGCGGGCGTGAGGGGCGGCGTATCATCGTGGGCCGCTCTGCGCCCGCTCCCGCTGACGAACGCCCCCGCTCTCCCCGCGCCGCGCGCGCTCGCGCGCCCCGTCGCCTGGCTCCCGCTAGGCGTCGCGCTCATCCTCTACGCGGTGAGTGGCTCCCTCGCGACCGGGGAGCCACCCGAGCACGTCCACACCGCGCTCGACCTCCTCCGCAAGGCGGGCGCGTGGAGCGTGGTCGCCGTGCCGGCGCTCGTCGCGGCGCGCGCCCTCGGCGTCGCGGCGGCGGTGGACATGGCGGGCGCGCTCGGAGGGTGGGGCGTGCGCTACGGGATGCGGCTCCGCGCGGTCCTCGTCGCCGAGGTCGTCTTTGCGGCGGCGTGTCTCCTCCACGCGGTCGCCGTGTACACCGATCCGGCGGCGCCCCCGCCGCTCTCGCTCGCCGCGCTCCTCGACGCCCACCCCGGGGCAGGGCGCGAGTGGGTCCATGCGCTCCCGCAGATGATCGGGCTCGACGACCTCGCGTACGTCGTCGTCTTGGGTATGGCGTGGAGCCGCTTGGAGCAGCGGCCCGCGCTCCGGGCCCTGGCCCTCGCGGCGGCGGCGTACGGCGGAGCCGCTGCGCTCGTGCTCGGCGTGCTCCTCCTCGGGGCGCTGTAGCCGTGGCCGACGACCTCCTCGCCCGCGCCCGCGCCGCGTTCGTCGCGCAGGAGGACGCCGCCGACTGCGGCCCGGCCTGCCTTGCGATGCTCGTGCGGTTCTACGGCGGCTCGGAAGGGCGCGAGCGCCTCCGCGCGTTGAGCGGCGCGGGGCCCGACGGGACCAACCTCGCCGGGCTCCACGAGGCCGCTGAGGCGGTGGGCCTCGAACCGGAAGCACTCCAGGCCAGCGACGACCCGGCGCAGGCCCTCGCCGATCTCGGCGGCCTCGGCCTTCCGGCGTTGCTCCACGTCGTCCTCGATGGCGACCGCCTCCACTATGTGGTGTGCTTCGGGAAAGCACGCGACGCTTTCGTCGTGGCAGACCCCGGGGGGGAGGTGCGCCTCCTCAAGCCCGACGCGCTCGCGGCTATCTGGCCTTCGCGCGTGTTGATGGCCGTGCGGCCTGGCCGAGCGTTCGTGCGGCGCGCGCCGGAGCCCCGGCCGAACCGGTCGTGGCTGCGCGGGCTCGTGCGGCCGGACCTCAACGTGCTTGCGCTCGCGGCGGCCCTCGGCGCGGTCGTCGCGCTCCTCTCGCTCACCACGGCCGCGTTCCTCGCTACGCTCGTTGACAAACTCCTCCCGCAGGGGCGCATGCTGGAGATCGGCGTCGGACTCGTCGTGCTCGCCCTGCTCCTCCTCGGGCGCGCCGCGCTCGCGTGGGTGCGCGAGTGGTTCCTCCTCGCGCAGGGGCGGGACTTCAACGTCCGCGTGATCGGCGGCTTCCTCGACCGCCTCGTCCGGCTCCCCCAGCCGTTCTTCGACCGGCGGCGGACGGGCGACCTCGTCGCGCGGATGAACGACGCGCAGCGGCTGCAGCGGGCCGTCACCCTCGCTTCCGGCGAGGCCGCCCTCGACGCGCTCGTGCTCCTGGCGACGGCGGGGTTCCTCCTCGCGACGGCCCCGCTCCTCGGGCTCGTCGCGCTCGTGAGCATCCCGCTCTCGGCGCTCATCGCGGCGCGGTGGCACCGCCGAATCCTCTCGGCGCAGCGCGAGCTGATGGCCGCCCACGGGCGGACGGAGAGCTACTACGTCGACACGCTGCAGGGGATGGAAGCGGTGAAGGTGGCCGGGGCCGAAACCCCGATGGCCCACCGCGTCCGTGAGGTCTTCGCCGACTACCAGCAGCGGACGTACGAGCTCGGACGGATCGGCGCGCGCGTGGAAGCGGAAGCGCAGGTCGTAGCCGCCGCGCTCCTCCTCGCCACGCTCGCGCTCGGCGCGGCGCAAGTGGCGCGGGGCGCCCTCTCCCTCGGCACGTTCGTAGGCGCCGTGCAGCTCACGACGGCGCTCCTCCCGGCCGCCCTCCGGCTGGCCCTCACGAACGTCCAACTGCAGGAGGCGCGCGTGGCGGTGGAGCGGCTCCACGACGTAGCCGGGCTCGACCCCGAGCCGGAAGGGATGGGCGAGGCGGCGGACCGTTCGGCCCCGCACCCGCTATCTGTGGGCCAGCCGCTGGAGCGCCTGGAGGTGGAGGGGCTCCGGTTCGCCTTCCCCGGCCAGCCCCTGCTCCTCTCCGGCCTCTCGTTCGAGGTGGCGCGCGGGGAGCGGGTCGCCCTCCTCGGCGAGAGCGGATCGGGGAAGACGACGGCGCTCCGGCTCCTCCAGCGGCTCTACCTCCCCGATGGCGGCACCGTGCGCGTAAACGGGTCCGACTGGCGGTCCATCCCCACCGCGGAGTGGCGCTCCCGGCTCGGCGTGGTGCCGCAGCAAGTCCGCCTGTTCAGCGGCACCCTCGCCGAGAACATCGCGCTCGAAGAGGGGGCAGAGGAGGCCGTCGGGGCGTTCTGCGAGGGGCTTGGGTTGACGGAGGTGTTCGAGGGGCTCCCCTTGGGGTACGCCACGCCTGTTGGGGAGGGGGGCGTAGCGCTCTCGGGCGGGCAGCAGCAGTTCGCCG
>DASPKS010000190.1:0-2781 GCA_035628035.1 Rubricoccaceae bacterium
TACGTCGCCTGGATCGGGGGCGGCGGCCTCGACCAGGCGTCCAAGGTGGCGGTCGGCGCGGACGGGAGCGCCTACGTGACCGGCTACACGTACTCCGCCGACTTCCCGGCCACGGCCGGCGCGTACGACGGGACGTTCAACGGGGGCGACATCGACGCGTTCGTGGCCAGGCTCAGCCCGGACGGGTCGCAGCTCGCGTACGCCACCTTCCTCGGCGGGGACTCCGACGACTTCGGCGGCGGCCTCGCCGTGGACGCGGAGGGGCGCGCCTTCGTCACGGGCTACACGGAGTCGGCCGACTTCCCCACCACGCCCGGCGCCTACGACGCGACCCACAACGGGTCGAGCGACGTGATCGCCGTCCGGTTGAACGCGGCCGGGAGCGCGCTCGCGTACGCGTCCTTCATCGGCAGCAGCGGGGGCGAGATCGGCTACGACGTGGCGATCGGGGCGTCGGGCGAGGTCTACCTTACCGGGCAGGCCAATTCGCCGGGCTTCCCGACGACGCCGGGCGTTGTCGGCCCGGCGTACGGGGGCGGCCCCGGCGACGCGTTCGTCCTCAAGCTCTCGTCCACGGGCGGGCTCGCCTACAGCACCTACGTGGGGGGCGACCAGTTCGACGACGCCAAGGGCGTCGTCGTGGACGCCCAGGGCAACGCCTTCGTCGCGGGCCGCACCGAGTCGTTCAACTTCCCGACGACCCCCGGCGCCTACGACGTGAGCTACAACGGCGGCCGCGACGCGTTCGTGACGAAGCTCTCGCCGGACGGGACGGCCTACGGGTACTCGACCTACGTGGGCGGGGGCCTCGAAGAAGAGAGCGGCAGCGTCGCGCTCGGCCCTGGCGGCGCGGCGCTCGTCGGGGGCTGGACGTTCTCCGACGACTTCCCCGTCACGCCCGGCGCCTATGACCCCACGTTCAACGAGAACTACGACGCGTTCGTGATCGCCCTCAACGGCGCCGGCAGCGGCCTGAGCTACAGCACGTACCTCGGCGGCCCTTCCGCCGATTACGCCCGGGGCATCGGCACCGACGGCGACAGCACCGCCTACGTCGCCGGCTACACCGGCTTCGAGAACGTGGACGCCTTCGGGATGAAGCTGAACCTGTCGCTTACCCCCACCTCGATGGACGAAGCGCCGGTGCCGACAAGCCTCACCGCGCGCCCGAACCCCTTCTCGTCCCGGGCCGTGCTCGGGTTCACGCTCCAGGCGCCCGCGCACGTGCGGCTCGCCGTGTTCGACGCGCTCGGGCGTGAGGTCGCCGTGCTCGTGGACGGCGCGCTCGGTGCGGGGGCGCACCACGCGGTGTTCGACGCGCAGGGCCTATCGGCCGGCATGTACGTGTACCGCCTCGTGGCCGGGAGCGTGGTCCAGACGGGGCGACTTATGCTCACGCGCTGAGGCGCCGGCCCGCCCGACGCTGCGACGGGCGCAACGACGATGCGCGGGCGACCCCTCGACTACCAGGGGTCGCCCGCGCTTTTCCTAGGTGCCCGAGACTGGAGTCGAACCAGCACGGCCTTTCGGCCACACGACCCTGAATCGTGCGCGGGGCGTGCGGAAACCGGCGAATCCAGCTCAGATAGGGGCATTCTGACGTCCCTCCTGCTTGCATGCGGGCACTGTGCGAGCAGTCCGAACGGCTGAGGGCTCGGGTTGAAAGAGGTGGAGGCGTTCGGCCTCCGTTCGTGGTTGGATGCTGCGGATGGTACTATGACAACCGTCGCGGCGCCCCCCGCCATCTCCGTGCTGCCCCTGTACCGGCCTTTCCGCATGCGCGCTCCTCTCTCGGTCAGCCTCGCGGCCCTCTTGGTCCCTTTGTCTACCGCCGCGCAGGAGCCCGACTCCACGGCGCAGGTGCTCGCGGGCATCGAGGTCACGGCCTCCCCCTTCGAGACCGCTTCCGGCGTGTTCGCGGCGAGCACGGTCCGCCGACCGGAAGCGGAGCTGGACCGCTCCGCGCCGCTCACGCTCGACGAGATCACGCTGGCCGTGCCGGGGCTCCACGTCGCCGACCGCGAGAACCCCTCACAGGGCGAGCGGATCACGATGCGGGGCGTGGGCTGGCGCGCCGGGTTCGGCGTGCGCGGGGTCCAGGTGCTCCTCGACGGGATCCCCCTCACGATGGCCGATGGGCAGGCCGTCCTCAACGTGGTCGACCCCGCGTTCGTGCGGGGCATCGAGGTCATCCGCGGCCCGGCCTCGGTGTTCTGGGGGAACGCCAGTGGCGGCGTCCTCGCGCTCTCCACGTTCGCCCCCGGCCGCCCGTCGGCCGCCCGCCTCCGCCAGACCGTCGGCGCGTACGGGCTCACCAAGACCGACGCACAGGCGATGCTCTCCCGCAGCGGCCACTCGCTGAGCGCCTTCGCCTCGTTCCTCGACCAGAACGGCTACCGCGCGCACAGCGAGCACCGGGCGCTACGGGCGGGGTTCTCCGGTCGCCTCCCACTCGGGAGTCACCGCGTCCTCCAGGCAGTCGGCGTCGTGGCCCACGTGCCGGTGGCGGAGGCCCCCGGCTCGCTCACGCAAGCGCTCGTCGAGGCGGACCCACGGCAGGCCGACCCGCGTAGCGCCCCCGCAGGCACAGGAAAGGCGGTCGATCAGGGGCAGCTCGGCCTGACCTACTCCCAGGCCCTCGGAATCGCGACGCTCCGGGCCACCGCTTACGGGGTCTACCGCCGGCTGGAGAACGCGCTCCCCTTCGCCTTCATCGACCTCGACCGCCAGGCGGGTGGGGCAAGGCTCGTCGCCGAGGGCGAGGCGTTCGGTACCACGTGG
>DASPKS010000191.1:0-15015 GCA_035628035.1 Rubricoccaceae bacterium
CGTTCCGCGTGCGCCCCGTCCGGATCTTCCCGCCCTCGTGCCGGCTGAAAACGAGGTCCTTGACTTCGAGGACGTCGGCCTCCGTCCGCTCCTCGATGGCCCGGAGGATCTGCTGGAGGTGCTCGTCGTCGTAGACGGAGATGGTGACCTCACGGAAGAGGTGATCCTTCCCGACGAACCGCGTCTCGATGTCACCGATAAGCCCGCCCTCGTCGCCGACGACGGTCAGGAGCCGCCCGATCATCCCCGGCCGCTGCGGGTTGCGGACGACGAGGACGACGTCGTAGTCGGGGGGGTACGGGCGGATCACGCGGAGCGGCGAAGGGCCGGCGCGAACCTACGCGCGGGCGGCCGATGGCGCCAGCCTCGGCCGGTCCCTGCGCCCGGTGTAAGTTGACGCTCCCTGACCGGCGCCTGGCCCCCTGCTCGTGCTCCCTTCCGGCACTGTCACCCTGTTCTTCTCCGACATCGAGGGGTCCACTCAGCTCCTCCAGCGGCTCGGGGCGGGCTACGGCGACGTGGTGGCGGCGCACCACCGCATCGTCCGCGACGCGCTCGCCGCGCACGGCGGGCGCGAGGTGGACACGGCCGGCGACGGGTTCTTCGCCGCCTTCGCCCGCGCGACCGACGCCGTCGCGACGGCCGTCGCTATCCAGCGCGGGCTCGCGGCCCACCCATGGCCGGAGGGCGAGGCCCTCCGCGTGCGGATGGGGCTCCACACGGGGGAGCCGACCGCTTCCGAGAGCGGCTACACCGGGCTCGACGTGCACCGCGCCGCGCGCATCATGGGCGCCGCGCACGGGGGGCAGGTGCTCCTCTCGGCGCCGACCGAGGTGCTCGTGCGGAGCGCGCTCCCCGAAGGCGTCTCGCTGAAGGCCCTCGGCGCGCACCGGCTGAAAGACCTCGCCGAGCCGGAGGTCTTGTTTCAGCTCTGCGTCGAGGGGCTGCCGGCGGACTTCCCGCCGCCCCGCACGCTCACCACGCGCCCGCATAACCTCCCCGCCCCGCCTACGCCGCTCCTCGGCCGCGACGCCGAGCTCGGCCGCGTGCTGGCGCTGTTCCGCGAGGGCGCCCGCCTCGTCACGCTCACCGGGCCCGGAGGGACGGGGAAGTCCCGCCTCTCCATCGAGGCCGCCGGGCGCCTCCTCGACACGCTCGACCTCGAGGGCGGCGCGTGGTTTGTTTCGCTCGCGCCCGTGACCGACCCCGCCCTCGTCGCCGTCACCATCGCCGACGCCCTCGGGGCGAAGGAGGCGCGCGGGCGGCCCGTCACGGACGCCCTCGTCGAGCACGTCGGCGAGCGGTCGACGCTGCTCCTCCTCGACAACTTCGAGCAGGTCCTCGATGCGGCGCCCGTCGTGGCCGGGTTGCTCCAGGGGTGCGCCGGCCTCCGGGTGCTCGTCACCAGCCGGGCCGCGCTCCGTCTCCAGGGGGAGCGGGAGTTCCCCGTGCCGCCGCTCGCGCTGCCCGACCCGGCGCGCGTCGCGTCGGAGACGCTGTCGCAGTTCGCGGCGGTGCGGCTGTTCATCGAGCGGGCGTGCGCCGTCCGGCCCGACTTCCGCGTGGACAACCAGAACGCCCCGGCCGTCGCCGAGATCTGCGCGCGGCTCGACGGGCTCCCCCTCGCCATCGAGCTGGCCGCCGCGCGCGTGCGGCTGTTCCCGCCCGAGGCCATGCTCGCCCGGCTCGACCGCTCGCTCGACCTCCTCCGCGGCGGCGCGCGCGACCTCCCCGACCGGCACCAGACCCTCCGCGACACCATCCAATGGAGCTACGACCTCCTCGACCCGGCAGAGCAGCGGCTCTTCCGCCGCCTCGCCGTCTTCGTCGTCGGCTGCACGCTCGAGGCCGCCGAAGCCGTCAGCGACGACCCTGCGCTCGACCCCGCCGAGGGCGTGCTCACCCTCCTCGACCACAGCCTCGTCCGCCGCGACGAGGGGGCCGACGGCGGGCCGCGCTTCCGCATGCTCGAAACGATCCGCGAGTTCGGGCTCGGCGCGCTCGCGCAGGCCGGCGAGGAAGCCGACGCCCGCGCCGCCCACGCCCGCTTCTTCCTGGCGCTGGCCGAGCAGGCCGAGCCCCACCTCACCGGGACCGACCAGGTCCGCTGGCTCGACCGCCTCGACGCCGAGCAGGCCAACCTCCGCGCCGCGCTCGACCACCTCGAAGCCGCGGGCGATGTGGACGGTGCGCTGCGGCTCGGCAAGGCGCTCGGGCGGTTCTGGATCGTGCGCGGCCACCTCGGCGAGGGGTACCGCCGGCTGATGCGGCTCGTCGACGTCAGCGCCGGGCACGCGCCTACCGAGGCGTGGGCGGCCGTCCGCAACACCGCCGGCATCATGGCGCAGGAGGCGGGCGACCTGGACCCCGCGTTCCGCCTGCTCGAGGACGTCATCGCCGCCTGCCGCGCTAGCGGCGACAAGCGAGGGCTCGCGACGGCCCTCAGCCACCTCGGCTACGCCTACATCGACATGGGGGACGAGCGCGCGCGCCCGCTCTGCGAGGAAGCCCTCGCGCTCCAGCGCGAGCTGGGCGACGTGCGCGGGGAGGCCGTTGCCCTCCAGAACCTCGGGCTGATTGCGAGCTACGAGGGGCGGTACGCCGAGGCCGAAGCGCTCCTCCTGCAAGGCCGTGAGAAGCGGCGCGCGCACGGAGAGCAGCGCGGGCTGGCCTTCTGCCACCACTGGCTCGCCTTCAACAGCCAGCTCCGAGGCCGTCCCGACGAGGCCGCCGCCTACGCCGAGGCCGGCCTCGCGCTCGCCGAGCCCCTCAGCGATGCCCAGGTGGAGGGGGTGCTCCACACCGACATCGGCTTCGCCGCGCTCGACTTCGAGCGGCTCGACGAGGCCGAAACGCGGCTCACCCGCGCCATCGGGCTGTGGGAGCGGTCGGGCAACCCGAGCGGGATCGCGTACGCCGAGATGGGGCAGGCCCAGGTGCTGCTCGACCGCGGTGAGCCCGATTCCGCGCGCCCGCTGGCCGAGCGCGCGCTGGCGCGGGTCCGAGCCGTCCAGTTCTTCTTTGGCGGGGGGATGGGGCTCAACGCCCTGGGTGAAGTGCTGCTGGCGCTCGGCGACCTCGCGGGCGCGCGAGCGGCTTTCGAGGAGGGCCGCCAGTACAACGCGCGCATCCGTTACCCTCGTGGGGTGGTGGACAGCCTCCTCGGGCTCGGCGTCGTGGCCGAAGCGGAGGGTCGCACTGAAGAGGCCCGCCACCACCTCGCGGAGGCCATGCGCACGCTCGGCACCACCGACGGCGCGCTCGGTCCGCGCCAGGTGCGCTGCTACGGCGCGTCGCTCGCAGCGGCGGGTGTCGAGGTCCCCGCCTCGAACCGGTAGCTCCCGTTCGGGACCCGCGCGGGCTCAGCGCAGCACCTCGGCACCGCGCACCAGCGGGACCGTCTCGGTGTCTGTGCATTCGGGGTTCCCCGCGCACGAGGCCGCCTGCACCTGCGCCGGCTCGACGCGGAGCCGCACGCGGCGGCCGAGGAGGTCGCGCCGCTCGCACAGCGCGAAGTCGGCCATCGCCTCCCGCAGCTGCCCCAGGTCGCTCTCCAGCGTGAGGTAGCACGCGCGGTCGCCCGCCACCATCGCGCGCACCGTCGCCGCCGTCGAATCTTCCGGCGCAGGGCGGGGGGCGGCGGCCGCCGTTTCCTGCGGGGCACGGGTCACTGCGGTGGGGCCGTTCGAGGCGGACGGTGCCCTTTCGATGCGGCACCCGGCCGTGAGGACGAGCGTGGCGCCGATGAGCCCGATGAGAGAGGACGCCCCCATACTCACCCCGTCCGGGCCAGCTCGACGGGCGCGTAGAGCGCGCCGCCGACCCCGGCCGACTCGGCGTCGAAGAGGCGGTAGTCGCACGTGAGCTCCTCGCCGGCTGCGATGTCGCGCCGCGCGACGGTGATGACCTGCCCCGAGTCGTCGCAGTTGGGGTCGTCGGCGTGGTTCATGTAGCGCGCGTTGTCGCCGCAGAGGATGTACACCCCTTCGAAGTTCTGGTAGGCGTACGCCCGGAGGCGCGACTGGTACGGCTCGGGGAAGCGCGCGAAGTCCTCCGGGGGGATCTCCCAGTCCGTTGAGGGGTCGAGCCGCCAGAGGATCGTTCCGGCCTTGATCGGCACCGGCGTGAACACGCCCGTCCCGTGGATGGGGCTGGGGGCGAGGTAGGTGGGGATGAGGAACATGGGAGGGGCGGGGGAGAGGGGCGGCGCAGGAGAGCGAGGGGCCGTCGCGGCCTTCCCACCTGAACCGTCGCCTTCAAGATCCCGAAGAGATCAATGAAGCCGGGGTCGTCAGGAGACCCTCTGCCCCGGCGCGGGCTCGAGCCGCCGGTCGGGGATGAGCCACATCACGGCCACGAAGACGTAGATCGCTCCGGAGACCCACGGGTGCACGAAGGCGAGCGGGATGGCCGCTGCGTACAAGGCGACCGACGCCTTCCCCTTGGTGTCGCGTCCGATCGCCGCTGCCAGCGGGGAGTCCGGCCCATGGTGCGCGAGGAGCGCCCTCGTCAGGATGAAGTACGCGACGCCGCAGCAGAGGAACACGGCGCCGTAGAGGGCGACCGGCCACGGCGCGAACGCAGTGTCGCCCACCCAGGCCGTGGCGAAGGGGACGAGCGAGAGCCAGAAGAGGAGGTGGAGGTTCGCCCACAGCACGCGCCCGTTCACCTCGCGCGTGGCCTGGAGCAGGTGGTGGTGGTTGTTCCAGTAGATCCCGAGGATGACGAAGCTGAGCACGTAGCTCAGGAGCACCGGGAGGAGCGGGCGCAGCGCGGCGGGCTCGGCCCCGTGCGGCGGCCGCAGCTCCAGCACCATGATGGTGAGGAGGATGGCGATGACGGCGTCGCTGAAGGCTTCCAGACGGCCCTTGCTCATAAACAGGCTGTGGGCGGGGGCTACGGTCGCTCGAAGTACCGGTCGAGGTAGAACCGGTCGGCGAAATACCGCCGCTGCCACCCCGGCCGCGCCCGGTCGAGGAGGAGCGCTTCGGCCGCGCCGAGGGGGTAGAACACCACACGCCTCCAGGAGGCGAGGTCGAGGTTCGCCAGCTCGTCATCGAGGAGGCGGCGGAGGGAGTCGGCGGCGGCGGTGTAGGGCACGAAGTCGTCGAGGGCGCGGAAGGCCGGGAGGGGCGTGTGGTGTGCCGCCGCGGCCTCGGCCACGCGGTGCTCGGTGTAGCGGGCAACACCCTCCTGCCAGAGCTGGAAGGAGAGGTAGCGGAAGTCGGGGTCGGAGAGGGCCTGCCGCAGCGCCGCGCGGGCGGCGAGGAAGTCGTCGAGCGCGGCGGGCGGCCCCACCTCGCGCGGCGGGCCGAGCGCGCGCACGAGCGCGTCGCGATAGGCGTTGACGGCCGCGACGACCCGCGCCGAGTCGTACGGGAAGGGGTAGTTCAACATCCACATCCCCGTCTCGTCGCCGCCCGAGAGGTCGAGCGCCGCGACGGCGGGGTAGTGGTCGGGCCGCGTGTACTGGAGCTGGTGGAAGTGCTCGTGGAGCAGCGTGACGACCCACAGCGTGGAGGACTTCCCCGTGTGCTCGGGCGGCCCCACGACGACGGTGTTGATGCCGTTGACGGCGGGGAACGTCGCTAGGAAGCTCAACGGGTACCGCCCCGTAGTCGGGCGGGCGTACACCTCGCCCTGGAGGAGCGAGTCGTACCCGACCAACGCGAAGTCCTCGGACGGGGCCGGATGCCGGATGAGGAACTCGTGCTCGGGCGTGAGGAGGAGGACGGCAAAGGGGACCCCGCCCCATCCCGCCCAGATGGAGTCCCGCACGGTTTCGGCGAGGTGGAACGCCTCGGCCAGCCGGACGCGGTCGGCTTCCCGGAGCGCGGGCGGCTGCGCAGCAGCAGCCGGCGCGAGCAGGGTGGCGAAGAGGAGGGCGCGGAGCACGGTGCACATGCGGGCGGGAAGGTAGGGACCAAGGTCTTTCGCGCAACGCGCCGCCCGCTCGCTTTCGCGCACCTAGCCCCGAGCAACCCCTACGCGTACGCGATGGCGACGACCTCAAGCCGCTCCTCGCCGCGCGGCGTGCGCAGCGTGACCGTTTCGCCTACGTGCCGCCCGATGACGGCTCGCGCGAGCGGCGCGATGAACGCCACGCGCCCCTCGGCGGCGTCGGCCTCGTCCACGCCGACGATCTGGAAGCGGCGCTCCTCGCCCGCAGCACTGCGCAGCGTGACGGTGGCGCCGAAGCGGACCTCGTCCTGCGGCTGCATGCGGAGGTCGAGCACCTTCGCGCTCGCGATCCGCTCGGTGAGGGCGTCGAGGCGGCCGGCGAGGGCGGTGAGCTGGCGCTGCCGCTCGGCCTCGTCCATCGGCGCGGCGAGGAGGCGGGACCGCTCGGCCTCCAGGCCGGCCTGCTCGGCCCTGAGCCGCTTCAGGCCCCGCCCCGTGACGTAGTTCGGGACGCCCGGCGGCAGCGGCGCGCGTGGCGGGACCACCACCGGGTCCTGCTGCGCGTCGTCCTTGACGAAGGCGCGGCTCACGACTCCTTCCCGTAGGCGGCGACGAAGTAGACGTACGCGTCGAGGTCGATCCGGTGCTCGACGGCGCGCTGGAGCGCAGCCGCTTCTTCGGTCGTCTCGACCTCGTAGGGGAGGAGCATCTCGGCGTCGGCCTCTTCCGGGTGGAACAGCGCGCGCAGCTCGTCGAGCCCGATCCCCTTCAGCGGCTCCTCGCCAACGAGCGCCTCGCCGGGCTCCTTCTCGTACCACTCCAGCACGCGCTCGACGTCGTCTTCGGACCAGGTTTCCATGGGAGGAGAGAAGGGAGTGAACAGGACGCGATGGCGGGCGTTCGTCCCGGCCCCTCTCACACTCGGCTCTCCCGATGGAGTTCTACCGGGGCCGCACGGCCCTCGTCACGGGCGCCTCCGCCGGCATCGGCGAGGCGTTCGCCCGCCGGCTCGCGGCGGCCGGTGCGCGCGTCGTCCTCGTGTCGCGGTCCGAAGACGCGCTCCGCGCGCTCGCGGCTGAGCTGGGCGGCGGGGCCGTCGCCCTCGCGGAGGACCTGCAACAACCCGGCGCCTCCGCGCGCCTGGCCGAGCGGCTCGATGCGGAGGGGCTGGCCGTGGACGTGCTCGTGAACAACGCCGGGGTCGACCTCCCCGGTCCCTTCGCCGCGCAGGACCCTGACGCGCTGGAGGCGATGGTGGCGCTGAACTGCGGCGCGCTCACCGGGCTCACGCGGCGGCTCCTCCCGGGGATGCTCGCGCGTCGGCGCGGCGGCGTGCTCAACGTGGCTTCGATGGCCGCCTTCCAGCCCACCGTCGGGATGGCGACCTACGCCGCGACGAAGGCGTACGTCCTCCGTCTCACGCAGGCGCTCCACTACGAACTGAAGGGCACGGGCGTCCACGCCTCGTGTCTCTGCCCGGCGCAGGTCCCGACCCGCATGACCGAGGGGCGGCCGGCGATGGGCCCCCGGCTCGCACGCGGCTACACCGCCGACGACGCGGCGCGCACCGGGCTCCGCGCGCTCACCAGGAATGACCGCGAGGCGGCCCTCGGGTGGTTCAACAAGGTGCACGCCGCCGCCACGCGGCTCTCCCCGACGGCGCTCACGCTCTTCCTTTCGGAGCGCTACGCGGGAGCCGGTCAGCCCTCGTCGCCGTAGAGCCCGCGGTAGATCGCGTGGTTCCGCGTGAGGATCTTGACGTAGTCGCGCGTCTCGCGGAAGGGGACGCGCTCGGTGAACAGCTCGTCGTCCCCGTACTCGGGGAAGCGGCGCCACCACGCCACGCGGTGTGGGCCCGCGTTGTACGCCGAGAACACAGGCGGCAGCGCCCCCTCATAGTCCCCGAGAAACTGGGCCACGTAGCGTGTGCCGAGGTGGACATTGATCTCGGGGTGGTAGAGCACCTCGGGGTCCCACGCGCTCAGGTCCACGGCCTCGGCGAGCCGCCGCCCGGTAGCGGGCATGATCTGCATGAGCCCCCGCGCCCCACGTGTGAGGTGGCGCGCGCCTCGAACATCGACTCCTGCCGGATGAGCGCGGCGGGGATGAACGGGTCGATCCGCCGCTCGCGCGCCTCTTCGGTGAGGAGCGTGCGGTAGGGGAAGGGGTAGAGGAGGCGGAGGAGCCGGCGGTTCTTCGGCTGGTTCGCCTGGAGACGGAGGCCGATCTGGATGGCGCGCTGGGCGTACCCTCGCGCGACGAGCGCCTCGCCGAGCACGTAGAGCGTCGGCACGTCGCCGCCGGCCGAGGCCACCACGCGGTCGGCCTCGGCGGAGGCCTCTTCGGGGAAGCCCGCCTCACGGAGGAGGTCCACCCCGCGCATCCACCCGGCGACGCGCTGCGCGGCGGCCGGGCTCTCGGGCGGGCTCGGGCCCATCGGGAGCGGCCAGAACGGCTCGCCGAGCCGCTCGCTGGCGAGGAGGGCGTAGTACGAGTCGCGCGCACGCTGGCGCACGGCCCGGTACAGCGCGTGCGCGCTGGTGGTGTCGCCCATCGCCTCGCGGGCGCGGCCGGCCCAGTAGGTGGCCTGGAGGGCGAGCGCCCCGCGCGGGTAGCCGGCGCGGTAGCGGTCCCAGAGGCGAACGGCCTCGGCATAGTCTCCTTCGAGGAAGGCGATGCCGGCGAGGCGCATCAGCGCGAGGCCCATCTCCTCGCGGCCGGCGTACTCGCGCACCACCCGCTCGTACAGTTCGCGGGCGCGCACGGCGTCCCCGGCGTCGTGCCAGGTGCCGGCCGCGAGGAAGAGGGCGTGCGCGCCGTTGCCCGTGCCTCTGTACTGGTCGGCCACTTCGAGGTAGCGGCGGGCGGCCTCC
The DNA here is from genome assembly GCA_035628035.1 of Rubricoccaceae bacterium. Classification (GTDB taxonomy): domain Bacteria; phylum Bacteroidota; class Rhodothermia; order Rhodothermales; family Rubricoccaceae; genus DASPKS01. The sequence continues at coordinate 8,775 of DASPKS010000191.1, forward strand.
TCGGGGCGGTCGAGGTGGGCCTCGGCGCGGGCGCGGAGCAGTTGGGCGGCCCGCTGCGACGCGATGGGGCGGAGGGCCACCTCCACCAGCGCGTAGCGCTCGGCGTAGAAGAGGGCGGTGGCGTATTCGAGGTGGACGCGCGCCTGCTCGGCCGGCGTGCCCTCGCCGGAGGCGAGCCACGCCCGGTACCCGTCGAGCGCTTCTTCGTGGAGTCCCTGCGCGCGGTAGACCCGCGCGATGGCGAGGTGGTCGGCGGGCGACCGCGCGCCCTGCTGGAGCATCGCCGACGCCGCGCGCGCATGCGGCCCGGCCGCGTCGAGGTCAATGACCCCGCGGAGGGCAGACCGGGCCGCCGTCGTGTCGCCCAGCGCAAGGGCGAGGCGGGCCGCCTCGACCATGAACTCGGCGCGGGTGTCCTCCGTGCGGGCCCACGCCCGCGCGCGGTTGGCGAGGGCGCGGGCGGCGGCGAGGTCGCCGGCCTGCCGCGCTGCCATCACGCGGGCGCGCCACGCGCGAAGCCCGAGGAGCCCACTGGTGAAGCGCGCCACCGCTTGCCGGACGGCGAGGGTGTCACCTGCCCGCGCGAGCGCGTCGGCCTCCAGCACGTCGAGCCACGCCGAGGCGCCGCCGAGGGGGGCGGCCGCGGCGCGTAGCTCTCGCCGGCCTGCCTCCCGGTCGCCGGCGCGGAGGAGGGCCAAGCCGAGGTGCAGCCGGGCGGCGTCGCGCTCCTCCTGTAGCTCCCCTGGAGGCAGCGGCAGCGCGAGGAAGGCGCGGTACGCCCCTACGGCGCCGCGCGCATCCCCCGCGTCGTCGCGGGCGCGCCCGAGGAGGTAGAGGCCAATCCCGCTCCCGTGTACGTCGAGCGCGGGGAGGCTGTCGAGGAGGGCGCGGACGGCCGGCCAGTTCCCCCACCCCGCCTCGGCGCGGGCCGCGAGCACGCGGTGCTCGGGCGGCGTCTCATCCACCCGCGCGCGGTATTGACGCATCACCTGCGCCGCGCGCCACGGGCGGTCGGTGGCGAGGAGCGCCTCCGCCCGCACGGTCAGCTCGACGGGCGCCGCCTCCGCCTCGTCGGGGTCGCCGGCCACGCGGGCGCGCACCCCCGCGCGGTCGGCGCTCGTCTGGGAGAAGGAGAGCCCGAAGGGGAGCGCGAACGCAAGGAACGCGGCGAGGAGGACGCCGGCCAGCAGCCGGGAGCCCCGAGAGAGCCGACGAAGCACGAGAGGAGCGCGGGAGAAAGGACTCGGAGTATGCAGCGGGGGCCGGCAGGTTTCGAGCGGCGCCGTTTGGGACGGCGGATCGTCGCGGCGCCCCTACCTTGGGGCGTTCACCCCGGGGGATGCACGATGGGCCACGACGTCTTCCTCAGCTACGCCAGCCCCGACCAGGAGGCCGCCGACGCCCTCGTGGCGGCGCTGGAGCGGGAGGGCCTCCGCTGCTGGATCGCCCACCGCGACGTGCGGGCGTCGCGGACCTACCCGGCCGAGATCGTCCGCGCCATCGAGGGATGCCGCGCGATGGTGCTCGTCTTCTCCGCGCACGTCAACGCGTCGGAGGACGTGGCGCGGGAGGTGCACCTCGCCGAGGAGGCGGACAAGCCCGTGCTGCCCGTGCGGATCGAGCCCGTCGAGCCGGAGGGGGACCTCCGCTACACCCTCGCGGCGGTGCACTGGCTCGACGCGTGGCCCCTGCCCGTCGAGCGGCACGCGCCCGCCGTCGTCGCGGCCGTGCGGGAGCTGATGGCCGCCCCTGACGCGCCGGCGGCCTCGGCCCCACGTCCGGCTTCGGTGCCGCGCTCGATGCCCGGGCAGCGAAACCGGACGCCCTTCCTCGCGGGTCTCTTTGGCCTCGTCCTCGTGACGGTGCTGCTCCTCGCCCCTCGGATACGTAGAGAGGCGCCGCGCCCGCCCCCGACCGACCCGGAGGGGCCCGTCGAGGCCGAGCCCGGCGGCGAAGACGACCCCCCCACGCCCAGTCTCGGGTCCGACTGCGACCGCGTCGCTTCGCTCACGGTCGGTACATCGGTCTCCGGCACACTCGGCCCCGGCGACTGCCAGCTCCCCGACGGCTCCTTCGCCGACTTCTACGGGTTCCGCCTGGCGGCTCCCACGGTCCTCCAGATCGAGCTGACCTCGCACGCCTTCGACGCCTTCCTCGGGCTGCGCGGAACGGGCGCGGACACCCTCTCCGTCGACGACAACGACAGCGGTGGCGGGACGCAGGCGCGCATCACGCGGCGGCTCGGGGCGGGCACCTACCGCGTGATCGCGAACACGGTCAGCGCGGGCGAGAGCGGGCCGTACACGCTCGTGGCCCGCAACACGACGCTACGCCCCCTCCCGTTCCCCTCACGGCGCGGCCCCTAGGGCGTGCCAGCAGACGAACCGCGCGCGGCCGGTGCTCCCCATGGCCGCGATGACGGCCTCGTTGTCGAAGCCCGGCAGCCGCTGTAGGCGCGCCAGCAGCGCGTCCACGCCCTCGGTCTCGCTCGGCACGAGGCACCCGCCCGACGCGCCCGCGAGCACCCAGAAGACGTCGTCCACGAAGGGCCCCTCGTCCGTCGTGACGATGCTGACCTCCTCCAGCTCATCCCAGCGGATGCGCTCCTGCCGCCCGTCGGCCCGCGTGTGCACGACGCCCTCGGCGTCGAACGACACCATCCCTCGGGACGCCGAGGTCGCGGGGACATCACCCAGGGCGCGGCAGCGCGCGCGGGCGTAGTCCCACGCCGAGAACCGCCGCGGGTCGTCGGCCGGCCCGACGATGAACGGGTCGTCGCCCCAGCGGGCGTAGCGCTCGAACAACTCGTCAGCGGTGATCCCAGGGCGGACATGCTCTTCGAGCGACATGTCCACGAGGCGGCGGCAGGCGGCCTCGGCTTCCTCGTACGTCTCGTAGCGCCCGCGCTCACGCCGGGCGGATGCGTCCATGTACCGCTCGTTCTCCTCCACGAAGACGACGTACCGGCTCATCCTTCGCGCGCGTCGTCGAGGGCAACGCTCAGGAGCCAGCGCTCGGCGGCCGCGGCATCGGTGAAGAACCGCTGCGTGGGGGTGCCGATGCGCCGCTCGTAGTCGGCCATCTTGGCCGCGTCGTGGTGGATGTTCGCGAAGGCGACGCACCGAACGCCGCGCGTAAGGGTAACAGGTACTTCAGGCTGCTCGTCGAACAGGTCGAGGAAGGCGGGGCGGAGGCCGTGCGCGGCGAGCAGCTCGGGGACGACGGTCCGCATGGCCCGGTGCGCATCGAGGTCGGCCGGCGCGAAGCCGGAGAGATCGAGGAGGAGTTGGAATCGTCCACCGTCGGGGACCGCCGCCGCGGCGCGGTGGAGGCCGTCGCGCCAGGCCCGCACGTCGTCGGTCGTGACCGGCCCCTGCAGGGTGGTGCGGAGGAGGCCAGTGGCCGGGTCCCAGGTGGAGGTGGTACGCACCACGGTCCGGTTCATAGACCCCACGCGGCGGTGAGCGCAGCCCGTTCGCGCTCTGCTTCCCCGATGGCCTCTCCGCTGCCGCCCTCCCTTCGGAGGGCGATCACGTCGTCCCACCACGCGCGGGCCCGTCGGGCCCGCGCGGTAGCCTCGTCGGTGCGCCCCAGCGTGCGCCGCAGCTCGGCGCTGGCGAGGAGGAGGTCGAGGCGGGCCCGCGTCGTCCAGCCGGCGCTCAGGGCCTCCGCCTCGTCGAAGCACCGGAGGGCGTCGTCAGGGCGATCCATCGCCGCGAGGGCGCGGCCCTCGTGGTAGCGGATGGACACGGCCAGCCCGGCGCGGAACTGCTGCATCCACGGCGAGGCCTCGTAGTGGGCGCGCGCTTCGTCCAGCAGCGGCAGCGCCGCGTCGGGGCGCCCGAGCCCGAGGAGGGCTTCCCCGTGCGTCACGAGCGCCTGCGCGAGCGCATCCGTGCCCGGCGCCTGTCCCGCGCGGGCGTGCGCGACGGCCTCGCGCGCGAAGGGCTCGGCGTCCGCGAAGGCCCCGCGCCAGAGATACCGGAGCGCGTGGCTCAGGCACCTAGGCGGCCACCGCGCGCCCTCGCGGAACGCCGGCACCGCCAGCGCCTCCGCGAACCATCGCTCGGCGCTCGCCGCGTCGCCCGTGCCGTCGTACGCGAGGCCGACCTCGAAGGCGGCTTCGGCGCGCTCGGCCTCTGGCGCGTTCCGCAGCGCTTCGACGCGCTGGAGCGCGAGGCGGAGCCGCCCGAGCGCGCGGTCGCCGTCGCCCGCAGCGAGGAGGGCCATCTCGTGCTGCGCGAAGCCGCAGATGCGGAGGTCGTCGGGCCGCGCGTCAGCCATCGGACGGGAGGGGGAGCCCCTGCAGCCGGAGGAACGAGAGGCGGTCCCAGTAGCCCCGCTGGAACACGATCAGCCCGTCCACGACGTGGAAGAAGCCGCAGCCCCGGAGACCGAGCGGGTCGCGCCATTCGAGGATGGCCCACTCGCCGTCCTCGAAGAGGTTTTCGGGGAGGCACGTCATCGCGGCCGTCGCGAACTCGCGGGCGAACATCGCGCGGATGGAGCCGCGCCCTTCGACGGGGCCCACCGGCACCTGGTGGTTCACGGCCGCCTCGTGGTACAGCGCGGCGAGGGCCTCGACGTCGGCGCGGTTGAAGGCTTCGACCCACTGCTCGACGACGGCTCGGGGACGCATGGGAGGGATTCAGGCTTCGAGGGCGAAGAGGCGGAGCTCCTCGTCGTCGTTCGGGATGCGGAGGGTGCGCTCGAACCGGAAGCCGAGCTTTTCGAGGAGCCGGATCGAGGCGTCGTTGTCGAACGACGTGATGGCGACGATGCGGCGGAGGCCGAGGGTTTTTTGCCCGTGGACAATCACGGCGCGGGCCGCTTCATACGCGTAGCCCTGCCCCCAGTGCGCCGGGAAGAACGAGAAGCCAATGTCCGGGTCGTCGAGGCCATCGCGCCGGAGGAGGCCGCACTGGCCGATGACGCCGGGCTCGTCCTTCCGCTCGACGGCGTAGAGCCCGAACCCGTTTTTCTCGTAGCTCGCGAGGGGGCCGTTGCGGAGGTAGGCGCGGGCGTCGTCGAGCGTGCGCACGCCCCGGTCGCCGATGTAGCGGAGGAACGAGGGCTCGTTGAGGAGCGCAAGGACAACGGTCGCGTCGTCGGGCGTGTATTCGCGGAGGACGAGGCGGTCGGTTTCGAGGACGGGCATCGCCGGAGACATCAGGACGCGCGGTGGACGGCGAGCAGCTCGCGCAGCATCACGGCGAGGATAGCAGTGGATAGGGCGGTGGCGCCGAGAAGGCGTGGCCACGCGGGGCGCCGCCCGTGCGCGCGCGGGTAGGCAAAGAAGAGCCAGAGCGCGCCCAGCCCGAGGTGGGCCAGCGCGCCCACGACGAAGAGCACCTTGAAGAGGAGGCTCAGGCGGGGCCAGTAGAGGTACGCCCCCACCCACGTCGTCACGTCGGCGGCGATGAGCGCGAGCCCGAGGAGCACGGCCGCGAGGAAGCCGGGGACCGACGACACGGGCGCTCAGAAGCTGGCGGTGTCGTGCTCGGTCATCTCAAAGAAATCGCACGTGAGCCGCGTGGCCTCGGCCTCGTCGAAGGCGGCGCAGGTGTAGAGGATCACCGAGGCGAAGCGGGGGCCCGACCACACGCACACGTAGATGCCGGAGTCGATGAGGGGGACGAACGCGTCGTACCCCTCGTTCTCGGGCTTGCCCTGCCCGCTCGTCTGGTGGACGATGGGGTCGCCGTAGGTGCGCAGCCCGAGGCCGGCCGTGATGTGGTCGAAGTAGGCGCGGATCGTGTCGGCGTCCACGCCCTCGCGCTGGAAGTAGCCCTCGACGAGGAGGCGCTGGCGGAAGATCTCGGGGGCGATGCGCGGCACGGGCGATGAGGGCGGTACGAAGCAAGGTAGGCACCGCCGTCGGCGGTGAGATAGGCCAACCCTACTCCAACGGCGGGCGCGCTTGCGCTGGCGTCTCCCACGCCTCGGTGCGCTGGTAGACCTGCCCCCCGCGGATCACGTAGCGGATCGTCTGGGTGTTGCGGATGTCCTCGGCGGGGTTCGCGCGCAACACGAGGAGGTCGGCCCACTTCCCCACGGCGACGGTCCCCGTCGAGTCGGCGAGGCCGAGCGCGGCGGCGCCGTGCGCCGTCGCCGCCTGGATGGCTTCGAGGGGCGTGAGGCCAACCTGTTCGACGAACAGCTGGAGCTCCGAGTGGATGTTGGGGGTTTCCCTTCCGAGGGCGTCGGTGCCGGCCACGAGGGGGACCCCGAGCGCGTGGGC
>DASPKS010000192.1:0-2636 GCA_035628035.1 Rubricoccaceae bacterium
CGACCCGGCGGCGCCGTTGGCGGAGCTGCCGCTGCTCTCGCCGGCCGAGCGCCGGCAGCTCGCCGAATGGAGTGAGGGGGCGGCGGCGCCGCGCTCGCGGGGTGGCCGCCGTCGGGGGTGAGCCCGACGTCGGCGAGGTACCAGTGCCGCGCCGCGATCGCCTCCGGCTCCACCTCGGCGCCCGAAGGGGAGGTCGCCGAGGCGCCGGCGAAGGCGCTCGTGTCGGGGCGGCCCTCGTACCGCGTCACGAACAGCGTGCCCCCCTCGCCTCCGCCGAGGAGCCCGGCCCCCCCGGCGGGCTCAGTGATCGTCACGGCGACGCCCTGCCCGTCGAGGACGAGCCCCGTCTGCTCCGGGCCGACCTCCGCCTGCGCGAACTGGGCCTCCTCCCCGATGAAGAGGCACCGGCTGAACTCGCTCGTCACGCGGGATCCCGTCCCCGTCGCCGTGAGCGCGATAACGGAGTGGCCAGCGGGCACCCCCGGCACGACGAACTCGAACGGGACCCCGCCGAGGGGGGCCGTGACCTCGGCGCTCCCGAGGTAATGCGCGCCCTCCCCGTAGGGGATCCCCCCGAGGTAGGCGTGCTCCCCGGCGGCGCAACCCGCGCTCGAGAACGCCTCGATGCGGTACGACGGCTCGGCCGGGACCGGCCCCGCGAAGTACCCCCGGACGCGGACGCCGCCGGCCTCCCGCGCGACGGCCACGAGGGCGGGGAAGTTGAGGAGGCCGTTGGGGCCCTCGTCCCAGTCCCCCGCGTCGTTCCGCGTGACGCCGGCGCCGCCGAGGTCGATCCCGATCCCGTTGTCGGAGAGCCGGTTCCGCGTGATCTCAGCGGAGCCCTGCCCCACGAGAATGCCCCCCATCCGGGTATCGCTGATGGCGTTCTCCGAGATCAGGATCCCGCTCCCTGACGCCACCTCCACGCCAGCCCAGTGCGACCGGATCGTGTTGCCGATGACGCGGCTGTTATCCCCGAACACCTCAATGGCCCCGTTGCCGGTCTCCGGTCCGGTGCCCCTACCCACGATGTCGTTGCCCTGGACCTCGCCCCCGCTACCCACCGAGATGGCCACGCTGGCGCCCGTGACGACCCGGTTGTACAGCACCCGGGTCGCCGAGCTAGTGCTGCCGCCCACGGCGACGGACGCGAACGGAGGCGGCGCCGTGGTGGGCGCGCCGCTCGCGTCCACGCCGATGAAGTTGCCCGCGACGGTGTTTCGAGACGGGGCGATGGTAGTGCTGAACATGTCGACCTCCACCCGGTGCCCCGCGAGGACGTTGCATGGCCCCGTGCACGCGGCCGGAATCGCGGGGGGGTCGGCGAGGCCGCCGATCACGTTGTCGTCCCCGTAGCTCGATATGCCGTAGAGCCCGAAGTTGCCCCCGGCCACCTCCATGGGTGGGAGCGGGACCACCCGGCCGTCGGCCCCCACCCCGATCCGGTTCCCCTGCAGGGTGTTGTTAGAGCGGAACAGGAGAATCTCCGTACCTCCTTTCGTGGTGCCCCCCCCGTTGAGGGAGAGGATGTTCCCCGCGATGACGTTGTTCAGGATCCGGTTGTGAGAGGAGCCCACGACTACCCCCGCGTTTACCCGGTCGCCCGCCACGTGTCCGTTCCCCCGCCACTGCGTTCCGGTGGCGTCGGTCCCGATCCGGTTCCCTTCCAGCGTGCAGCCGTCGGCGTCGATGAAGACGCCGAAGCTCTTGAACCCGTGGACGACGAGACCCCGCACGACAGACCCCCCACCGCCCTCGTCAATCTCGATCCCTGAGATGTTGGGCGCCTCATCCCCTTGCCCCGGCCCCACAAGCTCGACGAATGCCCCGCCTGGCTGCGTCGTCCCGTCGATCGTGATCGGCGCCGTGAGGGCCGGGAGCGGCTCGTCGCCCACGTCGATCCGGGGGACTCCCCCGCCCTCGATGTCGAACGTGATGGTGCCGCCGCTGCGGCGGACGGCCTCCTCGATGGCGGCGCGGAGCGTGCACTGGTCCCCGCTCTCGCCCTCGTCGGCGTCGCAGCGGCCGTCGGCGGCGTCCTCGTCGGGGTCGTCGTCCGCGGTGTTCACGACGAGGTCCGCCGGGGCGCCCCCGATCACGGCCCGCCACGCCTCTTGCCCTCCCGACGGGTTGAGCCCGGTGCCGACGACGACGGACCCGTCCTCGGAGACGCCGGTCACCCCGTAGTAAAGGCTCCAGCCGCCTAGGATGACGCCGGCGTCTTCGAGGATCGCCCGCACGCTCCGTACGCCGGCCGCCGTCCAGACCACCGCTTCGCGCGCGGCGCCGGTGCAGAGCCCGCCGATGGTGGACCCGTCCGCCGAGATCGCATAGGCCTCGCAGTCGGTGGCCCCGGGGAGCCGGGGGAGCGCCTGCATCCCCGTGGCCGCCGTCCACCGGAACGCGTCGGGTCCGCTCGTACCCGCGACGACGCCCCCGTCGGCCGAGACCGCCTCGGCCGCGCTGTAGGGCTGGCCCGGGAGGAACCCGAGCCCGGTCATGGCCCCGTTCTCCCAGCGGAACGCCTCGGCGTGGTTCCCATAGGAGGCCCCCACCACGACGCTGCCGTCGGCCGAGACCGCGGCCGCGTTGTGCCGGTCGCCGGGGTTGGGCGAGAGGGTGCCGAGGTCCTGCAT
>DASPKS010000193.1:0-6789 GCA_035628035.1 Rubricoccaceae bacterium
CGACGTGGACATGGTGGACATGCATCCGGCCAGCAGCAGCGAGGCGGCGAGCCCGGTCCACGCCATTGGGAGGAGTCGCTTCATCGGAGGAGAGAGGCAAATGGGAAGGGGGAGTCAAGCTATCCGCTTGGAAAAAGAAGGAACCTCACGAAAGGGTCACGGCTGATCCAGGCGGCGCGCGTGACCCTTTTGTGAGGTTCACCGGCACCCCTTCCGGATAGCTTGGGCACCCTTCTTTCGGGAATCCCTCCCCCCTCCGCTCTTTCCGGGATTTCCTCTCTCTTCGTTCAGGGATCTCCTCGCCAGCCCGGCGCCTTATGCAGACCGGGCTCCTGCCGGATCGCGGCAGCCCTGGGGGCGTAGCGTAGTGGGGCTCGAACCAAAGCAGGAGAACTGGCTCCCTGGGGGCGTCTCCTTTTCGACTAGTTGTGCATGACACCAGAGCGTGCGATCCTGATCGTCGAGGACGAGCCCGCGCTCGCCGACCTCCTCCGCCTCCACCTCGGCGACCTCGGGTACGAGGTCGAGGTGGCCCGGGACGGGCAGCGCGGGCTGGAGCGCGCGCTCCAGCGCCCGTTCGCGCTCGTCCTCCTCGACCTCATGCTGCCCGGCCTCGACGGCCTCGAGGTGTGCCGGCGCCTCCGGCAGGCGCAGCGCCCCGTGCCGGTCCTCATGCTCACGGCGCGCTCCGACGAGGGCGACAAGGTGATCGGGCTCGATGTCGGCGCCGACGACTACGTGACCAAGCCGTTCTCGGTGCGGGAGCTGATGGCCCGCGTCCGCGCCCTCCTCCGCCGCGTGGAGATGGACGCGGCGCAGCCGTCCGGGCAGGAAGAAGCCCTCCGCTTCGGCGACCTCGTCATCCACCCCCAGAAGCGGAAGGTGACGCTCGGCGGGGCGGCCGTCGAGCTGACGGCGAAGGAGTTCGACCTACTTACGCTGTTTGCCCGCGAGCCCGGCCGCGTGTTCAGCCGCGAGGAGCTGCTCGACCTCGTGTGGGGCTACCAGTACGCCGGGTACAGCCACACCGTCAACTCCCACATCAACCGGCTTCGTGGGAAGATCGAGCGCGACCCCTCGGCGCCCCGCTTCATCCGGACCGTCTGGGGGGTGGGCTACCGGTTCGCCGAGGCGGAGGAGCTCATCACGGATCAAGGCCGGTAGCTTCCTCTAGGCGTCTGCCCGGGCTATGCGTCTGTTCCGCAGCTTCTACGGCCGCCTCGCGGCGCTCTTCCTCCTCCTGCTCCTCGTCCTCGGCGTAGCGATCGGGGCGCTCGTAGCGCGCTCTGCCCTCCGGTTGACCGAGGCGGCCGACCAGAAGGTCCACCGCGACCTCGCGCGCGACCTCGTGCCCCGATTCGAGCCCCACCTCGCGGTCGCCATGCCCGACTCGGCGGCCATCGCCTCCATCATTGAGGGGCTCACGTCCGTCAACCGCCGGATCGACGTGTACCTCCTCGACCCGACGGGCATGATCAAGTTGGCCGTCGTCCGGCCCGGGCAGCCCCTCCAGCTCCGCGTGGTGGACACCGCACCGCTCGACCGGCTCATTGCGGGCGACGAGGACCTGCCCATCCTGGGGGAGGACCCGCTCGCGCCGGGCCGCACCAAGCCGTTCTCGGTCGCCTCCGTCACCATCGGGGGGGTGCCAGAGTGCTACCTCTACATCGTCCTCGCGGGGGAGCGCTACGCCTCCGCGCTCGACATGCTCGCCAACAGCCACATGCTGCGCGCGGTCCTCGGGGGGCTCGCGCTCACGCTGGCCGGCGCGGCGCTCGTGGGGCTCGTCCTGTTCAGCCTGCTCACGCGGCGGCTTCGCCGGATGACGGCGGCCGTGCAGGCGTTCGAGACGGGCCAGCTCGACCGCCGGGCCCCCGCGGGAGAAGAGGACGAGGTCGGCCGGCTCGGTGCCGCGTTCAACCGGATGGCCGACACGCTGGCCCGGCACGTGGCGGCGCTGGAGCAGGCCGACCGCCGACGGCAGGAGTTCGTCGAGGGCATCTCGCACGACCTCCGGACGCCGCTCGCCTCGCTGAAGGGGTACGCCGAGACGCTGGTCCTGAAAGGGGACGCGATTCCTGCCGAAGAGCGGCTCCGCTACCTCGAGGTCATCCTGGCCAACGCCAACCGCCTCGGGACGCTCGCCGACGGGCTGTTCGAGGTGGCCAAGTGGGAGGCGGAAGGGGTTGCGCCGCAGCCCGAGCCGTTCTCCATCGCCGAGCTGGTCCAGGACATCGTCGTGCAGCATCGGCCCGACGCCGCCGCGCGGGGGGTCGACCTCGCGGCGTCGCTCCCCGAGAAGCTCCCGCGCGTGCACGCCGACGTGGGGATGGTGGACCGCGTGATCCAGAACCTCATCACGAACGCGCTCCGTCACACGCCGCCCGGCGGGCGCGTGGAAGTAGCCCCATGGCAGGAAGGTGACCGCGTGTGGGTGCGCGTCTCCGACACCGGGGAGGGGATCGCGGCCGAGGACCTCCCGCACGTGTTCGAGCGGTACTTCCGCCGCCGGAAGGGGCGCGGCGCCGATGGGGGGGCCGGCCTCGGCCTCTTCATCAGCAAGAAGATGCTGGAGGCGCACGGCGGCTCGATCTCCGTCGAGAGCAAGCCTGGGAAGGGAACGACGTTTCGGTTCGACCTTCCGGTGTGGCACTGAAGCCGTCGGGTTAAGAGATTCCCTTACAGCGCCGTACGAGAAGGGCTGGAAGGCGACTCCGTGATGAACTCGTGATATGAGAATAGGACTGGCGCCCTATTCTCAGGCTGCGCACCTCCCGTACGCTCCCATCTCGGATCGCGCCCCTCCGCTCTTTCCACCACCGTCATGGACCGCTCCGCTACCCGCCCTTCCCGTGCGGCACTCGGCTTCCCGTCGCTGCTGCGCCTAACGGCACCCCTTGCGGTTCTCGCCTTGTGCGCGCCCGCCCTCGCGCAAGAGATGCCGCCGGTACGGGAGGACCTGTGGGTCCCGGGCGCCCGCACTTGGACGGCGCTTGCCCTCGGCGACGCGCTCTACCTCGGCGGCGACTTCGACGTCGTCGGGCCGCCGACGGGCGTGGCGGCGCGGGTGGACGGTACGACAGGGGTGCCGGACTTGAACCAAGCCCGTGTGGAGCTCACCGATGTCACGCCGACGGGCGGGGTCCTCGCCATCGAGCCGGACGGGGAAGGCGGGTGGTACGTCGCGGGCCTGTTTCGGCGCGTAGGCGGGCAGCCCCGCCTCAACCTCGCCCATCTCCTCGCCGGCGGCACGCTCGACCCCGCCTTCGACGTGCCGATCGCGTACCCCGCTGCCGGCTCCGACATCGGGTTCGTTCGGGCCCTCCTACTCGACCCCGCGCGCGGTCCGAATGGCGTGCTCTACGTCGGCGGCTCGTTCACGCTGGCAAGCGGGCAACCGCGCCAAGACCTCGTCGCGCTTGATGCGGCCACCGGCGCCGTGCTCCCGCTCCAGATCACGGCCGATGAGTTCACCGGCACCGGGTCCGGGGTGATGGACCTCGCGCTGAGCGGCAACATGCTCGTCGTCGCTAGTTCGGGCTACGAGCGCATCAACGGGCAGCCCCACAGCGGGCTCTTCGCGCTCGACGTGGTAAGCGGCGCGCTGATCGCCTGGGACCCCGCTGCCGGCCCCTACGTCAACCACATCGAGCTGGGGCCGAGCAGCGTCTTCGCCGAGTTCACGCATCAGGAGAACCCGCCGAACGGGCCGTTCTCCAACCGCCTTCGGGAGTTCCGCCTCTCGGACGGCGGGACGACCGCCTGGAACCCCGACGCCGGGCTTCCCCAGGGCTTCGCGTACGTCTACGACATGCTCGCCCACGACGGCCAGCTCTACCTCGCGGGGATCTTCGGGCCCATCAGCCAGAGCGAGGGTGCCCGCCGCGTGGACATGACGACGGCGCAGGTGGCCCCCTTCGCCCAGAGCGCGAACATCCACGAGGGCCGCGCCCTCGCGCGGGAGGGGAGCCGCCTCTGGATCGCCGGGCGAGAGGTGACCGCCGCCCCCGGCGAGTTCATCCATCGCAACTTCGTCCGCGCGGTGGGCCTTCCGTCGGGGCAGCGCGAGGGGCCGGAGATCCAGGCCGCCCACGACACCGCGCCATATTTCCTCAACGCCCTCGCCGCCGCCTACGGCGACGTGTTCATCGGAGGCGATGCGGTGACCATCGGCGCCGAGGAGCGGCCGTTCATCGCCGGCCTCGACCTCGGCACCGGTCGGCCCGGCGTCTTCATGGGGGACTACCGCGGCAGCGTGCTCGACATCGAGGTGGCCCCGAACGACCTGACGAAGCTCTACGTCGCTGGCGTGGGGATCTCGCTGGGTGCCTACCGCCAGGGGATTACCGAGCTCCACCTCCCCGGCGGGCAGGTCACCAGCACAGACTTCGGGTTCTACCCCGTTGTCCTTAGCGGCGGCCTCAGCATCGCCGTCACCGACGAGCGGGTCTACGCCTGCGGCCACTTCATCAACCTCAACGACGGCACGGGCGAAGAGGTGCCCCGGCGCTACCTCGCCGCGTGGGACCGGCACACCGGGGCGCTCCTCGAATGGGCGCCGGGCATCACGACGGCCATCGGCGTGTACGGCGAGCCGGACTGCTGGGTCGTAGACGACATGCTCGTCGTCAACGTGCAGGCGTACAACTACCAGACGGGCGAGTACGTCGGCGACTACGTCAACGCCTTCGACCTCCAGACGGGCGAGCACGTGCCGTGGGACCCCGACCTCAACAGCATCCTCTACGGCGTGGACTGGGAGGGCGACCTCGTTTACCTCTACGGGGGCTTCGAGACCGTCGGCGGGCAGCCCCACCCCGGACTCGCCGCCGTGGACGTGGAGACGGCCGCGGTGACCGCGTGGGCCCCCGACCTCACGGCGGCCGGGTTCCCCCCGGAGAATCGCGGCTACGCCTTCGGCGTCTACGGCCGCGCTGCTTACCTGGATGCTCGCTCCGCCGTCGATCAGCGGATTGGGCTCGTCGCCTTCGATACCGAGACGGGCGCGCAGATCCCGTGGTTCGGCGAGTACCAGCGGACCGGCTTCACGCCCGCCTCGTACGCTCTCACGCTCGCCCCAACCCGCAACGAGGTCTATGTCGTGGGTGACTTCCAGAGCGACGCAACGGGGCAAGCGCACGCGAACCTCGCAGGCTTCCGCGTGCCGACGGGCTACGAGATCCCGGTGGGGGCCGAGCCCCCTGCCCTCCCAGAGCGGTCGGGGCTGGTCGGCCTCTACCCCAATCCCTTCGTTGAACAGGCCCGGCTCGTACTCCGGCTCGCCGGGCCGGAGCGCGTCGAGGTGGGGCTCTACGACCTGCTCGGGCGGCGCGTGGCCGTCCTGCACGACGGCGTGCTGCCGGCCGGAGAAACCGCGCTGCCGCTGGCCGCGCGCGGGCTCCCGGCCGGGACGTACGTCGCGCGCGTGCAGGGCGAGACGTTCAGCGCGACCCAGCGGGCAACGGTCGTCCGCTGACGGACGGGCCGCCCCGGGTTCTCCTCGGGTCGCTCGTGGCGGCCCGCGCGTTGGCGAGCACCGCCGAGATCGAAGACGTGACGAGCATCGCAGCTGGTCCGGGTAGGACCATAAGCCTATTTCGCCAGGCTCCCTTGCAATACGGATCGGATCGCGCGATCCTTCGCCTGCCCCTCTCTCGCGCGAGCCCGCTCGCCCCGCTCGCCCTCCTCGGTGCCCGAGGGCCGGCCCGGCCTCCAACACGCCATTTCGCACCCATGAACGAGTACGGCTCTCCCCTGCTTCGTGCGGCCCTCTGCGCCCTCCTGGGCACGCTCGTCGCCGCCCCCCTCCACGCCCAGCCGTCCATCTCCGTCTCGCCGGACTCGTTGAGCGCCTCGCTCATGACCGGGCAAACGGAGACCCAGCCCCTGACGATCTCGAACGGCGGCACGTCGAGCCTCACCTTCGCGATCACGTTCCCCGACGTCGGGACCGACTCGCTCGCCTACGACGACGGCAACAACACCGCCGACGGGTTCTGGGGTTGGGGCGGCGGGGGTCCGGGTGGTCCCGAGTACACCTGCGCGAGCCGGTTCACCCCAACTGGCCCGTTCACCCTGACGGCCGTGCGGGCCGTCGTCAACACGTTCAACCATCTCTCCTCCGTGACGGTCGAGGTCTACGGCGCGGGGACCCCAGGCATCCCTACGAGCGGCCCCCTCCTTCGCACGGTCACCGTTCCCATCCAGGCGCCCTACCCCGGGCGGATGCTCGACCTGCCCCTCGGGACGTCGCTCCCCTTCGACCCGGGCGAGGAGTTCTACGTGGTACTGCGGTTCGACAACGAGCTCGCGGTCCCCATGGGCGGGGATTACCTGACTACCGAGCGTTCGTACGTCCTCCGGTGGCACACCAACCGGTGGGAGGAGCAGCAGGGGGTGACGTGGGTCCTCCGGGCGGTCGGCGGGAGCGGGGCGTGGCTCTCCGCGGACCCGCTGACGGGCACCGTCCCGGCCGGCCAGTCCCTCGCCGTCGACGTGACGTTCGACGCGATGACGCTCCTCGACGGCACCTACCAGCAGGACCTCGTCGTCTCCAGCAACGACCCGGACGACCCCGTCGTCGTCGTGCCGGCGACGCTCGTCGTGTCCGGCGAGCCCGACATCGCGCTCTCCGCCGACTCCCTCGATCATGGGACTGTGTTCGTGGGGGCCTTCTCCGAGCGGACGTACGAGATCACCAACATAGGCACCGACACGCTCGTAGTCAGCACCATCACGAGCAGCGACCCTGCCTTCGTGCCGGACCCTGCAGGCCCGTTCTCCTTGGAG
>DASPKS010000194.1:0-6707 GCA_035628035.1 Rubricoccaceae bacterium
ACGGCCATCGCAATAGCCGCTGAGGCCTAGTAAGGAAGCCGGCTGGGCGTGGGCCGCCGTGGTCAGCGCGAGCAGGAAGAGGGCAAAGCGGCGCATCGGTGTGGGGGCTGCGACCGTGGACAGAATAAGGCGCGAAGGGCCGCCCTCAACCGCCCTACCTTGGGAACCCGGCGCCGCCCGGCCGATACCTCCGGCGGTCCCCATGCTGACTTCCACCCTCCTCCGCACCCACCTCGGCGAGCAGCGCGTCCACCCCGAGTACGAGCGCCGCCTCCGCGTGCTCATCGAGCACGCCCGGCGGAGCCTGCCGCGCGCCGACGAAGAGAAAATCCGCCGGGCGTTCCAGGTGGCCTACTGGGCCCACCGCGACGACCGCCGCGCCTCGGGCGAGCTCTACATCTCGCACCCCCTGGAGGTCGCCCTCATCGCCGCCAAGGAGATCCGGTTCGACGACACGAGCGTCGTCGCGGCGCTCCTCCACGACACCGTCGAGGACACCGACCTCTCGCTCGACCTCATCGAGGCGGAGTTCGGCCCCGAGGTGGCCTCGATCACCGACGGCGTCACGAAGATCGACCACGTGTTCGAGAGCCGCGCGCTCGGCCGCGCCGAGAACGTCCGCAAGCTCATGCTCTCGATGGCGAGCGATGTCCGCGTGATCCTCGTCAAGTTCGCCGACCGCCTCCACAACATGCGGACGCTGGCGAGCCTCCCGCCCGAGAAGCGGTTCCAGATCGCCACCGAGACGCTCGACCTCTTCGCCCCGCTTGCTCATCGGTTCGGCCTTCACGAGATCAAGACGGAGCTGGAGGACCTCTCGTTGAAGCACCTCGAGCCGGAGGCGTACCGGTCCATCGCCGAGGGCCTCGCGGCCAAGCGGCGGCAGCGCGAGCGGTTCGTCGAGAAGTTCATCGGGCCCGTACGCGCGGAGCTGGAGAAGGCCGGGTTCGACTTCGAGATCGTCGGCCGCCCCAAGAGCCTCTACTCCATCTACCGGAAGATGCGCGTGCAGGGGCTCGAAGCGCTCGACCAGGTGTACGACCTCTTTGCCGTCCGCGTCGTCCTCAAGGGGGAGGGGCGGAAGGGCCGCGAGGACTGCTGGCGCGTCTACTCCATCCTCACTGACCTCTACCCGCCCATCCCCGAGCGCTTTCGCGACTTCATCTCGGTGCCCAAGTCGAACGGCTACCAGAGCCTCCACACCACCGTCATCGGGCCGGAGGGGAAGCCCGTCGAGATCCAGATCCGCACGCAGGAGATGCACGAGATCGCTGAGCGGGGGGTGGCCGCGCACTGGAAGTACAAGGAGACCGGCCCCGCCGGTGACGGCGTCGCTGCGCCCCCCGAGGGGCCCGCCCCTCCCGGCCGCGACGCCCACGTGGACGCGATGTACGCGTGGGTCCGCGACCTCCTCGAAACGCCCCGCGGTGACGACGCGGGCGACTTCGTCCGGGAGTTCCAGCTCAATCTCTACGACGAGGAGATCTACGTCTTCACCCCGAAGGGCGACCTCTTCACGCTCCCGCGTGGGGCCACTGCCGTCGACTTCGCCTTCCACGTCCACTCCGAGGTGGGCTTCCACTGCATCGGCGCGAAGGTGAACGGGCGGATGGTCCCGCTCTCGCACATCCTCGCCTCCGGCGACCAGGTCGAGATCCTCACGTCGAAGAAGCAGACGCCGAACCCCGACTGGATGAAGTTCGTCGTCACCTCGAAGGCGCGGAGCCGCATCCGGCACTGGATCAACGAGCGGCGGCGGCAGGCCGTCGAGGCCGGCCGGGCCATCCTCGCGCGGAAGCTCAAGCGGGCGCGGCTGGAGCTCGACGAGCAGGCCGTCCACCGCCTCGTCGCGCGGCTCCGCTTCCCGACCTCGCAGCAGATGTACTACGAGATCGGGGCCGGCCTCTTCGACGCCGACGAGCTCGTCGCGCTCGCGCAGAAGGGGCTCCGAGTGGAGGAGGAGGCCGCGGCCGGCGACGGCGCTGAGACCCCGCTCCGTCTCCAGGTGGAGCGCTTCGCCGCCGACGCGCAGGAGCACGGCCGCACCGCCCTCGTCGTCGACGGCGAGCGCCACACCGACCTCGCGGTGGAGTACGCCGCCTGCTGCACGCCCATCCCCGGGGATGAGGTGTTCGGGTATGTCTCGAAGACGGGCGCCGTGAAGATTCACCGCGTGACGTGCCGGAACGCCCCGCACCTCCTGATGGACCACGCCGAGCGCGTCCTCCGCGTCGAGTGGAGCCGCCAGATGGACGTCCAGTTCGTCGCCGCCCTCCGCCTCGTCGGGGAGGACCGCGTCGGCATCGTCTCGGACGTGACGACGGTGATCTCGAAGAGCCTCAAGACGAACATCCGCAGCATCACCATCGAGGGGTCCGACGGGCTGTTCGAGGGGACCATCGTGCTGTTCGTGACTGACCTCAAGCAGCTCCGGCGGATCATGCAGCGGCTGGCGCGGGTCGAGGGGATCTACGGGGTTTACCGCCTTGAGGAGCACCCGTCGGCCGGCCCGACCGCGCCGACGGCAGGGGCCGCGTAATGCACCCCCGCCGTGCGCAGCGAGAAGGCCGTGCGCACCTCGCCGCAATCCTCAGGTAATCATCAACCTACGTCGGAAACTGGCGGGGGCTATTCCGGTTCTCGGTACGCGTTTGTGCCGTGCCCCTGTAAGGGCGCCCTGGCGACGGCTCGGACGTTGATCCGTTCCGCCACCACAGCCGGCGCAGGGCTCCTGCCCGGCCCATCTATCCCCACTCCGATGACCGACAAGCGTGTACCGACGCTGACGAAGAAGGACGTGGCCCGCCGCGTGGCCGAGCTGTGCGGCGAGCCGATCTACAAGAGCGAGCCCTGGGTGAACGCGACCATCGAGGCCATCCGCGACCTCATGGTCGAGGCCGACCCGGAGGTCCGCATCGAGCTCCGCGACTTCGGCGTGTTCGAGGTGAAGAAGACCCGCGCCAAGCCGAAGGCCCGCAACCCCAAGACGAACGAGACCGTGTTCATCCCGAGCCGGCGGAAGACCCACTTCAAGCCGAGCAAGCTGATGAAGGAGGCGCTGCAGAAGCCGCTGGCCGAGCTCGGCTACAGCATCCCCGAGGGGAGCGCCGACTCGCCCGCCCCACGCCGCGCGAGCCGGGAAGGCGGCCTTGCCTCGACCGCACGCAAGGCCGCGTAACGTCCCGCTCCCCTGAGCGGTCTTAGCTTCCGAGGCCGGGTGGTACGACGCCGCCCGGCCTCGCTGTTTTTGTCTCATGACCCCCACTCCCCGCATCGCCGCCATGGACTTCGGCCTCCGCCGCGTCGGCCTCGCCGTGACCGACCCGCTGCGGCTGTTCGCGCAGCCGCTCGGCACGTTCACGCCCGACGGTGCCGTCGAGCGCCTGCGCGCGCTCCGGGCGGCACCTGAGGGGCTCGAAAGGGTCGTCGTGGGGTGGCCGCTGGAGGAGAGCGGGGAAGAGGGGGCCGCCGTGGAGCGCGTGCAGCCGTTCGTCAACCGCCTCCGCCGCGCGCTCAAAGGGGTCGAGGTCGCCGTGCAGGACGAGCGGCACTCCTCGCGCCGCGCCGCCGAGGCCCTCGTCGCCGCCGGCGTTAAGAAGAAGGACCGCCGCCAGAAGGGCCGCCTCGACGCTGCCGCCGCCGCCGTCATCCTCCAGGACTACCTCGAAGAGCACGGGAGCCCCGCGCGCTGATGATCCTCCCCGTCTACACCTACGGCCAGCCGATCCTCCGCGAGCGGGCCGCGCCCGTCACCGAGGACTCACCTGTGCTCCAGCGCCTCATCGACGACATGATCGAGACGATGCACGGCGCGAGCGGGGTGGGGCTCGCGGCGAACCAGGTGGGACACCCCGTCCGCCTCTTCGTGGCCGACCTCTCGCCGTACGAAGACGAACTGCTGGAGGAGTTCGGCGAGGTGCCCGAGTGGGGGCGGGGGCCGGTCGCCTTCATCAACCCCGAGGTCGTCGAGGCCGACGAGGAGTCCGCCGTCGAGATCGAGGAGGGGTGCCTCTCCATCCCTGACGTGCGCGAGTACGTCGTCCGCCCCGACCGCCTCCGCGTGCGCTACCTCGACCGCCGCTTCCAGCCGCACGAGATCCCGGCGCTGGGGATGCTCGCGCGCGTGTTCCAGCACGAGCTCGACCACCTCGACGGCGTCCTCTTCGTGGACCACCTCTCGGCCCTGAAGCGGCGGCTTCTCCAGCGGCGCCTCCGCGAGATGGCCGCGGGGAAGGTGGAAGCGGACTACCTCCTGTACCCGCCGCACTGAGGGCGCCGAACCCGTCCCGGAGGCCGTCGTTACAGCCGGCCACTCACCCGCCTCCCCCGATGGCCGACCTCTCGACGCACCCCGACCCCGAAGAGCTCAAGGACGAGAAGCCCGACTACTCCAAGGACGTCTCCGGCTCCGGGCACCCCGACCTCCCCCCGCAGACGGGCGACCCCGAAGACCTCCCCACCGAAGGCACGCACAAGGCTGTCGTCCACCTCGACGAGGAGGCCGTGCGGAAGGCGGAGCGGGAAGGGAAGGGGTTCTAGGCCGCGCGAGCGCTCCGCATGCCCGTCTGGTTCCTCGCCCTCGGCAGCGTCTTCGTCATCAGCCTGGTCTCGCTGGCGGGGGTGTTCACGCTGTCGCTGGGCCCGGCGCGGCTCGAGCGGGCGGTGTTCCTCCTCGTCTCCTTCGCTGTGGGGGCGATGCTCGGTGGCGCGCTCCTCCACCTCATCCCGGAGGCTTACGAAGCCCTGGGGGACGGCGCTTCCACGGGCGCGCTCGTGCTGGGCGGCGTGATGGGGTTCTTCGTGCTGGAGAAGTTCCTCCACTGGCGGCACCAGCACGACGTACCGGAGGCGCTCGAAGGGGCGACGGGCCACGGCCACGCGGGGCACGCTCACGGCACCGAGCCCTTCGCTGCGCTCAACCTCGCCGGCACCCTCGCCCACAACGTCATTGACGGCGCCATCGTGGCAGCGGCATATCTCGTCTCGGTAGAGACCGGGCTGGTGGCGACAGCGGCCGTGCTCCTCCACGAGATCCCCCAGGAGATCGGCAACTTCGGCGTGCTTGTCTACGGGGGAATGGCACCGCGCCGTGCGCTCCTGTTCAACTTCGGTGCAGGGCTGTGCGGGCTGCTCGGGGCGGCGCTCGCGCTCGTGGCCGGCCGCGAGGCGGCCGATATGCTCCTTCCCATCACGGCCGGCGCGTTCCTCTACATCGCCGGAAGCGACCTCATCCCCGAGTTGAACCGCCGCCACAGCCAGTCCGCCGCGAAGTCGGCCTGGCAGCTCGTGATGATGCTGCTCGGCGCAGGCGTGATGGCGCTGCCGCTCTTGCTGGATCAGTGACGGCCTAGCGACTCGGCGATGCGCGCGGCGGTTTCGCGGAAGGGACGGAACGTCACGCCCAGCTCCTCGCGCGCCTTCGTGTTGTCGTACCGGTAGATGGCCGTGGCCGTGCGCGCCGACTCGCGCGTGATGAGCGGGCGCGTCCGCGTGAGCGCGCCGATGATCTCCGAGGCCGTAGCCAGCACGAGCGCAGGTCGGCGGGACAGGGTGAGGCGGGGGAGGGGCGCGCCGAGGGCCTCGGCAAGGGTGCCGAGGATGTCCTTCCAGAGGAGGTTCTCGCCGCCGAGGAGGTAGCGCTCTCCCGTCCGGCCCCGCGCCATCGCCGCGCGCATCCCGGCCGCCACGTCCTCCACGTCCACCACGCACGTGCCGCCGGTGGGGATGGCCGGGAAGCGCCGCCGCTGCACCTTCTCGACGATCTGCATCGTGTTCTCGCCCGGCCGCCCCGGCCCGAACACCAGCGCGGGGTTGACGATGACGGCGTCGAGCCCCTCGGCGATGGCGCGCTGCACCTCCAGCTCCGCGCGGTACTTGCTCACGGCGTAGGCCGTGTTGTTCGCCGACGGCTGCCACGTCGCCGTCTCGTCGATCTCCTGCACGGGGGCGTCGGTGCGGCCGAGCGCGGCGATGGAAGAGACGTGCACGAGCCGCTCGACGCCGGCCTCCCGCGCAGCGTCGGCGACGGTCGCGGTGCCTTCCACGTTCACGGCCGTCAACTGCTCGCGGTCCTTCTTCCCCCCGAACCCGACCATCGCCGCGGCGTGATACACGTGCCGCACGCCGGCCATCGCGGCGGTAACGCGCTCGGGGTCGGTCACGTCGCCAACCGCGTGCTCGACCTGCGTGGCGGCCGGACCGAGGAGGTCGAGGTTCGAGCTCTCGCGGTGGAGGATGCGGACGGGCTCGGCAGCGGCCACGAGCTGCCGCACGAGCGTGGCCCCCACGAACCCGGTGGCGCCGGTGACGAGGACCACCGCCTAGCCCTCCAGCTCCACCAGCAGGTCGTTCTTCCCGACGGCCGCGCCCGGCGCGGCGTGCACGGCGGCGACGGTCCCGGCGGCGGGCGCCTTCAGCTCGTTCTCCATCTTCATCGCCTCCAGCACCACGAGCCCCTGCCCGGCCTCGACGGCGTCGCCCGGCGCCACGAGCACGGCCACGACGAGCCCCGGCATCGGGGCGCGCACTTCGCGCGCGGCCGACGTGTCGGCCTCGGCCATCCCGAACTGCTCCAGCAGCAGCGCCGTCTCGTCCTTGACGGCGACCTCCACGCGGTGCCCGCCGAGGGTGGCGCGCACGCGGCCGTCCGCCAGCGGCTCCACCGTCACGACGGCGCTGCGGCCGTCGAGGAGGAGGTGCCACGCGTG
>DASPKS010000195.1:0-9402 GCA_035628035.1 Rubricoccaceae bacterium
ACGACGTAGCCTTCGACGCCGCGCAGGCCTCGAAGAAGCTCAGCACCCCCATCGTCTTCGAGCTGAAGGATCTCGTCGAGGAGTGCCGCGCCGCCGGGTTCGACCGGCCCGCGCTCTCGTTCGCCCTCGCCGCGCCCGACGTGGACTACGTCGAGATCACCGTCCCCGCCGAGCCCGAGAAGAAGGCCAGCGGGAAGGGCGCGAAAGGGAAGAAGGAGGCGGCGCCCGCCCGGAAGTCCGCCGCGAAGGCGGCCGAGGGGCCGGTGAAGCGGGAGCGGCTGCTGAGCCTCGTCCCCAAGGGCGACGTGGCCTACGAGCGGGAGCGGATCGCGTTTATGCCGATGACCCCGCGCGATGGGCTCCGCCGGTACCTCGCGATCCTCCCGCGCCCAGAGGAGCCCGTCGCGGAGTCGATCGACCTGCTCCGGCAGCAGCAGGGGATGCGGCGCGTGCCGTTCCGCGCGCTCGACGCCGAGGTGCCGCTCCTCGTTGGGATGGCCCGCCTCGCGTTCCCCACCGAGCCGCACGAGAACACCGCGCTCGTCCGCGTCGGCACCGAAGACACCCTCGTCGTCCTCCTCCAGGGCAACCAGCTCCACCACTGCGACCACATGCGCAGTGTGACCACGTTCGACGGGCCCGATACGATCTGCTCGCGCGTGCTCCTCCAGCAGGACGTGCAGGGCGTCGGGACCGTCCACAACGTGATCGTCATCAGCGAGGAGCGCGAGGACGACCTCGTGGCCGGGTTCTCCGCGTTCTACCCCGACGCCCGGGTTGAGACCCTCCGCGCGGGGATCGCCCGCGTGGGGATCGCCGGCCCCTACGGGCCGCTCCCGCCGCAGGCGATGGCCGCCACCGGCACCGCGCTCAAGGCCCTCCTCAAGAAGGACGGCATCTTCGACGACCTCAACCTCCTCCCGAAGAAGCTCCGCGGGAAGGCCTCCGTCCGGCCGACCTTCGCCTTCGCGTGGCACACCGCCGTCGTGGGCGTGCTCCTCTTCCTGAGCGTGCTGTTCTTCGTCGGGCTCTACTTCACGCAGAACCGGAAGATCGCCGACGCCGAGCGCCGCCTCGCGGAGTACCCCCCGCAGGCGACGATGTCGAGCGCGGAGCTTCAGGCACGGATCGACAGCCTCCAGGCCGTCCACACCCGCATCACGACCTCCCTCCAGATCCTCGACTCCCTCCTCATCGGGAGCGACCAGTGGACGCAGACGCTCGCGCGGACGACCCGCGCGGCCGCCGCCACCGGGGGGGTGTGGGTGGAGGAGTGGACGCCGAGCGACAGCGGGCTCGTCCTCCACGGCTACGCCACCGCGCGCGGCCACGTGGTCCAGCTCGCGCAGCGCCTCAACGGCTCCATCAGCGAGGTCACGTTCAAGGCCATCCGGGAATTCCCCGTCTACGAGTACCGCATCCAGATCCAGGTGCCGCAGGAGCTCCCGCAGGTGGCGCGCTACCTCCGCGAGCGAGCGCTGGAGCAGGCGGCCCCGCCGACTGCGCCCGAGCCGCTCGAAAACGACGTGCCACTGCCGGCCGGCGCCGCCGCGCGCCCGGCGGCCCCCACGCCCCAGGCGCCGCGTCCGGCCGCCGGCGCCGCCCGCTAACCGCCTCCACCCTCGCCCGCTGACGCCCAACCGCGCCTCGCGCGCCCCCCGCCATGTCCAACGAGGTCCTCAACACAATCATCCTGTCCGTCGTGATGGTGCTCGCCGTCGGCGCCGGGCTCTACGTCACGAAGAAGGTGCAGCCGGCCGAGCTCAAGCGGCTTGAGCAGGAGGAGGAGACGATCCGCATGGCGCAGGCGCAGGTGCAGGACCTCCTCGTGCAGGAGGCCGCCAGCGCGCAGCAGGCGGCCGAGGCCGTCGCCCGCTGGAACGCCCGCTACAAGATCCTCCCGGCCCAGCTCACCTCGCCCGAGGTGGTCGAGTACCTCAACGCCCTCTCGGCCGGCGGGTTCAAGAGCTTCGACCTCTCGCTCGGCGGCGTCACCGCGGGCAACGGGTACTCCGTCTACACCTACAACGTGACGGGCGAGGCGTACTTCGAGAGCCTCTACGGGTTCATCTGGAACGTCGAGAACGGGCGCGGGATGTACCGCGTGCGCGATCTCACCCTCGCCAAGGCCATCACCACGCGGCCGAACCCCGAGACCGAGGTGGAACGCCAAGAGGTGATGGCGCGGTTCTCCTTCGCCATCGACGCCTACTTCGCCGGCGGCGAGGGGATGAGCGCGCCCGACAGCGTGATCACGCTCCCGGCCGAGGCCTTTCCCCCGCGCTACCCCGCGCGCAACCTCATCTTCCCGCTCGTCCTCGAGCAGCTCCCGCCCAACACCGACGACCTCGTCGACGTCGAGACGGACTCCTTGCTGAGCGTGGTCGGCGCGTCGGCGGTGTTCCTCCGCAACGGCGAGATGCGCACGCTCCGCGCGGGCGACCGCGTCTACCTCGGGCGGATCACCCGCGTCGACCCCAACACGGCCCGCGTCGTGGCCGACCTCAACAAGGGCGGCATCCGCGAGCGCATCGAGATGGACCTCGCCACGGGCGAGCGCTTCCGCCAGGCCTTCGGCTCGTCGCAACTCACCCCCACGCGCGGCCCCGTGATGGCGTCGCCGCCGCCGCAGCCGGGCACGCCCGAGGCGCGCCGCCGCGGGCTCTACCGGCCCGCCCCGCTCCCGGGCGAAGGCGCCTCCGGCCGGCAGTAAGCCGCCGCGCCCCACTTCCGGCCCTCCCGACCCCGCCCCGCGTTCCTGCCAACCCTCACCGTCATGCACCCCATGCCGCCCCTCCGCCTCCGCCGGCTCCTGCCGGCGTTCCTCGCCGCCGTGCTGCTGGCGAGCGGCCCCGCCGCCGACGCCCAGCCCATCGTGCGGTCCGGCGCGCGCCCCGTGCGCGCCTACGTCTCCCCGGACGAGCTCGTCTCGTTCCTCCCGACGACCCCGTTCAGCGAGTTCGTCGCCCTCGTCAACCCCATCTTCCTCCGCGTCACCGGGAAGCGGCTCGTCGACCCGATGGACCGCCGCGACCCCATCGGGATCAGCCTCAACGGCGTCCACTTCATCGACGCGTTCGAGCTCGTCCTCGACCGCTCCGGGCTCGACTTCCGTGAGACCGAGCACTACTTCATCATCTCGGAGCCGACGCCGCCGACCTCGAGCGAGATCGCGCCCGGCGAGGCGCGCGAGGTGCCGGCCGGCGTCGTCGGCCCCGGCGCCGACGACCCCATGGCCGGCCTCCCGGCCACGGCCGAGAGCCGCGAGGTCCGCATCGACGCCATCATCTTCGAGGCGAACAACAGCCGCATCCGCGAGGTGGGCACGAACTGGCCCACGCTGTTCGGGGAAGCGGCCAGCGCGGGCGGCGGGACCGGCGGTGGCGGGGGCGGCGGCGGTGGGGGTACGGGCCAGCAGGGCCCCGGCGCGCCGCCCCGGTTCTTCCTCAACGGGGAGTCGTTCTTCGACGCCATCAGCGACTTCGTCACCGTTACGAACGATCAGGTCGACTTCGCCGTGCTCATGCGGCTGTTCCGGTTCCTCGAGACCCGTGGGCTCGGCCAGACCATCGCCTCCCCCAGCGTGACCGTCCAGAGCGGCGAGCAGGGGCGGATGCAGAGCGGCTCCGACATCCCCATCAACATCCAGGACTTCCAGGGGAACACCATCACGCAGTTCATCTCCACCGGCATCATCATCGACGTGACGCCGACGCTGATCTCGGACGCCTCCGCGGCGGGCGAGGACGGCGAGCCCGTCGAGTTCGTCCACCTCGACGTGAAGGTGGAGAAGAGCACGGGGCGGCCCTCCTCGGCGGGCATCCAGATCGACAAGAACGACGTGAACACGCAGGTGCTCCTCCTCGACGGCGAGCAGACCGTCATCGGCGGGCTCTACTCGACGGAGGAGGGCGTCTCGCGGCGGGGCATCCCCGTCCTGATGAACATCCCCCTCCTGAAGTACCTCTTCTCGTACACCCAGCGGACGGTGGCTCGGAAGGAGCTCGTCGTCGTGCTCCGCGCGTCGGTGCTCGACCCGATCCCGACGCGGGCCGCGCGGCCGCTCCCCGAGAACATCTACCAGGAGGAGCACCGGCGGCTCCGTGAGCGGCTCGACCGCTTCCGTACCGGCGAGGGCCGCGAGTACGAGATGGCGGTGCCCGACCGCGACGAGCCCGGCGACGACGATGCGGAGACCGACGCCGAGACCGACCGCGACGCTTACCGCCTCCCCGGCTCCTCACCCGAGTAACGGCGAGCACGGCAGGAACGAAAAAGGCCCCCGGCATCGGCGCCGGGGGCCTTTCTTGCATTCGCGCAGGGGATCACGGGCGAGGGGTGCCGCGCCCCTTGTGATCGCGGAGGCGATCCTTGTGCTGCGTAACCTGCCGGCGGAGCCGGCGGAGGCACGCGTCGACGGCGGCCTGGTGGGTGGGGGCCTCCTCGCGGGCGGTGAGCGTCTGGCGGTTCAGGTTGAGGACGACCTCGGCGTGCTTGCGCGGCTCGCCGTCCAGCGCGCCGTCGAGGACGACGTGGGCGCCGTGGATGCCGTCGAAGTACTGCGTGAGGCGGCCGACGGACTGCTCGATGTGGGCGCGGAGTGGGTCGGGGGCGTCGAAGTGACGGGCAGTGATCCGGGTCTGCATGGGCTACCCTCCGGGCTTGAGGCGAGAGAGAACAGGGCCAGGGCGTCGCCCCGGGGAAGGGGAACCCCGGCTCTTTTCCGAAGATCCCGACCCCCCCGGGACCCCCTCACGGGCAGAGGTAGCGGTCCTCCAGCGCACGCATCCGCGCGCGGTCGGCGTCTGTCGCGTCGTCGTGGCCGACGAGGTGGAGGAGGCCGTGGACGACGTAGCGGAGGGCCTCCTCCTCGAACGCGCCGCCGAACTCGGGCGCGCGCTCGGCGGCCGTGTCGAGGTCCACGTATACCTCGCCCTCGATGACGCCCTCGGCGGCAGCCTCCTCGTCGAGCGGGAAGGAGACCACGTCGGTGGGATTGTCGTGGCCGAGCCACTCGCGGTTGAGGGCGTGGACAGTGGCGCGGTCGGCCAGGACGACGCTCAACTCGCGGAGCCGCACCCCTTCTCCTTCGACCACGCACTCGACGGCTGCGCGCACGGCGGCCTCGTCGAGCCGGAGGCTGGGATGGGCGTGGTGGATCGATAGTGGGGAAGGCGGTTCCACAGCCGGCAAGCCCCCCGCCTACTCGAACAGCGGCTCGCTCATCGAGAGCGCCACGGCGCTCATCATCACCTCGGGCGGGAGCTGCGTGAAGTCGGCCGAGAGCAGCCGCTCGGCCACGTTGGCGTAGAGGGAGCACCCCGCCTCGCGCTCGATGACGAGCCCGCTCACGCGCCCGCCCTCGCGCGCGAAGAAGATCACCTCGCCCAGCTCCTCCGAGGCCACGAACCCCGTGCAGCCCTGGAGCTGCACGAAGGCGGCCGGACCGTACACCGACACCAGCGCGGCGGCTCCGCCTTCGGGCCCTCCCGGCAGCGCCAGCGCCGGCACGATCTCGACGGCGAGGCGCCGCCCGCTCTCGGCGTGCGTGAGCGCGATGCGCACGAGCGAGCCCTCCCGTTCGGCGGGCGCGCCCAGCGCGGCGGCGAGGCGGTCGAGGTCGGCGTCGGTCAGGGCGAGGGGCATCGGTGGGAAGCTAGCCGGCCGGAAAGTACGGCGGGCGTCAGGCGGCGGGCTTGTGGAAGGGCGGCTTCCGGACGGCCGCCTTGAGGACGCGCCCGCGCACGTCCACGCCGAGGGCGCTGCCGGGCGTTGTGAAAGCGGCGTCGTTGGGGACGAAGCCGAGCCCGACACCCTGGCCGAGCGTGGGCGACTGCGTCCCGCTCGTCACCTCGCCGATGGGCTGGCCGTCGGCGTCGGTGAGGGCGTAGCCCTGGCGCGGCACGCCCCGGTCCTCGACGACGAACCCGACGAGCTTGCGGCGCGGGCCGGCCTCCTTCACCTGCCGGAGCGCCTCGCTGCCGGTGAACTCGCCCTTGTCGAGCTTGACGACCCAGCCGAGTCCGGCTTCGAGGGGGTTCACGTCGTCGGTGAGCTCGTGGCCGTAGAGGGCGAAGCCCGCTTCGAGGCGGAGGGTGTCGCGTGCGCCGAGGCCGGCGGGCTTGAGGCCGAGCGCCGCGCCCGCCTCCGTCAAGGCGGTCCAGACCTCGGCGGCCTTCTCGGGCTCGCAGTAGATCTCCATCCCCTGCTCGCCGGTGTAGCCCGTGTGCGAGAGGAGCGCGCGCTGGCACCCGAGAAACGCGCCGGGCTCAGGGCGCAGGAAGTGGTAGTAGGGCACGCTCCGGACCGGCAGGTCGGTCACCTGCTCCAGCACGTCGAACGCCTTGGGCCCCTGGAGCGCGAGGAGTGCCACGTTGTCCGAGATGTTCTCGACGGTGCAGTCGGGGCCGCGGCGGCGGTGCTCGGCCAGCACGTGCGCGAGGTCCTTCTCGATGTTGGCCGCGTTGACGACGAGGAGGAATTCGTCCTCCCCGAGGCGGTACACGAGGAGGTCGTCGACAGCGCCGCCGTGCGCGTGGCACATCACGGTGTACATCGCGCGGCCCGGCGACCCGGCCACCGGCGCGAAGAGCTTCGAGGCGTCGTTGGTGACGAGCCCCTGCACGAAGGCGAGCGCCTCCGGCCCGCGCACGACGAACTCGCCCATGTGGCTCACGTCGAACAGCCCGGCCGCCTCGCGGACCGCGCGGTGCTCGTCAAGGATGCCGCTATACTGGACGGGCATGTCGAACCCGCCAAAGGGCATCATCTTGGCGCCGAGGGCGCGGTGGACGGCGGTTAGGGGCGTGGTCTGAAGGGCCGTGTCCATCGGCAAGAGGCGAGGGGAGGGCGGAAAGTACGCGTGTGGGGCCTCAGGCGCCCGCCCAGGCGCGCTCCGGGAAGCGCTCGGCATAGCGCCGGATGGCGTCCTCGATGACGACAACGGCCTTGTCGCGGTCGAGGTAGCCCTCGGTCTCGACCTGCTTCTCCTCGAGCATCTTGTAGTCGAGGAAGAACCGCTCGATCTGGCGGAGGACGTGGGCCGGGAGCTGCTCCAGCGCGGTGTAGTCGCGGAAACCGGGGTCGTCGAGGCAGACGGCGATGATCTTCTCGTCGTTGGCGAGGGCCTGCTCGTGGGCGAAGGCCATGTCGCGCATGTGGAGCGCGCCGATGGGGCGGGCGCGGACGACGGCGAGCGGGACGACCGGCTCGCTCATCAGCACGAGCACGTCGAGGGGGTCGCCGTCGTCGCCGAGGGTGCGGGGGAGGAAGCCGTAGTTGGCCGGGTAGTAGACGGCGCTGTAGAGGACGCGGTCGACGCGGAGGAGCCCGCTCCTCTTGTCGAGCTCGTACTTGACCGTGCTCCCCTGCGGGATCTCGATGATGGCATTAAAGGCGTCGGCGGGCGCGGTGCCGGTGGGAAGGTCGTGCCAGGCATGCATGGGCGCGGGGTCCGGGGGCGTCGTGTAATTTCCCAGCGGGAACGGTTACGTTTCGTCCCCGCCTACGCCTCGCTCCCCTCGCCGATGCACACCCTCCGTAGGATCGGTTGGTTCTTCACGCTGCTCGCGGCGTTCCCCCCCGCCGCAGCCCAGCCCGCCGACAGCGTGGTGGCCTATGTCGGCGCGGAGATTCATCCCATTAGCGGGCCCATGATCGAGCGCGGCGTGCTCGTCGTCGAGGGGCGGCACATCGTGGCAGTGGGGGCGGAGGGGGCCGTGACGATCCCCGACGGCGCGCGGCAGGTCGACCTCACGGGGAAGGTGCTCCTCCCCGGCCTCGTCGACACCCACTCCCACATCGGCGAGGGCGACGGCGGCGACGCCTCGGGCCCGCTCCACCCCGACGCCCGCATCCTCGACGCGCTCGACCCCCGCGCCGACTCGTTCATGAAGGCCCGCGCCGGCGGGATCACGACGGTCAACGTGATGCCGGGCAGCGGCCACCTCATGAGCGGGCAGACGGCCTACCTCAAGCTCCGCCGCGCCAACACCATCGAGGGGATGCTCTACTGCGACGACCCCCTCACGGGCATCTGCGGCGGGATGAAGATGGCGAACGGGACGAACTCGCTCCGCGGTACCAACGGCTTCCCCGGCACGCGCGCCCGCTCGGCCGCCCTCGTCCGCGACCTCTTCTACGAGGCCCTCGCCTACCGCGACGGCCGCCGCAGCGACACCACGAAGGCGCGCGACCTCCGGATGGAGGCCCTCCTCGAAGTCCTCGACGGCCGCCGCATCGTCCACTTCCACACCCACCGCCACGACGACATCCTGACGGCGCTCCGGCTCGCCCGGGAGTTCGGCTTCCGCCCCGTGCTCCACCACGTCTCCGAGGGGTGGCGCGTGGCCGAGGAGATCGCCGCGGCCGGCGCGCCCGCCTCCATCATCGTGCTCGACTCGCCCGGCGGCAAGCTGGAGGCGCAGGGGCTCCTCCCCACGACGGGCGCCGCCCTCGAACAGGCCGGCGTGGACGTGGCCTACCACACCGACGACTACATCACCGACAGCCGGTTCTTCCTGCGGAGCGCCGCCCTCGGCGTCCGCTCGGGCATGAGCCGCGAGAAGGCGCTCGAAGCGGTCACGCTCGCGGGGGCGCGGATGCTCGGGCTGGCCGACCGCGTCGGCAGCCTGGAGCCCGGCAAGGACGCCGACTTCATCGTGCTCTCGGGCGATCCGCTCTCGACCTACACCCATGTCGAGCAGACCTACGTCGAGGGGCGGCTCGTCTTCGACCGGAGCGACGCGGCGGACCGCCCCTACGCCGTCGGCGGCTACGATGTCTACCGCAGCGCCGGGGGGCACCATGAGGACTGAGCGTTGCCTTGCCCTCTTCGCCACGCTCCTGCTCGCGGCTCCGGCGTCGGCGCAGCTCGCCGTGCGCGGCGAGACGGTCTTCACGATGGCCGGGCCGGCCATCGCCGACGGCGTCGTGCTCATCGACCGCGACGGCAAGATCGAGCGCGTCGGTCCCGCTGCCGAGGTCCTCATCCCCGACGGCGTGCGCGTGCTGGAGGCGGCGTTCGTCACGCCCGGCCTCGTCGACGCCCGCACGACCGTCGGCCTCTCGGGCCTCCTCAACCAGCCGCACGACCAGGATCAGCTCGACCGGGGGAACGCGCTCCAGCCCGGCCTCCGCGCCCTCGACGCCTACAACGCGCAGGACGAGCTCGTCCAGTGGCTCCTCGGCTACGGGGTCACGACCGTCCACACCGGCCACAGCCCCGGCGCTCTCGCCGCCGGCCAGACCGTCGTCGTCAAGACGGCCTACGGCACCCTCGACGAGGCGCTCCTGGACTCGACGACGATGCTCGCGATGACGCTCGGGCCGACCATCCGCGGCTACTTCGAGAACCCCGGCACGCGCGCCCGCGCCGCCGCCGACCTCCGCCGCGCGCTCTAC
>DASPKS010000196.1:0-2061 GCA_035628035.1 Rubricoccaceae bacterium
GGGCGAGGAGGACGAGGGCACGATCTCGCTCCAGGTGAAGGGCCCCGGCGCGTGGACCGGCCAGAACATCGCCGACGCCACGGCCGACTTCGAGGTCCTCAACCCCGACCACCACGTGGCCACCCTCGGCGACGACGCCGACCTCCGCGTCGACCTCCGCGTCGGGCGCGGGCGCGGGTACGTCCCGGCCGAGGAGAACAAGCGGCCCGACGACCCCATCGGCGTCATCGCCGTCGACGCCATCTTCACCCCCATCATCAACGTCCGCTACGCCGTCTCCCCGACGCGCGTCGGGGACCGCGTGGACTTCGAGCGGCTCTCCATCGAGATCGAGACCGACGGCTCGGTCACGCCCGAGGACGCCCTCACGCAGGCCGCCGCCATCCTCCGCGACCACATCGGCCTCTTCGTCCAGGTCGACGCCGCCCCCGCCCAGACGGAGGAGGAGCAGGAGGTCGACGCCGAGGTGCAGCGGATCCGCTCGATCCTCAACCAGAGCGTGGACGACCTCGACCTCTCGGTCCGCGCGCAGAACTGCCTCAAGGCCGCGTCCATCAAGACCATCGGCGACCTCGTCCGCCGCGAGGAGGGGGAGATGCTGAAGTTCCGGAACTTCGGCCGGAAGAGCCTCCAGGAGCTCGTGCAGGTGCTCGAGGAGCGCAACCTCCGGTTCGGGATGGACGTGGACAAGTACACGAAGGAGACCGCCTGAGTCCTCTACCTCCATGCGACACGCCAACAAAGTCAAGAAGCTCGGGCGGACCCACGCGCACCGGAAGGCCACCCTCTCGGCGCTCTCGACCGCCCTCATCACGCACAAGCGGATCACGACGACGCTCGCCAAGGCGAAGGCCCTCCGCACGTACGTAGAGCCGATCCTCCACCGCGCCAAGGACGACTCCACGAACAGCCGCCGGCAGGCCTTCCGCCACCTCCAAGACAAGGAGGCCGTGAAGGCGCTCTTCGGCGAGATCGGCGCGTCCATCGGCGACCGCCCCGGCGGCTACACCCGCGTCGTCAAGCTCGGCCAGCGCGCCGGCGACGCCGCGGAGATGGCCGTCATCGAGCTCGTCGACTTCAACGACGTCAAGCCCGACGGGGCCGCCGGCACGAAGAAGAAGACGCGCCGTGGGCGCCGCCCCGCCAAGGGCGACGCCGCGGCGAAGACCTCGAGCGCCGCCGCGAAGGGGGCCGCCAAGGGCGCTGCGAAGAAGGCCACCGGGCCCGACGACTTCACGAAGCTCTTCGGGATCGGCGAGGTGTTCGCCAACGCACTCCACGACGCCGGCATCAACACGTACGCGAAGCTGGCCAAGGCCGACCTCTACACCCTCCGCGACGCCATCCAGGAGCACACGAAGGTGAGCGACGAGGCGGCCAACGAGGAGACATGGGCCGCGCAGGCCGCCCTCGCCGCGAAGGGCGACTGGGACGGGCTCGCCGAGCTCCAGGAGCGGATCAAGGCGGGCGAGGCCCCCGAGGCGATGGCGACCACGGAAGGGGCCAGTAACGAGGGCGGCGCGCCCAAAGGCGCCGACCAGACGCCCCCCGACGAGCCCACCAGCCCTATGCCCCCTGAGGTGCAGGCTGGTTCGGGCACGCACCCCGAGTCCGCCGACCAGCACCACTCCGACGCCCCGCAGGGCGGCGCGGCCGGCACCGGCCCGCCCCCGCCGGAGTCGTTCCGCGAGGGCCACGGCCGCGGCGGCCAGCACCGCGGCTAAACCGACCCGCTCTGAACCGAGAGGCTCCATCCCGTTGGGGTGGGGCCTCTCACCGCTCAGCGCAGCACCGTGAGCACGCGGGTGACGGCACTCCCGCCCGCCTCCGCACGGAGGAAGTACACCCCGGGCGGGAGCGTAGCGGCATTGAAGACAACCTCATGGCGCCCAGCTGCCCACGTGCCCGAGAGGAGCACAGCGACTTCCCGCCCGAGCCCGTCGTACACTGCGAGCCGAACGGAGCCGGGGCGGGCCAGCGTGAGTGCGAGCGTTGCAGATGCGCGCAGGGGGTTCGGAGCAAGGGTGAGCGCGCTAGCCGGGGTCTCCGGTGCCGGTTCAT
>DASPKS010000197.1:0-7551 GCA_035628035.1 Rubricoccaceae bacterium
GGAGACCGGCTCGATCCGGTCCACCCCCGTCACGTTCACGTAGTCCGGACCCAGCTCGAAGGGGACGCCCGTCTGGCGGAACGCCTCGATGAAGGCGTGGCCGAGCTGGGTGGGGTCGGCCGCCGTGATGCGGACGGTGTCGCCGGGGGCGGCGGCCATCGCCGCGGCGATCATGTACGTGCCGAGCTCGATCCGGTCCGGGCAGTTCCGGAACTCGACGGGCCGGAGCCGCTCGACCCCCTCGATGGTGATCGTCGTCGTGCCGAGGCCCTCGACCTGCGCGCCCATCGCCCGGAGCATCTCGCCGAAGACGACCACGTCGGGCTCGGCGGCGGCGTTCTCCAGCACCGTCGTCCCCCGGGCGAGGACGGCCGCCAGCATCACGTTGATCGTGGCGCCGACGGAGGAGGGCTCGAACCGGAAGCGCGCCCCGCGCAGCCCGCCCGGCGGGACGGTGGCGACGACGTACCCCTGGTCCATCGTGATCTGCGCGCCGAGGGCTTCGAGCCCCTTGAGGTGGAGGTCCACCGGGCGCGGCCCCCACGCGCACCCGCCAGGAAGCGAGACGCGCGCGTACCCGCACCGTACCAGCAGCGCCCCGAGCATGTAGAACGACGCCCGCATCTTGTTGACGAGGTCATACGGCGCCTCGGGGTGCTCCACTCGCGTGGCGTCGATGGTCATCGTCTCCGGGGTGTCGGCGTCCTCGTCGGGGCGGAAGACCACGCGGCAGCCCGTCACGCGGAGGACGTTGGCGAACGTGAACACGTCCTGGAGGACGGGCACGTTGTGGAGGATCGTCGTGCCCTCGGCGAGCACGGCGGCGGCCATCAGCGGGAGCGCCGTGTTCTTGGAGCCGCCCACGCGCAGCGTGCCGCGCAACGGATGGCCGCCCTCGATGACGAGCTTGTCCATGAAACGGGGAAGGGGTGGCGGTCTGGGGGACCGGAAAGGTACGGTGCGGGGTGGCGTAGCGCGAGGGGCCGGGGACGCCCCGGATCGAGGAGTGCAGGTGGAGGATAGAAGCGCGAACGGCGATCTTTCGATCCGCTCCTTCCGATTTTTCCCGTGCGCGCCTACCTCGACCACGCCGCCACCACGCCACTCGATGAGGCGGTGCTGGACGCGATGCTGCCGTACCTGCGCGAGCACCACGGCAACGCGTCCTCGCTCCATGCGCCGGGGCGGCAGGCGCGGGGGGCCGTCGAGGAGGCGCGGGCGCGGGTGGCTGCGGTGCTCGGCTGCGCGCCCGGCGAGGTCGTCTTCACCAGCGGCGGCACCGAGGCCGACAACGCCGCCCTGCGCGGCGTGCTCACGGGCGCGGCCCTCCGCGACACGGGGCGGCCCGGGCTCGTCACCTCCGCCGCCGAGCACGAGGCCATCCTCCGGACCGCCGAGGCGCTGGCCGAGGAGGGGCATCCGGTAGCATTCCTCCCGCCCGGCCCGCATGGCGCAGTCAACCTTGAGGCCGTCGGAGAAGTGCTTGACGAGCGGACCGGGCTCGTCTCGCTGATGCTCGTCAACAACGAGGTCGGGACGATCACGCCCGTGGCGGAGATCGCCGCCCTCGCGCGCCGGGCGGGCGCGCTCGTCCACACCGACGCCGTGCAGGCCGCCGGCCTCCTCCCGCTGGACGTCGACGCCCTCGGGGTGGACCTCCTCTCGCTCTCTGCCCACAAGGTCGGCGGGCCGAAGGGGGTGGGGGCGCTCTACCGCCGAGCCGGGACGCCCTTCACGCCGCTCGTCGCCGGGGGCGCGCAGGAGCGGCGGCAGCGCGGGGGGACAGAGAACGTGGCCGGGATCGTCGGCTTCGCCGAGGCGCTGACGCGGGCCGAGGCCGAGCGCGGGGCGACAGCCGTGCGGCTGGCCACGCTCCAGGGCCGCCTCGCGGGGGCCCTCCGAGAGCGGTTCGGCGAGGGTGTCGTGTTCAATACTCCCCTCGAAGGGTTCCACGAGGCGCCCGCACCGGCGGCCCCCCACATCCTCAGCCTCTCCTTCCTGCCGGAAGCGGACGGCCGTGCGCTCGACGGCGAGATGCTCCTCCTCGGGCTCGACGTGGCGGGGGTGTACGTCTCCAGCGGCTCGGCCTGCACGAGCGGGGCGCTGGAGCCGAGCCACGTCCTCCGGGCCCTCGGGCGAGACCGCGCGACGGCCGCCGCCACCGTCCGTTTCTCCTTCGGGCGGGCCACGACCGAGGCGGAGGTGGCGTACGCCGCCGAGCAGCTGGCGGGGGTCGTCGAGCGGATGCGGAAGGCGCTCCGGTAGGGGTCATTCCGGCCCCTGCCTTGCCCGGGACGCAGGGGCTCGCTATACTTCGCCTCCCTCTCTCGCCGGGCTCCCCGCCCCTCGACGCCCCCCCGCATGATCCGCGTCGTCATCGCCGACGACCACACCGTCGTCCGCCGCGGCCTGGCGGACGTGATCTCGGAAGCCATGGACCTGGAGGTGGCCGGGGAGGCCGCCTCCGGCGACGACCTCCTGGCGCTCCTCCGCCGGGGCGTCCCCGACCTCGTCGTGCTCGACCTCAACATGCCGGGGCTGAGCGGGCTCGACCTCATCAAGCAGCTCCGCGCGGAGTTCCCCGAGCTCCCTCTCCTCGTGCTCTCGATGCACCCCGAGGACCAGTACGCCGTGCGCGTGCTGCGCGCGGGCGTCTCCGGCTACCTCACGAAGGAAACGGCCGAGACCGACCTCGTGATGGCTATCCGCCGCGTGGCCTCCGGCGGGCGGTACCTCACGCCCGTCATGGCCGAGGCGCTCCTCTCGCACCTCGACACACCCTCCGCGGAGGCGCCCCACCTCGCGCTTTCCGACCGCGAGTTCCAGGTGCTCCGCCTCATCGCGTCGGGCAAGCCCGTCGGCGTCATCAGCGACGAGCTCGCGCTCAGCGTCAAGACGGTCTCGACGTACCGCACGCGGCTCCTCCAGAAGCTCGGGCTGAAGAACAACGCCGAGCTGATGCGCTACGCCCTCGACAACGGCCTCGTGGACTGAGGCGGGCAGGGTCGGGCAGTGTAGGACCGAGGCGGACAGGAGGAACCGGCCCCGTCCGATAGGGCGGGTTGTGACGCGGTCCCGATACTGTCGGCGCAGCGAACGCAGTGAGCACCCGGTCGTTTAGCTCCCCTCTCGCGTTCCGCACTTCTCTCCTGCCTCTCTCGATGCGCCCCTCTCCTTTCGCCTCTCTCTCGTCGGCCTCTCTCTCGACGAACCGACTGAACGACCGGGTGCTCCTTCTGCTGCGGCTCGCGTTGGTCGCGATGATGCTGGTGCTGGCTCCGGCCGCCATCGGCTGATTCCCTTCGGGAATCTTCGATTTTAGCGACCCTGTTCTTTCCCCTTTTCGGAAACGTCCAGACCACCACAAGCGGGCTGCCGCGTAGAAGTGCCAGCGGCTACGCGCACCGGCAACGCCCTCCCGCCGGTTGCAGCCCCCCGACGGCCTGTCCCCCGCTGCCGTCCCGTCTGGACATCCTGGCCCCGGAGCGCGCCCCCCTCGCTCCGGGGCCTTTGGTTTTTTTAGGAGGGTCCCCGTTGGCGTTCCCAGGCCCCCTCAGTTGAGGCGCGGGTCGTCCGGGAACGTCGAGAGGAGGGCGAGCTCGCCGCCCATCCGCCGGAGGAGCGCGCGCCAGAGCGCGTCGTCGCTCTCGGCGAAGACGATCTCGGCCGAGGCCGGGACGACGATCCACGACTTCTCGTCGAGCTCGGCGCGGAGCTGGCCCGGCCCCCATCCGGAGTAGCCGACGAAGAACCGGAACCGGTCGGCGTTCAGCCACCCCTTCTCCATCCCCTCCAGGAGCGACTCGAACTGGCCGCCCCAGAACACGTCGTCTACGAGGGGGAGCGCGCCCTCCACCACGTCGCCGTAGGGGTGGACGTAGTGGAGGGTGTCGAGCTGGACCGGCCCCCCGAAGGCGAGTGGCGCGTCGAAGGGGAGGGGGCGGTTGGCGACCTCGGCCAGGCGGAACTCGGCCGGGCGGTTGAGCACGAGCCCGAACGAGCCCTGCTCCTCATCGTGCTCGCAGAGGAGGATGACCGACCGCTTGAAGTTGGGGTCAGCCATCGGCGGCTCAGCGATGAGGAGCGTGCCGGGCGCGGGGTCCGTCATAGCACGGGGGGCATTGAGGGCTTGTGGCCGTCACCGAGGACATCCGGCGGGAGGTCGGCAGGGGAGAGGTCCTCGGGGCGGGGCTCCTCAGGAAGCACGTCGAGCGCGCGGGTTCCCGAAGGGCCGCCCGGCGGCCCCGTGCGGAAGAAGTCCGAGGTGGCCGTGCCGGCGGCACAGCCCTCCTCGCGGAGGCGGTGGATCATCCGCGGCGGGCCGAGGACGACGAGGGTGTCGCCCGCGCGGAGGGGGAGCGCGGCGTCGGGGTTGAACCGCCACTGCCCCGTCGTCCCCTTGAGGATGCCCACCACGATGGTGTCGAACCGGCGGCGGAAGTCGATCTCGGCGAGGGAGCGGCCGTCGAGGAACGAGGTGCGCTCGATGCGGGCCTCCTCCATGTTGAAGTCGAGCGCGCCCACGCCGAGGACCTGCTCCATGAACCGGTCCACGTTGGGGCGGAGGATCGTCTGCGCCATCCGGTCGGCGCCGATCTCGATGGGGGAGATCACCTTGTCCGCGCCGGCGCGGAGGAGCTTCGGGATGGACGCCTGCTCGTTCGTCCGTGCCACGATGAGGAGGCCGCGGAGCCCCTCGCGGGGGCGTATCTCGCGGGCCGTCAGCGCCACGAACACGTTGGCGGCGTCCTGCGGGAGGACGAGGACGAGCCCAGCGGCGCGAGCCAGCCCCGCGGACCGGAGCGTTTCTTCTTCTTCCGCTTCCCCCTGCACGTAGAGCACGCCCGCCTCATTGAGCGCCTCAACGCGGTCGCTCCGACGGTCGATGACAACGACCTCGCGGCCCGCGGCGAGGAGGTCGCGTGTCAGGCGCTGGCCGAGCCGCCCGTAGCCGCAGATGACGTAGTGGTTCTCGAGCTGGTCGATCCGGCGCTGCATGAGCCGCTCGCGGAAGCGCTGCGTGGTGAGGACGAGCTGGACGAGCCGCGCGGCAATGTACGCGAAGGTCCCGATGCCCACCGTCGAGATCGCCATCGTGAACAGGCGGCCGGTGGTGGAGAGGGGATGGGTCTCGCCGAACCCGATGGTGGCCAGCGTGATGAACGTCATGTAGAGGGCGTCCATCGCGGTCCACCCCTCGATCGCCATGTACCCCGCCGTCCCTACGGCGAGAAGGACCGAGATGGCGCTGACGCCGAGGAGCGCCTCGCGGGCGGTCGGGCTGAACCGAGCACGGCGGCGCGCCATGAGCGGCGGACTCAGGCTCCGGCGGGGAGGGCCAGCCCGAACGCCCGGCCGTGCCACGCCGCGTGCGCCGGCCGCACGACCCCGTTCGCGCGGAGATCGCCTACCGTTGCCGCGGTCACGTCCAGCACATGCGTGTCGGGCGTGACAGCGCCTTCGCGCGCGAGCGCGCGGAAGGCGGCGCGGGAGACGGTGTGCCAGCCGTTGCCGTCGCGGTAAGCGACGTCGAGTGGGGAGAGCCACGCGACGCCGAGGCGGGCGGCGCCCTCGTCGAGGGCGTGCTGCATCTGGTCGATCCCGCACCCTGAGAGGTCCCCGCTCAGGGTGGCGCCGAGTGCGACGACGCGGTCTTCGAGGACTTCCGCCGCGCCGGTGACGGGTCGCCCATGCGAGGTCCAGCCTGCGAAGAAGGGGCGGAGCACGTCGAGCAAGGCGGTCTGTTCTTCAAGCGACAGCGCGCGGTCGGCAGCGAAGAGCCAGAGGCGGGCGTCGTCGGGGAGGGAGGCGGGCAGCATGGGTGGTGGGGCGGTTGCTCCCGTCAAAATAGAGACGCCGTATGGGCGCTTAGCCCGTCAGCTGCCGGAGGGCGAGGGCAGCCAGCACGGCGCCCGCCGCTTCCAGGGCGGCGAACGCGAGGATCAGCGGCGCCGCGCTGCCGTCCACGACGAACCCGACGACGCGCCCGAGCACGATCCCGCCCAGCGCAAGGGCCTGCGCGAGCAGCGCCGGCCGGAACCACTCCACACGTGTGGCCGCGCGGGCGAAGAAGGCGGCAAGGCCCAGCTCCAGCCCCCCGTAGAACGCGCGGATCTCCGTCGTCGCCGTAGGCCGCGTCAGCTCGATCCCGAGGACGGAGAGGGCGGCGGGGTCCACGAGCAGCCACGCGCCGAAGCCGGCGAAGGCGAGCGCCGCCAGGCCAAGCGAGAGGGGGGCCATCCGCATGGGCGTTCCTCAGCGCTCCTTTTTCCCGTCGGCCAGCATCCCGATGGCCTTCTCGATGCGGGAGCGCCGCGTCTCTTCGCGCTTGGCGTCCTCGATCCAGCGCACGTACTCGCGGCGGTGGGAGTATGCGAGGCCGTCGAAGAACGCAGCGGAAGCGGGGTGCGCGCCGAGCGCCTGGCGGAAGTCGGCGGGGACCTCGACCTCGCGCGGCGCGGTGTCCTCTTCGAGCGTGACCTTCACGGTGTCGCCCGGTCCTTTCCCGAGCTGCTCGCGGATGGCCTTGAGGACGACGAGGATGTGCTGCGGGCCGCCCATCCGCACGGCCGTGCCCCGGTACGGGATGCCGTCGAACGTCGCCACGACGGGGAGGCGCTTCTTACCGAAGGTCGCCTCCACGTCGAAGGGGACGCTGACGAACATCCCGCCGCCGCCGGCGTCCTCGATGGGGGCCTCGAACGTCTTGCGCTGGCTCATGGGAGTACCCGGGGAGTAGAGACGTCGGAGAAGATAGGAAGGAGGCGGAACTCTCCGGGGGGCTGCCCGTGCTACCCCCGTCCGTGCATCGTCGGTTGCTTTTCAGGCTTTCTGCTTCAGGTGCGTGCGTCGAAGCCCACCTGGCCGCAGGAAGCCTTTTCAGTTGGCGGTTGCCTGGCCTTACTCTCTCTTTACCCAACGACGATGAACCTCTACGTAGGCAACCTGCCTCACTCCCACTCCGAAGCACAGATCCGTACGGCCTTCGAGCAGTACGGCGCCGTCAGCTCGGTCGCCCTCATCAAGGACAAGTTCACGGGCCAGCCGCGCGGCTTCGGCTTCGTCGAGATGCCGAACCAGGGCGAGGCCACCCAGGCTATCGCCGGGCTCAACGGCCAGGACCTCGGCGGGCGCACGCTCACCGTCAACGAGGCGCGCCCCCGCGAGGAGCGCTCCAACGGGGGCGGCAGCTACGGCGGCGGTGGCAACCGCAGCTTCGGTGGTGGCGGCAACCGCCGTTTCTAGTTCGCCCCGCAGGCAGAAGGCTCCTTGAGCCTGCTGTTTGAGAGAAGGCCCCGGCTTGAAGCCGGGGCCTTCTCTATTTAAGGACGCCCGGATCAGCGGCGGGGACGTCATCGAGGCTCCGG
The DNA here is from genome assembly GCA_035628035.1 of Rubricoccaceae bacterium. GTDB lineage: Bacteria > Bacteroidota > Rhodothermia > Rhodothermales > Rubricoccaceae > DASPKS01. Next base: position 7,368 of record DASPKS010000197.1, read on the forward strand.
TACAGTGTACGATGGGGTCCAGGTTATCCCTAGCCATGTACTTCGTCCGTTGCCACATCGAAGCGCCCGTTCGTAATCCGAACCATTCTGCCACTCCCATCGCAGCGCGCCTCGAAGGAGAAGGACCCCGCCGCCCGTCCTTCCGTCCATTCAGAGATGGAGGCCAACCGCGTCGTAGTGGAGC
>DASPKS010000198.1:0-7781 GCA_035628035.1 Rubricoccaceae bacterium
CGCGAGCGCAGGAGCCCGCGACGCCGGACTCGGCCCGCGCCTACCAGCTCCAGGAGGTCGTCATCCAGGGGGACCGCGCGGCCGAGGCCTCACCGGCGACGGTCCAGCGAGTCACGCCGCGAGAGGTCGCCCGCGCCGACGCCGATGTCGTGGCCGAGTTCACGCGGCTCATCCCCGCCGCCCACGCGCTGACGAACTCGCGTGGCGAGACGCTGGTCTACCTCCGCAGCGGCGGCGAGCGCCAGACGGCGTTCTTCCTCGACGGCGCGCCGCTGAACGTTCCCTGGGACAACCGCGTCGACCTCGACCTCGTCCCGGCCGGCGTCGTCGGCGCGGTGACGGTGGCGAAGGGGCCGGCCTCCATCGAGTACGGGGCGAACGTGCTCGGCGGCGTGATCAACTTCGCCTCGCGGGCGCCCGTGCCGGGCGAGCGCCGCCTCGAGGCCGTTGGCCGGTTCGGCACGCAGGCGAACGTGTTCGGCTCGCTCCTCTACAGCGGGACGGCGGGACGGCTGGGCTACACCGCGCAGGTGGGCTACGCGCGCCACGACGGCTTCCCCGTCGCGGGCGGCGCCGACCTCCCCTTCAGCCAGGCCGGCGACGACGTGCGCACGAACACCGACGCACGGGTCGCCAACGTCTACGCGCGCGGGGTCTACACGCTCGGCGGCGGCACCCTCGTCGGGCTCACGCTCCTCCACGTGGACGCGGAGGAGGGCGTGGCGCCGGAGGCCCACCTCGACCCGGCCCTCGACCCACCCCGCTACTGGCGCTACCCGCTGTGGCGAACCACGATGGCTGTCCTCAACGCCGAAGGGACGCTCGGCACGGAGGACACGTGGAAGGCGGCGGCGTGGGCCGGCGTGTTCCGCCAGCACATCGCCTCGTACCCCTCCGACGCCTACGACCGGCCTGAGGCGCGGCAGGAGGACGACGACCGGACCGGAGGGGCCCGCTTCACCCTCCGACACGCGCTGGGAACCGGCGCCGTGCGGATGACCGCGAGCGCGCTCACGTCGACCCACGACCAGCGCGACCTCGATCTGGAGGAGACCGGCGAGCCCGTTCCCGGCGAGGACTTCCCCACGCTCCGGTACCGGCAGCACCTGCTGAGCGTAGGCGCGGCGTACGAGATTCCACTCACGGCGACGCTCCGCGTCGAAGCCGGCGCCGGGCTCGACGCCTCGCTCATGCCGCTTACCGGCGACAAGCCGGAGCGCGACCCCTTCGCCGACTACAACCTCTCCCTCGGGGCGCGCTACGAGGCGCCCGCGTGGTTCGCCCGCGCCGCGGCCGGCCGGAAGACGCGCTTCCCGACGATGCGCGAGCTGTTCGGCGAGGCGCTCCGCCGCTTCCTCCTCAACCCCAACCTCGAGCCGGAGTCGAGCTGGCTCTTCGAAGCGGGGTTCGGGACGAGCGGCGCGCGCTTCAGCGGGGAGGTCATCCCCTTCGCGACCTTTACGGCGAACACCATCGACCAGCGGAACGTGACCGACTCCACGGGCACGACGCGGCGGCAGCGGATCAACCTCCGGGGGAGCCGTGTGGTGGGCGTCGAGTTCGTCGGGGCGGCGCGGCCCTTACGCGCCGTCGAGGTGACTGGGCACCTCACGGTGATGGACCTCCGGCGGCTGCGAGACGCGGCCGACGACCCCGAACGGCTGGCCGAGCGGCCCGGCGTACTGGGGCGGCTCGCAGCCGCCTACGACGCCGGGCGCGGACCTGCCGCCCTCCTCGAAGTCGTCTACACAGGCCGCGCCTACTCGCTCGGCAATGGCAACGCGCTCGTCCCCCTGAACCCCTCGCTCGTGCTCAACGCCCGCGCGGCATACCGCCTCCGGCCTTCGCGCATGCGCGAGGCGTCCGTCGAGGTGTTCGCCCGCGTCGACAATGCGACGGACGCCGTCGTGACGCCGCAGCTCGGCCTCCCGGCGCCGGGGCGCACCGCCCACGTCGGGGTAAAGGTGGGCTTGTAACGACGGTACGTCCGGCGCTACGCCGCCGCGCCGGTGACGGCGTACCCGGGCCCGCACCGTGGGTCCGCGTCGCGCCCCGTCGCTGCGTCGATCGGCGGGTAGAGGATCCGCTCCGGTCGTCGCCACCACCCCAGCCCTGTAGCGGCAGCTAGAGCAGGACGACGGCCACGCGCGAGCGTGCTCACGACCTCGGCGAGGGGGGTCGGCCGCGGCACGCCGCTGCTCACGTCGAAGACGCCTGGCTCATAGCGGCCTTCCTCGCGGGTGAGGAGCGAGGGCCAGTCGAACGACCCGAGCAGCGCCCACGCCGTAACCGCCCGCATGTCCACGCCTGAGGCGCGCGCAGCGCAGGTGGCCCCCCACGCCTCCACGAGCCACCGGATCTGCTCGTCGACGGTACAGCCGAGGTGGACCTCCGTTACAGCCAGGGGGCGGCGGTACCGCGCCCACGCTTCTCGAAGCAGCGCTTCCAGCCCGGCCGGGCCCTGCGCGAGCACGCGCACGGCCTCCACGTCCGCATAGCGATGGCGCCCGTTGCGGCCGTGGGTGTGGACCGGGTACCGCTCCAATCGCTCATCCAAGAAGCGCTCGCTCGTGAGGTAGTGGTTGACGCCGAGGACGTCTGGCGAGCAGGGGTCATTCAGGAAACCGTCCAGCTCGCGCGCGGAGATCCCGGACCCGATGAGGTAGGACCAGAGCGGATGGGTTCGGCCTACATGGCCGGCGAGCAGGTCCCACGTCAGCCAGCGGCGCTCGTTCTCGAAGTCGGCCTGGTACGCGAGCGCGGGCGTGCTCCAGGCGCGCCCGAGGTCTTCGGTCTGGACGAGCCGCGCCGCCGGGTTCACCTCCCGGATGGCGCGCATGGCCTCCACGACGGCGCGGCATTGTGTCACGAGCGCCCGTGCGAACGTCGTATCGTCGTGGCCGTGCGGGTACCAGAGCCCGTAGAGCCCGCTGAAACGGGCCGTCGTGAGAGGTTCGTTGACCGGAGTGTAGGCCTCTACCCACGGGTGCCGCTCGGCGAATGCACGGGCGAACGCAGAGAGCTTCGCGGGGAAGTGCGGATCGATGAGGCTCGTCTCGCGTGGACCGCTCCCGTGATGGACGAACCCGACGATGGGCGTGAGGCCCAGCGCCCGGAGGCAACCCATCCGCTCATCCACCCACGACCAATCGGCCTCGGCGAGGCCATGCGGCGCCACCCGCTCCCAGAGCACGGGGAAGCGGAGGGTGCGGAGGCCGAGCCCGGCGAAGCGGTCGAGGTCGTCGAGGCGGCGGGCGTGGCCGCTCGTTTCGAGCTGGTCGAAGAACCGGTCGCCCACGCGGTTCACCGTGCACTCCACGCCGCCCCACACCTCCACCTCGCCCGGCGCTGTGCCGTGGCGGGCGTGCGGGGCGGGGCGACCATTGCGCCGGTTCGGGTGCGGGTAGAGCATCGGACTACCGGCTGCTTATGCTTCGGGGTGGGCGTTGCTGCCGGGCTTCGGCACGAGGACCGTTGCCGCGCAGCCTGCCTGGACGCCGTACGCCTCGGCCACGCGCGCCGCCGTACGCGCAGCCGTGCCGGGGGCGCACAGCACTACGATGGAGCCGCCGAAGCCGCCCCCCGTGAGCCGCGCGCCGTACACGCCGGGCTCTGCCCGTGCGAGGGAGACGAGCAGGTCGATCTCCGGGGTTGAGACCTCGTAGTCGTCGCGCATCGAGGCGTGGGAGGCATCGAAGAGGACACCGAGCCGCACGGCGTCCGCGCGCTCCAGCGCCGCCACAGCCTCGAGTACCCGCGCATTCTCGGTGACGACGTGGCGGGCGCGGCGGTTCAGCGGTTCGGGGAGCGCGGCCAGCCGGTCGAGGTCGTCCACGGGGAGGTCGCGGAGCTGCGCGACCCCGAGGACCCGCGCGGCTTCCTCGCACTCGGCTCGGCGCGTGTTGTAGTCGCCGCTCGCGTGCTGATGCGCCACTCCCGAGTGGAGGACGGCCAGCTCAAGCGCCTCGTGGGGCAGTGGCACGCGGCGGAAGGAGAGGTCGCGCGTGTCGAGGAAGAGCGCGGCGTCGGTGTCGGCGAGGCTCGCCGCCATGGGGTCCATGATGCCGACGCGCGCACCGACGAACTCGTTTTCCACGCGCTGGCTCAGGCGGGCGATCTCGAGGTCGCTGAGGTCGACATCGAAGGCGAGGCGGAGGGCGCGGAAGAGGGCGACGAGGAGCGCCGCGCTGGAGGAGAGACCGCTCCCGATGGGGACGTCCGAGACGATCATCGCATCGAAGCCGTGTACTGGGGCGCCCTCGTCCTGAAGGAGCTTCGTGACCCCCTGCACGTAGTCGAGCCACCCGCGTCCGGCGGATTCGGCGCCGAGCACATAGTCCTCGACGGTACACGCGCCGGCCGCGCTGAGCGTCGCCATGCGGGCCGTCTCGTCTTCGCGCGCAGCAAGATGGACTGTGGCACGCTGGGGGATCGCGGTGGGCAGCACAAAGCCGCCGTTGTAGTCGGTGTGCTCGCCGATGAGGTTTACGCGGCCGGGCGCGCTGGCCTGCACCTGCGGCTCGGTGCCGAAGAGGTCGGAGAAGGTCGTCATGGTCGCACGAGGAGGTCAGGGCGGAGGCGCCCCCCATGAGAAGGGACCGTCGGCCAGATCGGGTCCGCCGTCATCACCTCCAGTCCGGCGTCGGTGCAGAGCACGGTGTCCTCCACCTTTGCGCCGGGCAGGCTCGGGTTCCACGCGAGCGCGGTGTCGGGCTCGATGACGACGTCGGTGTTCGGATGGGCCACGACTTCCCGGGCGAGGTAGCCCGTCGTGCCGCCCTGATGGTGCCACACCCACGCGCCCTTGTGGCCCGCGCGCTCGTAGGCGTCCTGGAGGGCACGGTACACCTCCGAGAGCACCGCACCCGGCATCGAGTGTGCGAAGGCTTCGGCTTCGACCGCCCGCACCGCCTCGTCGAGCCGCCGCTCTTCGGACGTGGTTGCGCGGAAGTACACGAACCGGGTGAGGTTCGCGTAGAGCCCGTGCCGTCGAGCGCAGAACACCATCATGGCCCGGTCGCCGAGTGGGGCAGTCGTTGGCATCGGATGCCGGTAGCGCGCGACGCGGCCTTCTCCCCCGACGAGCACGAGCGCCGGGTGGACCCCTCGCGCCCACAGCTCGGCCGCTCCGCGCCCGGCGAGATTGCGCTCGGTCCAGTCCGGTTCCGCGGCAGTGAGGGCGGCGGTCATCGCCTCGGCCGCGTCGCGGCCGAGGGCGCGGTAGCGGGCCACCTCCTCGGGCAGGAGTCGTCGCTTGGCACGAACGACCTCCTCCGGCAGGGGCACCTCGCCTGCTGTAGGCCGGTCGCTGGCGACGGGCCGCCCGCCTGTGCGATCCCGTGCCGCCCGGTCGCGCTCGCCGGGATGCCACCATTGTGCGGCCCACACCTCGAAGCCGGCCGGTGCCTCCTCCGCCTCCAGCCGCGCGGCCTCGATGAGATCCGTGAGGACGAGCGCTTCGTCCGGCGTGATCAGCACCTCCGCTACCCCCGTCTCTGTCGTGTGGAGGACGGCGCTGTCGCCGCCCGCTGTCGCCCACGCGAACCAGTCCACGCCGCGGAGGCGCACGGCGCCGAGGCCATGCCGTTCCATCGCCTCGCGGAGGAGGGTGAGCTTGGTCTCGACCTCAGTCAAGGAACACCTCCACCGCCTGCAGCTCCCCCGCTTTGCCCTCGGGCACGCTGTCGCTGGCGAACATCCCGGCGGCGAGCTCGGTCCCGGCGAGGTACTTCAGCTTGCTCTCGGTCCGGTATGGCGGCGAGAACTCGATGTGGAGGTGCGCCCAGGGGTTCGCCTGCCCGTCCGTCGGCCCCTGGTGGAAGGCCATGAGGTACGGGAAGGGCCGGCGCCAGAGGCCGTCGTACTTGAGGAGGACGGTCTTGAGCGCCCGCGCGAGGTCAGCCCGGTCCTCTTCTGTGAGATCCGCAAGCGTGGCGGCCGGCCGACGGGGGGCGATCCACGCCTCGTAGGGGTATCGTGCAAAGGCAGGGAGGAAGGCCACGGCGTGCGGACCGGCGTAGAGCATCCGATGGCCGTCCGCTTCTTCGTGCGCGATGACGTGCGCGAGGAGCGTTTGCCCGCCTGTCCCGTAGAACGCCCGCGCCTGGTCGTGCTCGCGCGCCGGGAGCGGCGGCACGAAGGGGTAGGCGTAGATCTGCCCGTGCGGGTGGTGCAGCGTGACCCCTACTTCCTCCCCCCGGTTTTCGAACGGCATCACGTACCAGATCTCCGGCCTGGCGCCGATCTCGCGGACGCGGTCGGCCCACACCTCGAAGAGGAGCTCGATATGCCAGAGCGGCAGCCGCCCGAGCGAGCCCGCGGGGTCCTGCGTGAACACCACCACCTCGCACGCGCCGACGCCCGGCTGGGTCGGGACGTAGCACGGCGGCGCGACTGCCGCGCCCATCGCGAGGGAAGGGAACAGGTTCTCGAACACCGCCACGTCGTAAACCCCGGCCGGGAGCTCGGTCGGGTGCGCCGGGTTGGTCGTCGGGGCGAGGGGGTTGAAGGCGGCGGGCGGCTTGTACGTCCGGTGCTGGCGGTGGCTCGCGTAGGCGACCCACTCCCCGCGCAGCGGGTGCCAGCGGAGGTGCGGATTCGCGACGACCGGCTCGGGCGAGGGGCTCGTCGCCGCGATCCCCTCGCCGAGGGGGGCGCGGCCGTAGAGGTAGAGCGCACGGCCGTCGAGCTTGCGGAGGGCGAGCCGGTGCATGGTCAGGCGGCGGGCTCGGCGCCGAGCCCTTCGCCGCGCTGCGCGGCGGCCCAGAGCACCTCGGGCCGCTCCTCGAACGGCCCCTTCACCACCGACGCGAGGAGGTCGAGCGGCACCTTCGGGCGGCGGTCCATCGTGAGGAGCCCGTTGGCCTCCTGGAAGACGTCGGTGAACTGGGTGTAGCAGAACCCCCGGAAGAGCGGGACGCGGTGGACGGCCGCGAGGAGGTCCGCGACCTTCGCGAAGAGCTCCTCCGCGTCGCGGGCGATGGCATACCCCCACGCCTCGTCGGCGCCGGGCGCGTCGGCCTCGGCGAGGGCGATCCCGCCGAACTCCGTGAGCATGAGCGGCTGGTCGGCGTGGGTGAACCCCTCGACGGTGAGGCGGCGCCCCGCCGGGAGCAGCCCGCCGAGGAGGTCGGCCACGGCCACGTTCGCGCCGTAGCGGGCGGCGAGCCCCTCCGGGCGGGGGTCGTAGTCGTGGATCGTGAGGATGTCAGTGGCGGCATTCTCCCACCCGTCGTTCCCGATGCAGGGGCGCGTGGGGTCGAGCGTCTTCGTGAGGTGGTACAGCGCGCGGACGTAGTGGCGGTGGGCCTCCTTCTCGGCGAGGTCGGGCACGCCCCACGACTCGTTGAACGGCACCCAGACGACGATGCACGGGTGGTTGATGTCGCGCTCGATGACGGCCGCCCACTCCCGCGTGATGCGCTCGACCGCCTTCTCGGTGAACCGGTACGCGCTCGGCATCTCCTCCCACACGAGGAGGCCAAGGCGATCAGCCCAGTAGAGAAAGCGGGGGTCCTCGATCTTCTGGTGCTTCCGGACGCCGTTGAACCCCATCGCCTTCGCCAGCTCGACGTCGCGCCGGAGGGCGTCGTCGTCGGGCGGGGTCATGAGCGAGTCGGGCCAGTAGCCCTGGTCGAGCGCGAGGCGGAGGTAGTACGGGCGCCCGTTCAACAGGAACTGGTCGCCGCGCACGGCCACGCTCCGCAGCGCGGTGTACGACGTCACGCGGTCGAGGAGCGTGCCGCCGCGCCAGAGCTCGACCTCGGCCTCGATGAGCGTGG
>DASPKS010000199.1:0-4746 GCA_035628035.1 Rubricoccaceae bacterium
GGGCGCCCGCCTCGCCTCGGCCGACGTCCTCCTCTTCTTCAACGCCGACGTCCGCCTCCCCGAGCCCGTCGAGCCCTTCGTCGCAGACCTCATCGCAGCGGCCCGGGAGCACGGTGCGGCGACGTGCCGCGTGGTCGTCCATCCCGACGAAGCGACGCTGGCCGACCGTCTCGTGCTCGGCGGGTGCAACGCCGTGTTCTGGGCGTGGAACACGGTCGGGCGCGGGATGGGACGCGGGGAGTGCCACGCGATCCGGCGGGACCTCTTCGAGGCCGTCGGCGGCTACCGCGAGCACCTCACGGCGGGGGAGGACTTCGACCTGTTCGAGCGGCTGGCGAAGCACGCTCGCCGCACAGGCGGCTCACGCCCGGCGTTCCTCTGGCGGCACGTGATCTACGAGGACCCCCGGCGGTACCGCCAGCGCGGCTACGCGCGGACGCTGTGGGCGTGGTTCCTCAACAGCGCCTCCGTCACGTTCCTCGGCCGCTCGTACTCCCGCGCCTGGGACGCCGTGCGGTGAGCCGCGCTACGTGGGCAGGTTGCTGCTCCACTGGTCCAGCAGCGGCGTCGGGTCGATGAGGTCCATCCGGCGGAAGAACGGGACGCCATCCGTCGCACGCTTTTTCGAGCGCGAGGTGTTCTGCTCCGTCAGCGGCCCGGTGGCGCTCTTGTCGTAGAGCTCGAAGTGGAGCATCGGCTGCGCGATGCTCTTCATCTTCCCCACCTTCGCGATCACCGTCCCGGCCTTCACGGGGTCGCCCGCGCGCAGCGGGCAGTCCGTCTTGATCTCGCCGTAGCGGGCGACGAAGTCGCCGTGGTCCACGTCGAGCGCAAAGACAACGTCGTAGAAGTGGTAGGGGTCGCGGAGCACGACGCCATCGGCGATGGCGTAGATCGGCGTGTTCGCTGGGAAGTAGAGGTCGCACCCGGCGTGGGCGCGCTTGCCGCCGTTCCGGTTCGCCGCGAACCGCCGCATCCCCGTCTTCCAGCTCTGCTGGGGGAGCTTCGCAAAAGGAAAAAAGCCGCCCGCCCCGAGGGTCGGCGAGGGGGCCGGCGCGGCGCCCGACGCCTCGACGAGCCGCTCGAACGTCCGCCCGCCCACGTGGATGAGCCCGTCGGGCTGCGCCATGAACAGCCGCTGGAACGCCTCGATGGCCGACACCGTCTTCGACGTGGCCGGGGGGCGCGCAATCACGCCGTCGATCCCGCCGGGGTCGTAGCTCGGGTTCCCCTGGGCCTGCGCCGCGTCGGTCAGGAGCGTCTGGACCGTCGTGACGTCGGCCTTGTCGTTCTTGGCTCCCTTATCCCACCGTCCGACGGAGCCCCGGATCGTCCATGCCATATGCGGGAGGGGTTGCTGAAGGAGGCCGCTGCGCGTCGGGGACGTTTCGGCCCTCGTATCCACGCACGGATCTCTCCGAGCATACCGCCCCCGCCGCTACCGGTCAACCCCTCACGCCTCCTCGGCGGGCGTCTCCTGATGCGGCCCGCGCTGGAGCTTCCGGTGGCGGATGTCCACGCCCTCGATGAGGAAGACGACCGTCTCGGCGATGTTCACGGCGTAGTCGGCGATCCGCTCGATGGCCCGGCTCATCACGACGAGGTGGACGAGCGGGCCGGCGTGTTCGGGGTCCTCGCGGACGAGCTCGAGGAGGCGGTCCACGGTCTCGCGGTGGAGCGCGTCGACGTTGCGGTCGTGCGCGATGACGCGGCGGGCGAGGAGGCGGTCGCGCTTGATGAACGCGTCCTGGGCGTCACGGAGGAGGGCCCGCGCGGCGTCGGCCGTCTCGAGGATCCGCGTCTCTCCGACGAGCCCCGTGCACCCTTCGAGGCGGGGGGTGAGCTTGGCGAGGTTCTTCGCGTGGTCGCCGATTCGCTCGAGGTCGGTGTTCAGCTTCACCGCCGTGAGGATGAGCCGGAGGTCGACAGCGACGGGGGTATGGAGCGCGAGGATCCGCTCGCACTGGTGGTCGACGTCGAGCTCGAGCTTGTCCACCTCGTCGTCGCGGTCGCGGACGCGCTGGGCTTTTTCCAGGTCGCACGTCGTCACGGCGTCGATGGCGTCGGCGAGCTGCTCGTCGACGAGGAGGTTCATCTTGACGAGGAGGTCCCAGAGGAGGCGGATCTCCTCATCGAGGGGGCGGTAGGCGGACATCGGCAGGGAGGGCGAGGAGCGGGGAGGGCGGCATGCGGTCGTTCCCTTCGATACGACCGGAACGAAAAGGTCAGCCGAAGCGGCCGGTGATGTAGTCCTCGGTGCGGGGGTTCTTCGGGCGGGTGAACAGCTCCACAGTCTTGTTCAGCTCGACGAGCTCGCCGAGGTAGAAGAAGGCAGTCTCGTCGCTGATGCGCGAGGCCTGCTGCATGTTGTGGGTGACGATGATGATGGTGTAGACCTTCTTGAGATCGAGGATGGTCTCCTCCAGCTTCGCCGTCGCGATGGGGTCGAGCGCCGAGGCTGGCTCGTCCATGAGCACCACGTCGGGCTTGACGGCGAGCGTACGCGCGATGCACAGGCGCTGCTGCTGGCCGCCGGAGAGGCTGTAAGCCTGCTCCTTCAGCCGGTCCTTCACCTCGTCCCACAGCGCGGCCTGCCGGAGGCAGTGCTCGACGTGCTCGTCCATGTTCCCCTTGAACCCGTTGATCTTCGCGCCCCAGGCCACGTTCTGGTAGATCGACTTGGGGAACGGGTTGGGTTTCTGGAACACCATCCCGATCCGGCGGCGCACCATCACGGGGTCGGCGCCTTCGTAGATGTCCTGCCCGTCGATGAGGATGTGGCCGGTGAGGCGGGACTCCGGGATGAGCTCGTTCATCCGGTTGAGGCACCGGAGCAGCGTGCTCTTCCCACACCCCGAGGGCCCGATGAACGCGGTCACCTGGTTCGGCGGCACGTCCATCGTGATGTCCTTGAGGACCTGCTTGGCGCCGTACCAGAACGAGACGTCTTGAACCTGGATCTTCGGGTTCGGGGTGGCCGTGCGGTCGGGCGGCCCACCGGGCGTGGGGCGGCCCTGTTCGCTGAGGTGCTCGGGCTCCTTCTCCGCGTTCTGGAGGTTCTCGGCCTCCTCGCGGATGGCTTCCTCGGTGCCGAGGTCGCCGAAGGAGGGGCCGGGGTTGGGGGCGTCGGGCATGGTGGGGGCGCCTCAGCGGGCGCGGTGGCGCTCGAAGTAATTGCGGAGGAGGATCGCGCTGAGGTTCATCGCGAAGAGGAGCACCATCAGGACGACGATGGCGGCGGCGGCGAGCCCCTGAAACTCGATCTGCGGGCGGGCGGTCCAGTTGAAGATCTGGATCGGCATCACCGTGAAGGAGTCCATCACCGATTCGGGCAGGAACGCCACGAACGAGGCGGCGCCGATCATGATGAGGGGGGCCGTCTCGCCGATGGCGCGGCTGAGCGAGAGGATGACGCCGGTGAGGATGCCGGGGGCGGCCACGGGGAGGAGGTGGCTCCACACCACCTGCCAGCGCGTGGCGCCGAGGGCGTAGGCGCTCTCGCGCAGCCCCGACGGCACGGCCCGCAGCGCCTCCTGCGTCGAGATGATGAGGACGGGGAGGATGAGGAGGGCCATCGTGATGCTCCCGGCCATGAGGCTCCGCCCCAGCCCGAAGAACCGCACGAACACGGCCAGCCCCAGGATCCCGTAGAGCACGCTCGGCACGCCGGCCAGGTTGGCGATGTTCGTCTGGATGAGCCGGAAGAACCACCCGCGCGGGGCGTACTCCTCCAGGAACACCGCGCTCGCGATCCCGATGGGGACGGCCAGCACGGCCGTGAGCCCCATCGTCCACAGCGAGCCGACGATGGCGCTCTTGATACCGGCGCGGATGGGGAGTCGGGAGGGGTAGCTATTCAGGAACTGCCCGTCGAGCCAGGGGAGCCCCTTCACGAACACGTCCACCATCAGGGTCAGGAGGACGAGCACGCCCACGAGCGTCGAGAGGAAGAGGAGGGTAGCGAGCACGAGGCCCGTCCGCTTCCGCGCGCCGACGCGCTCGTCGAACTCCGGCAGGTCGAAGGCGGCCGCGGCCGCCGGGGCGGGGGCGGCCATCAGTAGCGCTCCTGGAAGCGGCGGATGAGCGCGACGGCGAGCAGGTTCATCCCCAGGGTGATCAGGAACAGGAGGAGGCCGACGGCGAAGAGACTGTTGAAGACGGTCGAGCCGGCCGGGGTGTCGCCGAGGCTTACCTGCACGATGAACGCCGTCATCGTCTGCACCGACTCCGTCGGGTCGAGCGTGAGGCGGGGCGTGGCGCCCGCCGCCACCGTCACGATCATCGTCTCGCCGATAGCGCGGCTGATGGCGAGGATGAACGAGGCGATGATGCCGGAGAGCGCGCCCGGCACGAGCACGCGGAGGACGACCTCGATCTTGGTGGCGCCGAGGGCGTAGGCGCCGTCAGCGAGCGACCGGGGCACCGCCCGCAGCGCATCCTCGCTCAGCGACGCCACCATCGGGAGGATCATCACGCCGACGACGAGCCCGGCCGAGAGCGCGTTGTAGATGCTGAGCGTCGGGATGAGCTGCTGGAGGAGCGGCGTCACGAAGGTGAGCGCGAAGTAGCCGTAGACCACCGTCGGCACGCCGGCGAGGAGCTCCAGCCCCGGCTTCAAGAACTTCCGAACGCGCGCCGGCGCGTACTCGGCGATGTAGATCGCGCTCATCAGCCCCAGCGGGAGCGCCACGAGCGAGGCGATGACGGTGATGAGGAGGGTCCCGCAGATGAGCGGGAGCACGCCGT
>DASPKS010000200.1:0-5576 GCA_035628035.1 Rubricoccaceae bacterium
TGGCGGTGGGTGTTCTACGTGAACCTCCCCTTCGGCGCGCTCGCCCTCTGGTTCGTCGCGCAGCGGATGCCCCCCCTGATCCCCCCTACGAAAGGGCGGCTCGACGCGCCCGGTGCCCTCCTCCTGATGGGCGGGCTCGTCCCGCTCATCCTCGCGCTCCAGCTCGACAAGCAGGCGCACCCGTGGACGAGCCCGACGACCGTCGGCCTCTTCGCCGGGGCCGCCATCCTCCTCGCCCTCTTCGCTGCGCGGGCGGTCCACAGCGCGCACCCGCTCCTCGACCTCGGGCTGTTCCGCAACCGCGTGTTCTCCGTCGCGAACGCCGCGCTGTTCTTCTACGGCGGCGCGTTCATCGGGCTCATCGTGTTCCTCCCGTTGTTCCTCGTGAACGTGGTGGGCGTCTCGGCCACGGGCGCGGGCGCCGCCATGATCCCCCTCTCGATGGGCGTGGTCACGGGCTCGACGGTCTCGGGCCAGCTCGTCGCGCGGTGGGGCCGGTACAAGCCGTTCATGGTGGGCGGCGGGGCACTCCTCGCCGTTGGCGTGTACCTCCTCACGACGATGGACGCCGCTACGAGCGCGGGGCGCGCCACGCTCTACATGGTCGTGTGCGGGCTCGGGATCGGCCCGGCCATGCCGCTCTACACCCTCGCCATCCAGAACGCCGTGGACGTGCGGAAGCTCGGGCAGGCCACGAGCGCGAGCCAGTTCTTCCGCCAGATCGGGGGCACCGCCGGGGCGGCAGCGATGGGGGCGGTGCTGGCCCTCGGGCTGGCCGGGACGCTCGGCAGCGCGGCCGGGAGCTTCGGCGCCGAAGGGGCGCTGCCGGTCAGCCCGGAGGTCGCTTCGCCCGCCCTCCGCGCGGCGTTTGCCGGCGCGCTGCATCCCGTCTTCGTGATGGCGCTCGCGCTCGTCGTGACCGGGTGGGCCGTGACGCTGCTCCTGCCGGAGCTCCCGCTGAAACGGCACTTCGATCACTACCCCGGACGCGGCTCGACGGTCGGTGCCGAGCAGGGCCAGCCCGAAGGGGTCGAGGTGGACGATGGGACGGGCCGCTTCGTCCCGCCCCCCGTCGCGCACTGACGGGCGCTTCGGAAGGAAAGTGCGCCGGGCCCGCCGACGAGTGGGCCGCGATGCAGAGATTGGGGGGTCCCCGCCGCTCGCCCCCATGCCTGCTGCCCCGTCCTTCGGAACGGCCGAGCGCCCCCTCCGCGTCGCCATCGTCGGCGCCGGGCCGGCCGGGTTCTACGCCGCCGAGCACCTCCTCCGGCACGACGACCCCGTCGTCGAGGTGGACCTCTACGACCGCCTCCCGACGCCGTTCGGGCTCGTCCGCAGCGGTGTCGCCCCGGACCACCCGAAGATCAAGTCGGTCACGCGGGTGTTCGAGAAGGTGGCCGACCACCCGCGCTTCCGGTTCTTCGGGAACGTGTGCTTCGGGGAGCACCTCGGCCTCGAAGAGCTGGAAGCCCACTACCACCAGCTCCTCTTCACGACGGGCGCGCAGACCGACCGGAGCCTCGGCATCCCGGGCGAGGACCTCGCCGGGAGCCACTCCGCCACCGAGTTCGTGGCGTGGTACAACGGGCACCCCGAGTTCCGCGACCACACGTTCGACCTCTCCGCCGAGCGCGCCGTCGTCGTCGGCGTTGGCAACGTGGCCGTGGACGTGGCGCGCATCCTCTGCCGCACGCCCGAGGAACTGGAGCAGACCGACATCGCCGACTACGCGCTGGAGGCGCTCCGCGAGAGCCGCCTCCGCGAGGTGGTGATGCTCGGGCGGCGCGGGCCGGTGCAGGCCGCCTTCACGCTGCCCGAGGTGAAGGAGCTCGGCGAGATGGCCGACGCCGACGTGGCGGCGCGCCCCGAGGAGGTCGCGCTCGACCCGCTGAGCCAGGCCGCGCTGGCGGCCGCGCCCGACCGCTCGGTAACGAAGATGGTGGAGCTCCTCCAGGAGTACGCGCGGCGCGCGCCCTCGGGGAAGCGCCGCCGGATCGTCCTCCGCTTCCTCGTCTCCCCGACGGAGATTCTGGGGGACGGGGCGGGCCGCGTGCGGGCCGTGCGGATCATCCGCAACGCGCTGGTAGAGGACGGGAAGGGCGGGCTCCGCGCCCAGCCCACCGGCGAAGAGGAGGAGATCGAGGCCGGGCTCGTCTTCCGCTCCGTCGGCTACCGCGGCGTGGCGCTCGCGGGTGTGCCGTTCCACGAGAGCGGGGGCGTCGTTCCCAACGCGGCAGGCCGTGTGCTCGACGCCGCCGGGCAGCCCATCCCCGGGCTCTACGTCGCCGGCTGGATCAAGCGCGGCCCGATGGGCGTGATCGGGACGAACAAGCCCGACGCGCAGGAGACCGTCGCCGCGATGCTGGAGGACGCCGCGCGTGGGGCCACCCTCCAGCCGGCGCACCCGGAGGCGGAGGCCGCCGAGCGCCTCGTCCGCGCGCACCAGCCCGACGTGTTCGTGTACGATGACTGGCGGAAGCTCGACGCCCACGAGCTCGCGCAGGGCGCCGCGAAGGGGCGGCCCCGCCTCAAGCTCTGCCGCGTCGAGGACATGCTCGCCGCGCTCGAACGGCGCGCTTCCTCGGCCCCAGCTCCCTGATCGGGTCTCTGGGCCTGCTCCACGAAGGGGGGAGGGGCGGCGTAGCTTCGCGGCGGGTTCCACCACCTCGCCTCCTCCCATGTGCTCCGCCCTCCGGCTCCTCCCCGTCGCTCTTGGCCTCCTGGCGGGCCCGCTGGCCCCGGCCGCGCTCGCGCAGTGGGCCGAGGAGCAGAGGCTGCTCGCGGCCGACGGCGCCGCCGGCGACTTCGCCGGGTGGTCCGTGGACCTCCGGGGCGGGGTCGCCATCGTGGGGGCGTGGGGCGACGACGACGCCGGCGGCGGCTCGGGCTCGGCGACGGTGTATCGATACGAGGCGAGCGCCGGCGTGTGGCTCCAGGAGCAGAAACTCACCGCCAGCGACGCCGAAGGCGGCGACAACTTCGGGTGGGCGGTGGCCATCGACGGCGACCTGGCCCTCGTCGGTGCCGGGTTCGACGACGACCGCGCACCCGGCGCAGGGGCCGCCTACGTCTTCCGCTACGACGCCGGCTCCGGGCAGTGGCTGGAAGAGCAGAAGCTGCTCGCGAGCGACGGCACGGCGATGGACCGGTTCGGCCACGCGGTAGACCTCGACGGCTCGGTGGCCGTGGTGGGGGCGGCGCAGGACGACGACGTGGCCGAGTACGCCGGCTCCGCCTACGTCTTCCGCTACGACGCTGGCTCGGGGCAGTGGGTGCAGGAGCAGAAGCTGACCGCGAGCGACGGCGCGTACGCCGACAACCTCGGCGCGGCCGTCTCGGTCTCCGGCGACGTGATCCTGCTCGGGGCCGAGAGCGACGACCAGGGCCTCGACGCCGGCTCCGCGTACGTCTTCCAGTTCGATTCCGGCTCCGGGCAGTGGGTAGAAACGCAGAAGCTGCTGGCGAGCGACGGCCAGCAGCTGGACTACTTCGGCGGCGCGGTAGCGCTGGACGGCGACGCGGCCCTCATCGGGGCCGAGCGCGACACGGAGGGCGGCGTGCCCATGGGCTCGGCAACCGTGTTCCGCTACGACGGCGACACGGCGCAGTGGGTGGAGGAGCAGGAGCTCCTCCCGAGCGACGGCGCAGCGTTCGACAACTTCGGGTTCTCCGTGGCGCTCGACGGCGACGTGGGCCTCGTGGGCGCGTTCGTCGCCGACGCGCGGGGGACCGACTCCGGCGCGGCGTATGTCTTCCGCCGGGACGGGAGCAGCGGGCTCTGGTCCGAGGAGCAGAAGCTCACCGCCAGCGACGGCGCCGCGTCGGACGAGTTCGGCGTCTCGGTAGCGCTGGACGGCGACGCGGCGCTCGTGGGGGCCAGCCAGGCCGACGCGCGGGGGACCGACTCCGGCGCGGCGTACGTCTTCCGCCACGGGGGGCCCCAGCCGATCGAGCCCACAGAGCCGGCAGGGACCGCGCGCTTGTGGAGCTATCCCAACCCGTTCCGCGCGTCGGCCGTCATCGCGTACACCGTGCCCGAGGCGGGTGCCGTCCGGGTGGCCGTCTACGACGTGCTGGGCCGCGAGGTGGCCGTGCTCGTGGACGGCGTGCAAGCGGCAGGGCGGCATGAGGTGACGTGGGACGCCGGCGCCGCGCCGAGCGGGGTGTACGTGTACCGGATCGAACTGGCGGGCACCGTAGAGACCCGCGCCCTGGTGCGGGTCGAGTAGGGTCCCGCCCGCGATGGGCCGCTCCCGGCCGGTTAGCCTTCGCCTTCGAGCGCCCTCCGCGCGCGCGCCATCTCCGCGCGCTCGTCGTCGCTAGGGGCGGGGTAATCCGTGTGGAGCGACCATAGGGTCGTGGCTACCGCCGCCGCCACGGCCGCCCGCGCGGGCCCCTCGCGGTCGGCCGGGACGACGTGCCACGGGGCGTGCGTCGTGTTCGTGTGCGAGAGGGCGTCGTCGTACGCCGCGAGGTAGTCCTCCCAGAACGACCGCTCCTCGACGTCGGCCATGCTGAACTGCCACCGCTCCTCGGGCCGCTCGATCCGCGTGAGGAGGCGCCGCCGCTGCTCCTCCTTCGACACGTGGAGGAAGAACTTGAGCACGCGGATCCCATTCTCGACGAGGTACCGCTCGACGTCGCAGATCTGGCGGAGCCGCCGGGCCCACACGTCCGCCTTCGCCTCGTCGGGGAGGTTCGCCTCGTCGAGCCGCTCGGGGTGCACCCGCTCGACCAACACCGCCTCGTAGTAGGAGCGGTTGAAGATGCCGAGCTGGCCCCGCGCCGGCATCGCGAGGAACGCGGTCCAGAGGTAGTCGTGCCGGAGCTCCTTCTCGGTGGGCCGCTGGAACTGCTTGAACTCAGCCCCGCGGGGGTCTACGCTCCCGAGCACGTCGCGGATGGCCTCGTCCTTCCCGGAAGCGTCCATCCCCTGGAAGAGGACGAGGAGGCCATGGGTCTCGTGGGCCATGAGGAAG
This sequence comes from Rubricoccaceae bacterium, assembly GCA_035628035.1. Taxonomy (GTDB): domain Bacteria; phylum Bacteroidota; class Rhodothermia; order Rhodothermales; family Rubricoccaceae; genus DASPKS01. The sequence goes on from DASPKS010000200.1 coordinate 4,980, forward strand.
GATTGCCCCTGCCGGATGCGCGCGGCGTCGCGCTGGAGGGCGGCCCGTGCAGCCTCGTCACTGTCGGCCGCGCCCAGGGCCGTAGGCACGCTGGCGAGCCGGATGGGCTCCCCGGGGGGGTAGGTGAGCGGGGCGAACTCGGCCGAGGAGGGGCCTCCGGCATGAAATGCGAGCTCCCGGCCCGCAAGCGAGCCGGGAGCAGGGTGGGCTCTACTGGATTCGGCGCATTCGGTTCCAACCGGCGCCTATTGCGCCGCACGGTGCCAAAACGTACGTTTCGAGCCCTATCGTATGGTTTCGCTCGGCAGTCTGAAAGCCGCGTCAAGCCGCCGAGTGTTGGACCTATGTTGGACCTAACATGAGCAGGCCCTCCGTCAAACTGATCCTCCGACCGAGCAAGAGCCGCGCTGACGGAACAGCTCCCGTGTACCTTCGCGCGATCCATGCAAGGCAGGCGAAGGAGGCCGCTACCGGGGTCTGGGTCGAGCCCCGGGCGTGGAACCCAGCGAAGGGCCGCGTTCGCTCGTCTCACCGGATGGCTGCCCCATTCAACGCGCGGCTGGAGGACCTGCTCGTGAAGGCACGCACGGCGGCACT